>NZ_JBIATA010000037.1:0-87273 GCF_042891295.1 Streptomyces sp. NPDC001902 | reverse complement strand
GCTGCACACCTACAATCACCACCGCGGACACACCGCGCTGAACGGCAAACCACCCGCCAGCCGCGTCCCCAACCTCACAAGGCAATACACCTAGGCTGCCCCCATGTCAGGACCGCAAATGCCGCAGATCCGCGCCTTCGTCACCGCCTTCGCCCGCCGCCAGGCCGCGCGCACCGTCGACCTCCCCGGTGGCTTCGCCGTCCTCGACGACGCCTACGCGTACTCGCACGGCAACAACCACGTGGTCGTGGACGGCACCGTGGATCCCGAGGCGCTGCCCGCCCTCGCCGACGAGGCGCTGGGCCACCTGAAGCACCGCGCGATCACCGTCCTGGACGACGCCACGGGCACCGCCTGCGCCGCGCCCCTGATCCGCGCCGGCTACCACCACTCCGCCGAGCTCGTCATGCTGCACACCGGCCCTGTGCCGGACGGCGGCCCCGCGGCGGAAGTGGACCTCGACGCCTTCCGCGCCCCTCTCGCCCGGCGCTGGCGCGGCTTCCTCCCGGAGGCCGACGACGAGGTCATCCGCCAGCTCGTCGACCGCCGCGAGGCCCGCCGGCGCGGTGCGGACGTCGTCCGTTTCATCGGCGCGCGGGCGCCCGAGGGAGACGTCGCCTCCTGGGCGGACCTCTACATCGACCCCGCGTCCGGCACCGCCCAGATCGAGGACCTCATCACCTCCGAGGCCCACCTCGGCCGCGGCCACGCCGACGCCGTCCTGTCCACGGCGCTGCGCCAGGCCGTCGACGCCGGGTGCGCCACCCGCTTCCTCGTCGCCGACGCGGACGACTGGCCCCGGCACTGGTACGCGCGCCGCGGCTTCACTGTCATCGGCCGCTTCCACAGCTTCGGACGCGACTGACGGCGCCGTTCCGTAGTCTGGTGACCACGGAGAGTACGGGGGTGGGTGCGGATGACCGGCGAGGTGACCCAGCCGCCGATGGCGTGGCGGTACTGCGGCAACCAGGTCAAGCTCTGGCGTGAGCAAGCGGGCGTCACGCGCGAGCAGTTGGCGCGTGAGGCGGCGTACGGCTATGAGACCGTGAAGTCCATGGAGCAGGGCCGCCGCCGGCCCAGGTCCCGCTTCCTGCAGATCGCGGATCATCTGTGCGGGGCCGGGGGGAAGTTGGCCGCGGCGGAGGCGTACCTCAAGCCGGAGAAGTTTCCGGCGAGGTCCCAGGACTTCTTCCGCTACGAGGCGGAGGCGGTGAGCCTCTGGTCGTACGAACCGCTGCTGATCCCCGGGCTGCTCCAGATCGAGGCCACCGTGCGCGCGCTGCTCGGAGCGCACCGGCCGCCGCTTGACGACGCGGTCCTGGAAGAACGGGTCCGGGCACGGCTGGAACGCCAGTCACTGCTGCGGCGCAGTCCACCCGTCGAGTTCAGCTTCGTGGTGTACGAGGCGGCTCTGCGCTGTCCCGTGGGCGGCACGGACACGGCGAAGCGGCAGCTTGCGCACCTGCTGGAGGTGGCCGAGCTGCGCAACGTCTCCTTGCAGGTGCTGCCCTTCGCCGCCGGTGCTCACCCCGGACTCAACGGGCCCATCGTGCTGCTGGAGACCCGGGAGCACGAACGCCTCGCCCTCACGGAGGGGCAGTCCCTCAGCCTGCTGACAGCGGACCCCGAACAAGTGGGTGCGCTGACGCAACGGCATGGCATGATCCGGACGGAGGCCCTCGGCGCCGACGAATCGGCGCGGTTCATCAAGCGGATGGCGGGTGAGGCATGAGCGGCGAACTGTCCTGGCGCAAGTCGACGTACAGCGACACCGAAGGCAGCAACTGCGTCGAGGTCGCCACCACCCCCCACCGCGTGCACGTCCGGGACAGCAAGGACCCGGACGGCCCCTCCCTCTCCTTCACCCCCGCCGCGTGGACGCAGTTCCTCCGCGGCGTGGGACGGGACGCGGCACCCCCCTCCGAGTAGTGCGCCGCGTCCCGCCGGTCCGTCAGGACGCGGTGTCCGCCTCCGCCGCGTCGGGGAGCGCGCCCGCGCGGGCGACGCCCGCGTACCAGTGGGCGCTGGACTTCGGGATGCGCTCCTGCGTCTCGTAGTCGACGTAGACCGCGCCGAAGCGCTTGCTGTACCCGTACGCCCACTCGAAGTTGTCCATCAGGGACCACAGGAAGTAGCCCCGCACGTCGGCGCCGTCGCGTACGGCGCGGTGGACCGCCTCCAGGTGGACGCGCAGGTACTCCACGCGCTCGGGGTCGTGCACGGCACCGTCGGGGCCCACGGAGTCCTCGTAGGCCGCGCCGTTCTCGGTGATGAGCAGCGGCAGGTCGGGGAACTCGCGGTTCATCCGCATCAGCAGGTCGTACAGGCCCGTGGGGTCGACGGACCAGCCCATCGCCGTCCGCTCGCCCGGGGGCTGGTGGAAGGCGACGTCGTCCGCGCCCGGCCAGGGGGAGAACGCGCTGGAGCCGTGGCCGTCGCTGCGCGGCCCGTCGACGGAAGCGCCGTCCGACACCAGGGTGGGCGTGTAGTAGTTGATGCCCAGCACGTCCAGCGGGTGGCGCTTGATCGCGGCGAGGTCGCCGTCCTGGACGAAGGACCAGTCGGTCAGGCCGCGGGTGTCCTCGAGCAGGTCCTTCGGGTACGCGCCGTTGAGCAGGGGGCCGGTGAAGACCCGGTTGCCCACGGCGTCGATGCGGCGTGCGGCGTCCACGTCGGCGGGGGAGCCGGTGAGCGCGCGGACCTGGTGCAGGTTGAGCGTGATGCCGAGCTGGGCGCGGGCCGGGAGGACCGAGCGCAGCGCCTCGGCGGCGCGGCCGTGGCCGAGGTTGAGGTGGTGCGCGGCACGCAGGGCGGCGACCGGGTCGGTGCGGCCCGGGGCGTGGACGCCGGAGCCGTAGCCGAGGAAGGCGCTGCACCAGGGCTCGTTGAGGGTGGTCCACAGCTGGACGCGGTCGCCGAGGGCCTCGGCGACGATCCGCGCGTACTCGCCGAAGCGCTCCGCGGTGTCGCGGGCGGGCCAGCCGCCGGCGTCCTCGAGCTCCTGCGGCAGGTCCCAGTGGTAGAGGGTGACGGCCGGCTGGATGCCGTGCTCCAGCAGCTCGTCGGTGAGCGCGCGGTAGAAGTCGAGGCCCCGCTCCACCGCCGGCCCGCGGCCGGTGGGCTGGACACGGGACCAGGAGACGGAGAACCGGTAGGCGCTCAGGCCGAGGTCGGCCATGAGCCGTACGTCGTCACGGAAACGGTGGTAGTGGTCGGCGGCCACGTCGCCGCTGTGGCCCTCGAAGACCTTGCCGGGGGTGTGGCTGAAGGTGTCCCAGATCGACGGGGTGCGCCCGTCCTCGGCAGCGGCGCCCTCGATCTGGTACGCGGCGGTGGCCGCGCCCCACAGGAAGCCGGGCGGGAACTGGTGGCCGCTTGCCGCGGCGGTGCCGCTCGCTGCGGGACGGATGTCGGACGCTGTCATACGGGAGCGCTCCCATCGGAACGAGTGAACAAGAGGAGAAGGGGGAAGGGCGCGGCCGTGGCCGCGGGAGGGCTCAGCCCTTGACCGCGCCCTGCATGATGCCGCCGACGATCTGCTTGCCGAAGATCACGAAGACCAGCAGCAGCGGGAGCGTGCCGAGCAGCGCGCCGGCCATGATGACGGACTCGTCGGGGATGTAGCCGCGGCCGAGGCTGGTGAGCGCGACCTGCACGGTCGGGTTCTCCTGGGTCAGCGCGATGATCGGCCAGAAGAAGTCGTTCCAGGCCGCGACGAAGGTCAGCATGCCCAGGACCGCCATCGCGGGCCGGGCGGCCGGGAAGACCACGTGCCAGACGATCCGCAGGCTGCTGGCGCCGTCGACGCGGGCGGCCTCGATGATCTCGGTGGGCAGGGCCTGGGAGAGGTACTGCCGCATGAAGAAGACACCGAAGGCACTGACGAAGGTCGGCAGGATGACCGCCTGGAGGTGGTTCGTCCAGTCCAGGTCCGCGATCCACAGGAACAGCGGCACCACGCTCAGCTGCGGCGGCACCATCATGGTGCCGATGGTCAGCATCAGCAGGAAGTTCTTCATCTTGAACTGCAGCTTGGCGAAGGCGAAGCCGGCGATCGTCGAGAACAGCACCGTGCCGATGGTGATGCTGCCGGCGACGATGGTCGTGTTCAGCAGCGCCGTGCTGAGGTTGGCCTCGGTCCACGCGGTCTGCAGGTTGCTGAAGAGGTTCGAGCCGAACCAGAACGGCGGCGGGGTCTGCGCCAGCCGCGAGTTCGTCCGGGAGGCGGCGATCGCGGTCCACACCAGGGGGAAGAGGGATATCGCCGTGAAGACGATCAGCACGATGTAGGTGAACGGGCCCGCGTGCAGCTGCCGTCCGGCCTTGGGCGCCCCGGGGGTGCGGCGCTTCGCCTTGCGGGGCGCGTCCGCTGCGCCGGCCGCCTGATCCGCCGGGTTGGTCGAGATGGTGGCCATCGTCGTCACCCCTCGTGGTTCTTGCGCAGCCAGCGGGCGACCAGCCCGTTGACGGCGGCGATCAGCAGCAGGAGCAGGAACATCGCCCAGGCGATGGCCGAGGCCCGCCCGAGGTGGTAGTTCGTCCAGCCCTGCTCGTACAGGTACAGGCCCAGCGTCTGGAACTGGTGGGAGGAGCCGCCCTTCTCGCCGCCGGGGCCGCCGAAGAGGAACGGCTCGCCGAACAGCTGGGTGGCGCCGATCGTCGAGACCACGATCGTGAAGAGGATCGTCGGCCGCAGCATCGGGATCGTCACGTGGCGGAACTGCTGCCAGCGCGAGGCGCCGTCCAGCGCGGCGGACTCGTACAGGTCGTGCGGCACGGCCTGCATCGCGGCCAGGTAGATCAAGGTGTTGTAACCGGTCCAGCGCCAGATCACGATCGACGAGACGGCGATCTGGGAGGACCAGGTGCCCGCCCGCCAGTCGATGTGGTGGCTGAAACCGAGGTGCTCCAGCACCCAGTTGATCATGCCGTAGTCGGTGCCGAACATCAGCGTGAAGACCAGCGTGGCGGCGGCCACCGACGTGGCGTACGGGGTGAGCATCGCGACCCGGAAGAAGGTCGAGCCGCGCAGCTTGTAGTTGAGCAGGTGGGCCAGGCCCAGTGCGATGAGCAGCTGCGGGACGGTCGAGATCACACCGATGGTGAACGTGTTCTTCAGGGCGTTCCAGAAGAACTCGTCCTCCAGCAGGCGGGTGTAGTTGTGGAAGCCGACGAACTCCCGCGCGTCGAGGTTGGTCAGCTCCACCCGGTAGAAGGAGGACCAGCCCGTGTAGATCAGCGGGAAGAGGCCGAAGGCGGCGAAGAACAGGAAGAAGGGCGAGACGAAGGCGTACGGCATCGCCTTGACGTCCCACCGGTAGCGGCGGCTGCGCCAGCGGCCGCGTCGCTCGTCACGTGCGTCGCGCGGACGGCCGGAGCCGCCGCGCGGGGCCGCGCCCCCCTCGGAGGGGGGCGCGGTCACTGCGGTCATGTCGGAGATCTCCGAAGCCATGCGGGTCACTGGTCCAGTGCGTTGTCGATTTCCTTCTCGGCAGCCGCCCAGCCCTGAGCAGGGGTCTTGCCCTGCTGCTCGACCTGCAGGATGCCGACGTCGGTGATCGCCGTGTAGATCTGCTGGTCCTTCGGACCGATCACCAGGGTCGGGATGCTCTTGGCCGCGTCGGCGAAGATCTGGCCGATCGGCGCGTTGTTGAAGTACTCGTGCTTGGCGTCCTTGACCTCGGGCAGGTCATAGGCGCCCGGGGCGCTCGGGAAGCTCGCCTGCTTGGCGAAGACCTTGGCCTGCTGCGCCGGGGCGGTCAGCCACGCGGCCAGCTTGACGGCCTCTTCCTTGTTCTTGCCGGCCGAGGGCACGCCCACGAAGGAGCCGCCCCAGTTGGCGGGCTTCGGCGCGGCGGCGACGTCCCACTTGCCCTTGCCCGCGTCGCCGGCCTTCTCCTGGATGTAGCCGAGCATCCACGACGGGCAGGGGAGCGAGGCGAAGCGGCCGTTGGCGAAGCCCTGGTCCCAGGCCTTGTCGAACAGCTTCAGCTTGGCCGTCATCTTGCCGGTGGTGGCCTCCATGGCCAGGTCCCAGGCCTCCTTCACGGAGGGGCTGGTCTTGTAGATGACCTTGCCGCTGCTGTCGTAGTAGCGCTCGGAGGCGGAGTTGCTGATCGCCTGGTAGAGACCGGCGGACGAGTCCAGGAACGTGGTGCCCTTGGGCGCGTTCTCGGTGTAGGTCTTACCCGCGTCCAGGTACTTGCTCCAGTCACCGGCCCACAGCTTGCCGACCTCGGCGCGGTCGGTGGGCAGACCCGCCTTCTTGAACAGGTCGGTGCGGTAGCAGATGGCCATCGGGCCGATGTCGGTGCCGAGGCCGATGGTCTTGCCGTCGGGGGTGCTGGCCTGGGCCCACTTCCAGTCGAGGTAGTTCGACTTCTCGACGCCTTCGGCCTTGGAGAGGTCCTCGAACTTCGCCGCCTGGGTGGTGACGATCTCGTTGATGTTGCCGACCTCGATGGCCTGGATGTCGCTCAGGCCGCTGCCGGCGGCGAGGTGGGTGAGGAGCTGCGGGTAGTAGGCGTCGTTCCGCTCGATCACGTTCTCCTTGATCGTGATGTTCGGATGCGCCTTCTCGTACTCCTCGTACAGACCGGCCTGCTTGTAGCCGAAGACACCGAAGGTGCCGACCGTGAGGGTGATCTTGCCCTTGCCGTCGCCCTCCGAGCCACCGGCCTTGGCGGGCTCGTCGCTGTCCTTGGAGCAGCCGGCGAGCAGGCTCACTCCGAGCGCGGCCACCGCGGTTATCGCTACGGCAGCGGTACGGCCTCGTGGCCGGGACGACTTCCTTGTCGTGCGCATTCGGGTCCTCCGGGATACGTGCGGGAAGTGTACGTGTTCGCTAGTGTGGGAGCGCTCCCACATGTGATGTGTTGAAGAGTCTCCGTTCCCCGATGAGGTGTCAAGGGAGCAGACGCTCTAAGTTGGCGCAGTTACCACCTCGTGATTGGGAGGCCGCAATGGTGATCGGCGGACGGCGCAGCGGCAGGCCGACGCTCGAAGAGGTCGCCGCGCGGGCCGGAGTGGGCCGGGGCACCGTCTCCCGGGTGATCAACGGATCACCTCGGGTGAGCGACCATGCCAAGGCCGCGGTCGAGGCCGCCATCGCCGAGCTCGGCTACGTCCCCAACCGCGCGGCGCGCGCCCTGGCGGGCAACCGGACGGACGCGATCGCCCTGGTCATCCCGGAGGCCGAGACCAGGCTCTTCGCGGAGCCGTACTTCTCCGACATCATCCGGGGCGTGGGCGCCGAGCTCGCCGACACCGACATGCAGCTGCTGCTCACGCTGCTGCGGACGCCCAAGGAACGGCAGCGCTTCGCCCAGTACCTCACCGCCCACCGGGTCGACGGCGTCCTGCTGGCCTCGGTGCACGAGGACGACCCGCTGCCCGACCTGCTGGAGCAGCTGGAGATGCCGACGGTGCTCAGCGGCCGCCGCTCCGACCTGGAGTCGGTGTCGTACGTCGACTCCGACAACGTCGGCGGCGCCCGTTCGGCGGTCGCGCACCTGCTGGGGCTCGGGCGCAGGAGCGTCGCGACCATCACCGGCCCCCTGGACATGTACGTCGCCCGCTGCCGCCTCGACGGTTACCGTCAGGCGGTCGAGGCCGCCGGGCTGGTCCACGACAACGCGCTGGTCGCGGCCGGCGACTTCACCGAGGAGGGCGGCCGCGCCGCGATGCGGGCGCTGCTGGAGCGCCGCCCCGGCGTCGACGCGGTCTTCGCGGCCTCGGACGTCATGGCCGGCGGCGCGCTGCAGGTGCTGCGCGAGCGGGGCCGGCGGGTGCCCGACGACGTGGCGCTGATCGGCTTCGACGACTCCGCCATCGCGCGCCACACCGACCCGCCCCTGACCAGCGTGCGGCAGCCGATCGAGGAGATGGGCCGCACCATGGCGCGGGTGCTGCTGGAGGAGATCGCGGCGAGCACCGCCACCCGCCGGCACGTCGTGCTGTCGACCGAGCTCGTGCGCCGCGAGTCCGCGTGACCGCCGCCCCGGCGGAGCGCAGTGCCAAGTGACGCCTACGACCTGAAGAGTTGGCCCGGATGCCGGGGGTGAGCCCCGTCACGTGAGGAGGGTCACGTGTGACATGGGCCCACGGGGCGCCATCCGCGGCTCTTTGTCACACCCCTCTCCTAAAATCAAGACATGCCACCGACCGTTCTGGACCGCCGCTCCGTCGAAGCCGCCAATGAGGCCATACGGCGGTACGTCGCGGGCCGGCGCACCTGGTCGCGCGCCGAACTGGCGGAGCTGGACCGCCTCCGCGGGATCTGGCAGGCCGCCCGCCAGGGACAGGGCGACGCCCCGGCCCGCCGCCTTCCGGGCGAGGACTGACACCGCCCCGGCAATGCCGACAGAGGATGTCGGGTATGCCGGGGAGCATGACGGCATGACGACCAGCTGGACAGACTTCCAGGAAGCACAGCCCGGCCTCGCCGAGGCCGTGCGCACCCGATTCGGCGGCTACAAGCACCACGTCCTCGGCACCCTCCGTGCCGACGGCTCACCCCGGCTCAGCGGCATCGAGGCCGAGTTCCGGCTCGGCGAGCTGTGGCTCGGCATGATGCCCGGCTCCCGCAAGGCCCTCGACCTGCGCCGCGACCCGCGCTTCGCGCTCCACGTCAACCCCGGTCCCGACACCTCCATGGACGGGGGCGACGTGCGGATCTCCGGGCGCGCCGTCGAGGTCACCGACCCGGCGGCGATCGCCCGCTTCACCGGCGAGGTGACGGTGCCCGAGGGGCCCTTCCACCTCTTCCGTGCCGACATCGCCGAGGTCGTGCGCACCTACGTCGAGGACCCCGACCTCGTCCTGCAGGTGTGGCGGCCCGGCGGTCCGCTGCGCACCGTGCGCCGCGGCAACGACGAGTCGCCCCCGCGCACGGACGGCTGAGGTGCCGTCAGTCCTCGGGGAAGGGACTGTCCCCGCGCGCCACGGTCGCGAGGAGCCCGGAGAAGTACCGCTGGACCATCTGGTGGAGCTGGTGGCCGAAGCTGATCCGCGCCACCCCCAGCTCCGCCAGACGGGCCGGTGAGGGCCCGCCCGGCCGGGACAGCACGTTGACCGGGCGGCCGTCCACGGCCTCGACGACGGCCCGGACGGTGGCCTCGTCCAGCGCCCCGATCGGGTAGACGCAGTCCGCGCCCGCCTCCAGGTACGCCCGTGCCCGGCCCGCCGCGTCCGCCAGCCGCTCCGCGGCACCGGCGCCGCCGCGGAGGAAGCAGTCCGTCCGGGCGTTGATCACCAGCTCCGGGGCCGCCGCGCGCAGGGCGGCGATGTACGCCGCCTGCTCCCCGGGGTCGGCCAGCAGCCCCGTGCGGTGGTCGGTGTCCTCCAGGTTGCAGCCCACGGCACCGGTCGCGGCCAGCCGCTCCGCCAGCTCCGCGGGCGGCAGCCCGTAGCCCCGCTCCATGTCGGCGGTCACCGGCACGGGGACGGCACGGGCGATGCGGGCGACCGCGGCGCACATCTCGTCCGCGGGGGTGTCCTCCTGGTCCTGGTAGCCCAGGGTGGGCGCCACGGCCGCGCTCCCGGTGGCGACCGCCGGGAAGCCCGCGTTTGCCACGGCACGTGCCGAGGCGGCGTCCCAGACGTTCGGCAGGACCAGCGGGTCGCCCGGCACGTGCAGGGCGCGGAGTCGGGAGGCGAGGGCCGTACGGGAGGGCTCGGTGCTCATGCCCTCCACGCTACGAGCGCGGGCCCGGACCCGACGAGGGCCATTCACCCGTCGTGCGGCAGGGCCACTTCGGGTGCGCCGGGCGCCGGGGTGCCGCAAGCTGGACGGGTGAGCACCACCCCGATCGTCGTGTCCCCCGTCCAGGCAGGGGACCCGCCCTTCCGCATCGTGCAGATCGACGGGGAACCCGTCGGCATCGCCCATGACCTGCTCGACGTCGTCCGCATCGCCCTCGACGCCGGGCGGGAGCACGTCGACTTCGACGACCCCCAGGCCGTGCGCTGGCTCGGCGGGGGCAAGTACCACTGGGCCCCGTGAGGCCCTCCGGACGTCCGGTCCTCCGTACGGTTGCGTAAGATCCACTTCCCGCGATTGGGTGGTCCGCATGACTCGGACCCTCTACCTCTTCGCCGGTGCCGCCCCCTCCGTCTTCGACGTCGCGCGCGTCATCGAGGACGCCCAGGTGCGCGGCTGGGACGTCTGCCTCGGCCTGACGCCCACCGCGGCCCGCTGGCTGGAGCCGAGCCTGGACGGGCTGGCCGCGCTGACCGGCCGCCCGGTGCGCCACGAGTACCCGCTGCCCGGCCGGCCCGAAGTCTGGCCCCCGGCCGACGTGATCCTGGTGGCCCCGGCCACCTTCAACACGATCAACGGGTGGGCACTGGGCCTGACGGAGACGTTCGTGGCCGGCACCCTCGCCGAGGGCATCGGCAAGCGCGTCCCGATGGTGGCGATGCCGTCCGTGAACGCGGCGCTCATGCAGCACCCGCAGTACGAGCGCTCGCTGGAGACCCTGCGCGCCGCCGGGGTCACGGTGCTCTTCGGCGACGCCGGGTCCGGCCCGGAGTACCCCTGGCAGCCGGCGCTCGCCGCCGCCGAGGCGGTCGCGGGCTGACCCGCCCCGCCCGGGGTCACGAGGGCCCGGAAACGAGGAAGGCCCGGTCTGCTTCCGCAGACCGGGCCTTCCCTGGTGAGGGTGAGTGACGGGACTCGAACCCGCGGCATCCTGGACCACAACCAGGTGCTCTACCAGCTGAGCTACACCCACCATGACCGGTGATTGTTACTGCTTCCCACCGGCCGAGAAAAAGTGTACAGGGTCCGGAGGGGTGCTCGCTGCCGCGTTTTCCGTGGGTCGCTCAGTCCGAGGTTTCCGCAGGCAGGACGTACTTCGCGGCGATCGAGCGCGCCGTGTCGGTGTCCGGCCCGGGCTGGGGCACGAAGACCGCCTCGCGGTAGTAGCGCAACTCCGCGATGGACTCGCGGATGTCGGCGAGGGCGCGGTGGTTGCCGTTCTTCTCCGGGCTGGCGAAGTAGGCGCGCGGGTACCAGCGCCGGGACAGCTCCTTGATGGAGGAGACGTCCACGATGCGGTAGTGCAGGTGCTGCTCGAGCGTGGGCATGTCCCGGGCGAGGAAACCGCGGTCGGTGGAGACCGAGTTCCCGCACAGCGGCGCCTTGCGGGGCTCGGCCACGTACTGGCGGACGTAGTCCAGGACCAGCTTCTCCGCCTCCTCCAGCGTCACCCCGCCGTCGAGCTCGTCCAGCAGGCCGGAGGTGGTGTGCATCGTGCGGACGATCTCCGGCATGCTCTCCAGTGACTCGGCCGGCGGACGGATGACGATGTCCACCCCCTCGCCGAGCACGTTGAGCTCCGAGTCGGTGACGAGCGCCGCCACCTCGATCAGAGCGTCCTGGGCCAGGGAGAGCCCGGTCATCTCGCAGTCGATCCACACCATCCGGTCGTTCATACGTCTCACCCTACGGGGCGATCCCGCGGAGCAGGCATAGTCGCGCTGCGGCTGCGTCCGTCACGGCCGTCCCGGTCACCGCGCGGCCGCCGGGCGCCGTGCGGCTCGCGGGCGTCGAAACGGCTGCCGGGCTGCTCCGGGATGCGCGTCGCGTAGGGCGGCTCGGCGTCGGTCTTGGCCGTGCCCGGGCCACCGCCGGGACCGGCCTGCCCCGCGATCTGCAGCACCCCGCCGTGACTGCGGTCCGCGGTGGGCACGGGGCTGCGGCGCGGGGCCGGCACCGGGCCGCCGGCCGCCTCGCCGCCGCGTGGTTCCCGGGCGGCGGCGAGCGCGTTGTCCGGGTCGTCCTGCGGGCGCCGGGCCCGGTAGGCCGCCCGGTACGAGGCGGGGGAGGAGCCGAGCTGGCGGCGGAAGTGACCGCGCAGCGCGACGGGCGAGCGGAAGCCGCAGCGCGCGGCGACCTCGTCCACGGAGTAGTCGGAGGTCTCCAGCAGCCGCTGCGCCTGCAGGACGCGCTGGGTGATCAGCCACTGCAGGGGCGCGCTGCCGGTCAGCGTGCGGAAGCGGCGGTCGAAGGTGCGGCGGCTCATGTAGGCGCGGGCGGCGAGGGTCTCCACGTCGAACTGCTCGTGCAGGTGCTCCAGCGCCCAGGCGACGACCTCGGCGAGCGGATCGCCGCCGATCTCCTCCGGTAAAGAGCGGTCGAGGTGCCGGGGCTGGCCGCCCCAGTCGCCGCGCCGCGGCGGCACGACCAGCCGGCGGGCGAGCGCGTTGGCGGCCTCGCCGCCGTGGTCGCTGCGTACGACGTGCAGGCACAGGTCGATGCCGGCGGCGGTGCCCGCGCTGGTGAGGACGTCGCCGTCGTCGACGAACAGCTCGCGCGGGTCGACGTGGACGGACGGGTAGCGCTTGGCGAGGGTCGGCGCGTACATCCAGTGCGTGGTGGCCGGGCGGCCGTCCAGCAGCCCCGCGGCGGCGAGCACGAAGGCGCCGGTGCACAGCCCGATGATGCGTGCGCCCTCCTCGTGCGCGCGGCGCAGCGCGTCCAGCGCCTCGGCGGGCGGCGGCTGCGAGATCGAGCGCCAGGCGGGCACGACGACCGTGCCGGCCCGCGACAGCGCCTCCAGCCCGTACGGGGCCGACAACTCCAGCCCGCCGGTGGTGCGCAGCGGGCCGTCCTCACCGGCGCAGACCAGCAGCCGGTAGCGCGGCACGCCCGCGTCCTGGCGGTCGATGCCGAACACGGAGAGCGGGATCGAGCTCTCGAAGATCGGGCCGCCGCTGAACAGCAGTACGGCGACGACCTCCTGACGGCGTCGTGCCGACAACTTCCGTGGCCCCCGGCCCTGTTGGGCGGTGGCGGACGGGCCGGTTGGGCCTGACGGAACGGAGGTGCTCACCGGGACGCCGGACGCTCCCGGGACGTGCGGGACGCCCGGTGCCCCCGTCGACGCGGACGGTGCGGTGGACATGCCGGCGGCCGACTGGATCTCCGCCATGGTGCCGGTCCTGGACTCCTGTGTCATGGAGCTCAAGCCCCCCTCGGTCGTCTGGTCCTCTCGGTCCTGCACGGGTCCCCCGCCGTTGTCACCCAAGATCGAATCTACTGGTTCCGCTGTACCCGCAGTGGCAAGTTCACCACCTGCCGGTATGTCGACATGACCACGTGGCGTGAAGCATTCGATCACGAAGCGTTCCCCTCGTGAAGTGTGCCTTCCGCGAGGGGAACCGGCGCACAACGCCCGTGCGCCCCCTCATTCCGCTTCCGCCCTGGTGGCGGCGGGGGTTGTGGCACATGATCCCAAGTCCCCCTGGGCATAGGGAAGTTGGCCGAAAATGATGGGAAGTCCTGTACGCACCCCTGGTCAGCGCTCCGTCGTACGCCCCTTGTGTGGCCGGAGAACGAGTGCGCCCCCTGTGCCTCGTACGGCCGGGAGGACGATTCCGGATATGGCCGGAGGCGGACAGCGGGAGAGGGCCGGGCGCGAGGTGACTTGTCCGATTGGCGGCGGGGCGTTGCGCTCGACGGCCGGCTCCGGCATTCTCCTGGAAACTCCGGGGTAGGGGGACGCTGTGAGGGCGCCTGCGCATCTGTGCAGGGGCCCCCAGTCGCCGTACTCTGGAGTCAGCGGGAAGGGCAGCCCCTTACCGGTCGAAATCAGGCCGGTCCCGCGGCCCCCGCACTGTTGTTGTCCGCCCACTCGGCGCTCCCGGCGCCGACCTTGCCGAGAAACCGCATCATGGCCGGTTACGAGCTCCCCGAGCCCGCCGACGGAAAGCCGCTCGCCGAATCGGCGGCGGCCCCGGAGGCGGCCTGCGAGCCGCGCACTTCCTGTGATCCCGCCTTCCGGCACGGCGTGGTCGTCGGTTTCGACGGCTCCGTGTCGAGTGAGCGGGCCCTCGCGTACGCCATCGGCATGGCACGCCGGTCCGGTTCTGCGCTGATCATCGTGCACGTCGCCAACAGGCTCCCGGCGACCGTGTGGGCGGGCTGCGAGCCGCCCGTTTTCGTCGACGTCCCCGACCACCGCACCGAGGTGCTCGGCCTGGAACTTGCCTGCGCCGACCACCTGTCGGAGGTCCCGTGGATCCTGGTCGAGCGCGGCGGCGACATCTGCCACGAGCTGGAGGAGGTCGGCCGGGAGTACGAGGCCGACGCCATCGTGGTGGGTGGGACGCACGGGATCATCGGCAAGATCTTCGGGTCGGTCGCCGGACGGCTCGCGCGGCGCGCCCAGCGGCCTGTCGTGGTCATTCCATAACGATTCGGTGCACGCCGCCGTGAATACGGCCTCCGCAGGATTGCTTGTGCCCTTGTGAAGGGTATCTCATCAGCAGTTTCTTCCCTCGTACACGAAGGGGGCCCGCGGTGGACAACGACGTCTCCACGGCGCGCACGGCAGGAGCCGGTGCTACGGCTCTGGGATATCTGACACTCGGCCTGACGCTGATCGCCTACGGGCTGCTCAGCACCGGCGTATTCGACAACACCGCGGCGGCGGATGCCGCGCGGCTCGCGCTGGTCGTCGGCGGCGTCACGCAATTCGTCGCCGGCATGTGGGAGTTCTACGGTGGCAACGGCTTCACCGGCACCGCCTTCGCCTCACTGGGCGCCTTCTGGGTGACCTGGTCGGCGGGGTCCGGCGCGGGCGCGAGCAAGGAGGCCGCCGGGCTCTTCATGCTCCTGTGGGCGCTGCTGGCGCTCAGCCTGACCATGGCCGCGTGGCAGATGGGCGGCGTGGCGCAGGCGGTCTTCGGGCTGCTGACCGTGGCCACGGCCCTGTCCGGCATCGCGGCACTCGCCTCCAACAGCGGCCTCGGCAAGGCGGGCGGCTGGGTCGGCCTCGCGGCCGGCGCGGTCGCCTGGTACGGCGGGACCGCACTGCTCACCAACGCCACGTGGGGCCGACGCGCCCTCGCCGACGGCTGGCGGCTGACCATGCCGCACCGTGGGCACGCGGCCTGACGTCCGGGGAGGCAACGGCGAGGCCCCCCGCGCCGAAGGGCGCGGGGGGCCTCGTGCGTGCCGGGGCCGTCGGCTACTCGACCGTCACGGACTTCGCGAGGTTGCGCGGCTTGTCGATGTCCCGGCCCAGGGCCAGCGCCGTGTGGTAGGCCAGCAGCTGGAGCGGGACGCCCATCAGGATCGGGTCGAGCTCGTCCTCGTTCTTCGGGACGACGATCGTGTGGTCCGCCTTCGCCTGCTCCTGGTGCGCGACCGCCAGGATCCGGCCGCTGCGGGCCTTGATCTCCTCCATCGCGGCGCGGTTCTTCTCCAGCAGCGAGTCGTCCGGGATGATCGCGACCGTCGGCATCGCGGGCTCGATCAGGGCCAGCGGGCCGTGCTTGAGCTCGGAGGCCGGGTAGGCCTCGGCGTGGATGTAGGAGATCTCCTTGAGCTTCAAGGACGCCTCCAGCGCCACCGGGTAGCCGCGCACCCGGCCGATGAACATCATCGACTTGGCGTCCGCGTATTCGGCCGCCAGCTTCTTGATGTCCTCCTCCTGCGTGAGGATCTCCTGGATCTGCTCGGGCAGCCTGCGCAGGCCCTCGATGATCCGCTTGCCGTCGGCCACCGACAGGTCGCGGATGCGGCCCAGGTGCAGGGCGAGCAGCGCGAAGGCGACGACGGTGTTGGTGAAGCACTTGGTGGAGACGACGCAGACCTCGGGGCCGGCGTGGACGTACATGCCGCCGTCGGTCTCACGGGCGATCGCGGAACCCACCACGTTCACCACGCCGAGGACGCGGGCGCCCTTGCGCTTGAGCTCCTGGACCGCCGCCAGCACGTCGTACGTCTCACCGGACTGCGAGACGGCGATGTAGAGGGTGTCGGGGTCCACGACCGGGTTGCGGTAGCGGAACTCGGAGGCCGGCTCGGAGTCGGCGGGGATACGGGCCAGGCCCTCGATCAGCGAGGCACCGATCATCCCGGCGTGGTAGGAGGTGCCGCAGCCGAGGATCTTCACGCGGCGGATGCCGCGGGCCTCGCGGGCGTCGAGGTTCAGGCCGCCCAGGTGCACGGTGGAGAACTTGTCGTCGATCCGGCCGCGCAGCACGCGGTCGACCGCGTCGGGCTGCTCGCTGATCTCCTTGTGCATGTACGTGTCGTGACCGCCCATGTCGTAGGAGGCGGCCTCCCACTCCACGGTCTCGGGGGTGGCCGTGGTGCGGGTGCCCGAGGTCGTGTAGGTGCGGAAGTCGTCGGCCTTCAGGGTGGCCATCTCGCCGTCGTCGAGCGTGACGACCTGGCGGGTGTGGGAGATCAGCGCGGCGACGTCGGAGGCGACGAACATCTCCTTCTCGCCGATGCCGAGGACCACCGGCGAGCCGTTGCGGGCCACGACGATCCGGTCGGGGAAGTCGGCGTGTATGACGGCGATGCCGTACGTGCCCTCGATGACCTTCAGCGCCTCGCGGACCTTCTCCTCCAGGGACTCGGCCTGGGAGCGGGCGACGAGGTGGGTGATCACCTCGGTGTCGGTCTCGGAGGCGAAGACCACACCGTCGGCCTCCAGCTTGGCGCGCAGCTCGGCGGCGTTGTCGACGATCCCGTTGTGGACGACGGCGACCTTGCCCTCGGTGTCGAGGTGCGGGTGCGCGTTCTCGTCGCTGGGGGCGCCGTGGGTGGCCCAGCGGGTGTGGGCTATGCCGGTGGTGCCGGCGAAGCGCTTGGGGACCCGTGCCTCCAGCTCACGGACCCGGCCCTTGGCCTTGACGGCCTTGAGCCCGCCGGACTTGCCGGCGACCACGATGCCCGCGGAGTCGTAACCGCGGTACTCCAGCCGCTGCAGGCCCTCCAGCAGCAGCGGGGCGACATCACGCTTCCCGATGTAGCCGACGATTCCACACATGTTTCCGTCCCTCCCGGTCGCTCGAGGCGGCCCGGTCTCGCTGTCAGCCGTAGACGATGCGGCGCAGCTGCCGCAGTGAGTACCCGGGCGGCGTGACCGCCCGGTACGGCAGCTCGGCCGTGATCCGTTCGAAGATCTCCGCGTTCTGCAGGCCCTTGGCCTGCAGCTCGCGGTGGCGGCGCCGTACGAAGTCCTCGGCCGTCTCGTCGAAGTACGCCAGGATGTCGAGGACCACCCGGGCGGCCTCACCGCGTTGCAGCGGCGTGGTCCGCACCAGGTGGTCGACGAGGTCGTCATGTGTCGTCTGGCGTTCGAGCACCGGTCGATACTGAGGGAAGGAGGAGGCTGATCGCAAGATTTCTGCCCGATATCGGGCAGGGAGGTGGCGAAAACTACGCCGGAAGGCCGAGCTCGCGCGCGATCAGCATGCGCTGCACCTCGCTGGTGCCCTCGCCGATCTCCAGGATCTTGGAGTCCCGCCACATGCGCGCGACCGGGTACTCGTTCATGAAGCCGTAGCCGCCGTGCACCTGGGTGGCCTCGCGGGCGTTGGTGACCGCGATCTCCGAGGAGTAGAGCTTGGCCATCGCCGCCTCCTTCTTGAAGGGCTCCCCTGCGACCAGCCGGGACGCCGCGTCCCGCCAGGCCAGCCGGGCGGTGTGGGCGCGCATCTCCATGTCGGCGAGCTTGAAGGCGACCGCCTGGTTGCTCCCGATCGGGCGGCCGAAGGCGGTGCGCTCCTTGGCGTAGGCCACCGACTCGTCCACACAGCCCTGCGCCAGACCGGTGGCCAGTGCCGCGATGGCGATCCGGCCCTCGTCCAGGATGCGCAGGAACTGGGCGTAGCCCCGGCCCCGCTCGCCCAGCAGGTTGGCGGCCGGCACACGGCAGTCGGAGAAGGACAGCTCGCGGGTGTCGGAGGCGTTCCAGCCGACCTTGCTGTACTTCTTCGACACCGTGAAGCCCGGGGTGCCGGAGGGCACGATGATCGAGGAGATCTCCGGGCGGCCGTCCTCCTTGCGGCCGGTGACGGCCGTGACCGTGACCAGCGAGGTGATGTCGGTGCCCGAGTTGGTGATGAAGCTCTTGGTGCCGTTGATCACCCACTCGCCGGTCGCCTCGTCCAGCCGGGCGGTGGTGCGGGTGCCGCCGGCGTCGGAGCCGCAGTCCGGCTCGGTCAGCCCGAAGGCGCCCAGCTGCTCGCCGGAGGTCAGCTGGGGCAGCCACTGCCGCTTCTGCTCCTCGGTGCCGAAGCGGAAGACCGGCATGGCGCCGAGCGAGACCCCCGCCTCCAGGGTGATCGCCACGGAGGAGTCCACCCGGGCGAGCTCCTCCAGGGCGATGCAGAGGGCGAAGTAGTCGCCGCCCATGCCGCCGTACTCCTCGGGGAAGGGCAGGCCGAACAGGCCCATGCGGCCCATCTCGCGGATGATCTCGTAGGGGAACTCGTCGTGCTCGTAGAACTCGCCGATCTTCGGCGCGACGACGTCGTGCGCGAACTCCTCCACGGTGCGGCGGAGTTCCTCGTACTCGGCGGGGAGCCGGTGGGCGGTCGTCATGGCTGTGGTCACTCCTGGTGGGAGAGGGCGCGGACGGTACGGGACGGGCTCGGTCGGCCCAATTGCTCCGCCATCCACACGCTGGTGGCGGTGAGGCGGCTGAGGTCGACCCCGGTCTCGACGCCGAGGCCGTCGAGCATCCAGACCAGGTCTTCGGTGGCGAGGTTCCCGGTGGCGCTCTTGGCGTACGGGCAGCCGCCGAGGCCGCCGGCGGAGGCGTCGACGACGCCCACGCCGTGCCGGAGGGCGGCCAGGGTGTTGGACAGTGCCTGGCCGTAGGTGTCGTGGAAGTGGACGGCGAGCCGCTCGACGGGCACGTCCAGGCCGGCCAGGGTGTCGAGCAGCGCCACGACGTGGCCGGGGGTGGCGACGCCGATGGTGTCGCCGAGGCTCAGCTCGTCGCAGCCCAGGTCGTAGAGCCGGCGGGCCACCGCGGCCACCTGAGGCACGGGCACGGGGCCCTCCCACGGGTCGCCGAAGCACATCGACAGGTAGCCGCGCACCCTCGCCCCCGCCTCCTTGGCAGCGGCGACGACGGGAGCGAACATCTCCAGCGACTCGTCGACCGTGCGGTTGAGGTTGGCCTTCGCGAAGGACTCAGTCGCGCTGCCGAAGACGGCGACCTCGCGCACCCCCAGGGCCAGGGCCCGCTCCAGCCCGCGCTGGTTGGGCACCAGCACGGGCAGCCGGATCCCGTCGCCCAGGTCGTCCAGCAGCGGCATCAGCTGCTCGGCGTCGGCGAGCTGGGGCACCCACTTGGGGTGCACGAAGCTGGTCGCCTCGATGGTGGTCAGCCCGGCGTCGGCCAGGCGGTGCACGAACTCCGCCTTGACCTCGGTGGGCACCGTGGCCTTCTCGTTCTGCAGCCCGTCGCGTGCGCCGACCTCGTGGATGCGCACCTGCCGCGGGAGCCCGTCCAGGGGCACGGACATGGGCAGCCCGGGAGTTCGCTCGACGGCCATCACCCGGCCTCCTCCTGGTGCGGGGCGACGACCGCGAGCACCTGGTCCATGGCGACGGTGCTGCCCGGGGTCACGTCGATCTCGGTGACGGTGCCGTCGTGCGGGGCGGTGATGACGTGCTCCATCTTCATCGCCTCCACCACGAGCAGGCTCTGGCCCGCGGTGACCTCGTCGCCCTTGGCGACCTTGACCACGGTCACCGTGCCGGGCATGGGCGCGGCCAGGGTGTCCACCCCGCCCGCGCCGGCCCCGCCGCGCAGCGCGGCCTCGACCGGGTCGTACGGCTGCAGGCGCCAGCCGTCGCCGTCCGTGCCCAGCCAGTCGCCGGCGTGGCCGAAGGCGTGCGTGACGCCGTCCCACTCGACGGTGATCCGCTGTCCGGAGCCGGGCAGCAGCCGGGCACGCACCGCGGGGGCCTCGTCGATCCGCACCTCGGCCTCCGGGGCGCTGCCGCGGACGCGGACCCGCACGGCCTCGCCCCCGGGTACCCGCAGCCAGTGGTCGGTCCAGGCGGGCTCCCCGCCGAGCCGCCAGCCGCTCGGCACGGAGAAGGGGTCCCGCCAGGCTCCGCCGGCCGCCGCCGGTTCCAGGGCCGCGTGGCGCAGCAGCGCGGCCGCCGCGTACACCTCGACGGGCACCTCGGAGGGCACCAGGCCCGCCAGCTCCCGGTCGATCAGGCCGGTGTCCATATCGCCGGAGACGACGTCGGGGTGGGCCAGGAGGCGGCGCAGGAAGCCGGTGTTGGTCTCCAGGCCCAGCACGGTTGTCCCGGCGAGGGCGGCCCGCAGCCGGCGCAGCGCCGTCGGGCGGTCGGGGCCGTACGCGATGACCTTGGCGAGCATCGGGTCGTAGGACGTGCCGATCTCGCTGCCCGCACTGAGCCCGGAGTCGACGCGCACGCCCTCGCCGATGGGCTCGTCCAGTGCCAGCACGGTGCCCGCCGACGGCAGGAAGTTGCGGGAGGGCACCTCGGCGCAGATCCGGGCCTCGACGGCGTGCCCGGTCAGGGCGACCCCGTCCTGTCCGAAGGACAGCCGCTCGCCCGCGGCGATCCGCAGCTGCCACTCCACCAGGTCCAGCCCGGTCACCAGTTCCGTGACGGGGTGCTCGACCTGGAGGCGGGTGTTCATCTCCATGAAGCAGTAGGCGGACGGGTCGGCGCCCGGGACGATGAACTCCACGGTGCCCGCGCCGACGTAGCCGCAGGACAGCGCGGCCTGCACGGCGGCGGCGCCCATGGCGGCCCGGGTCGCCTCGTCCAGCAGGACCGAGGGGGCCTCCTCGATCACCTTCTGGTGGCGGCGCTGCAGGGAGCACTCGCGCTCGCCGAGGTGCACCACGTTGCCGTGGCCGTCGGCCAGCACCTGGATCTCGATGTGCCGGGGACGGTCGATCCACCGTTCCACCAGCAGGGTGTCGTCCCCGAAGGAGCCGCGCGCCTCGCGGCGGGCGGCCGCGATCTCCTCGGGGAGCAGGGCCGTGTCGCGCACCAGGCGCATGCCCTTGCCGCCGCCGCCCGCGGAGGGCTTGAGCAGCACGGGGGTGCCGATCTCCAGGGCGGCGGCCGTCAGCTGCTCGTCGGTGAGCCCGCTGCCGCTGCTGCCCGGCACCACCGGGACCCCGGCCTCGCGGACGGTCTCCTTGGCGCGGATCTTGTCGCCCATGAGCTCGATGGCCCGGGCGGGCGGCCCGATGAAGGCGAGCCCCGCCTCCGCGCAGGCACGGGCGAAGGCGGCGTTCTCGGCCAGGAACCCGTAGCCGGGGTGGACGGCCTGGGCGCCGGTGCGGGCGGCCGCCTCCAGCAGCCGCTCGATCGACAGGTAGCTCTCGGACGCCGCCGCCGGGCCGATGCGCACGGCGGTGTCGGCCTCGCGCACATGGCGGGCCCCGGCGTCGGCATCGCTGAAGACGGCGACCGAACGGATCCCCAGCCGCCGCAGGGTGCGGATGACGCGGACCGCGATCTCGCCGCGGTTGGCCACCAGGACGGTGTCGAACATCGCTGACATCTGAGTGCTCCCCCTACATCCGGAAGACGCCGAAGCCCGGCGCCTGCGGATCGCGTTGCGGAATCGGCGCGTTGGCGCACGCGGTCAGGGCCAGTCCCAGCACCTGGCGGGTCTGCAGGGGGTCGATGACCCCGTCGTCCCACAGCCGGGCCGTCGCGTAGTAGGCGTTGCCCTGCTCCTCGTACTGGGCGCGGATGGGGGCCTTGAAGCCCTCCTCGTCCTCCGCCGCCCAGGTGTCGCCGGCCGCCTCGATCTGGTCGCGCTTGACGGTGGCCAGCACCGAGGCGGCCTGCTCGCCGCCCATGACGGAGATCTTGGCGTTGGGCCACATCCACAGGAAGCGCGGCGAATAGGCGCGGCCGCACATCGAGTAGTTGCCCGCGCCGTAGGAGCCGCCGATGACCACGGTCAGCTTGGGCACCCGGGTCGTGGCCACCGCGGTGACCATCTTGGCGCCGTGCTTGGCGATGCCGCCCGCCTCGTACTGACGGCCCACCATGAAGCCCGAGATGTTCTGCAGGAAGAGCAGCGGGATGCCGCGCTGGTCGCACAGCTCGATGAAGTGCGCGCCCTTCTGGGCCGATTCGGAGAACAGGATGCCGTTGTTGGCGACGATCCCGACCGGGTGGCCGTGGATCCGGGCGAAGCCGGTGACCAGCGTCGTGCCGTACTCGGCCTTGAACTCCGCGAAGCGGCTGCCGTCGACGAGGCGGGCGATGACCTCGCGGACGTCGTAGGGGGTGCGCGAGTCGACCGGGACCGCGCCGTAGAGCCCGGCCGGGTCGACGGCGGGCTCCTCGACGGGTCCGACCGTCCAGGGCAGTGCGCCGCGGGCGGGCAGGGTCGCCACGATGTTCCGCACGATGCGCAGCGCGTGGGCGTCGTCCTCGGCCAGGTGGTCGGTGACGCCGGAGGTGCGGGAGTGCACCTCGCCGCCGCCGAGCTCCTCGGCCGTGACCACCTCGCCGGTGGCGGCCTTCACCAGCGGTGGGCCGCCCAGGAAGATCGTGCCCTGGCCGCGGACGATCACCGCCTCGTCGCTCATCGCGGGGACGTAGGCGCCGCCCGCCGTGCACGAGCCGAGGACGGCGGCCACCTGCGGGATGCCGCGCGCGGACAGGGTGGCCTGGTTGAAGAAGATCCGCCCGAAGTGGTCGCGGTCGGGGAAGACCTCGTCCTGCTTCGGCAGGAAGGCGCCGCCGGAGTCGACCAGGTAGACGCACGGCAGCCGGTTGTCCAGGGCGATCTCCTGGGCGCGCAGGTGCTTCTTGACCGTCATCGGGTAGTACGTGCCGCCCTTGACGGTGGCGTCGTTGGCGACGATCACGACCTCGCGGCCGGAGACCCGGCCGATCCCGGCGACGACGCCGGCGGCCGGGGCCTGGCCGTCGTACATGCCGTCGGCGGCCAGCGGGGCGAGCTCCAGGAACGGCGATCCGGGGTCGAGCAGCCCGTCCACGCGGTCGCGGGGGAGCAGCTTGCCGCGCGCGGTGTGCCGGGCGCGGGCCTTCTCGCCGCCGCCGAGCGCGGCGGCGGCGAGCTTCTCGCGCAGCCGCGCGGACAGCTCGGCGTGCGCCTTCTCGTTGGCGCGGTAGGCCTCGCTCGCCGGATCCGCGGCGCTGGCGAGGACGGGTGCTTCCATGTCACGGGCCCCCGGAGGAGTTAGCGGTCGTTAACGTGTTGTCTACCACGTTAGCGGTCGTTAACACGGCTGTCTAGAATGGTAGGACGATGAGATCGCGGGGGGCATCCGCAGACCGGACGCCTCGCGGAAAGGTGCGGTGTGGAGCCCACGAGGACGGCGGCCAAGGCGGCCAGCGGCAGGCGCGACCAGATCCTGAGGGAGGCCGCGCGGCTCTTCGCCGAGCGCGGGTTCCACGGGGTCGGCGTGGACGAGATAGGGGCGGCCGTCGGCATCAGCGGCCCCGGGCTGTACCGGCACTTCGCGGGCAAGGACGCGATGCTCGCCGAGCTGCTCGTCGGGATCAGCGGCCGGCTGCACTCCGCGGGCCGCATGCGGGTGGCCGAGGCCGACGGCGCGGCCGCCGCGCTGGACGCCCTGGTCCGCGGGCACATCGACTTCGCCCTGGACGACCGGGCGCTGATCACCCTCCACGACCGCGAACTGGACCGGCTCCGGGACTCCGACCGCAAGCTCGTGCGCCAGTTGCAGCGCCAGTACGTCGAGCAGTGGGTCACGGTCGTCCGCGAGGTCCACCCGGGGGCGGCCGAGCCCGAGGTCCGCGCGGCCGTGCACGCCGTCTTCGGCCTGCTCAACTCCACCCCGCACCTCGGCCCGCACGGGGGGCTGCCCGGCCGCGCGGCGACCGCCGTGCTGCTGCACCGGCTGGCCCTGGGCGCCTTCGCCGCTCTGGACAGCGCGCACAACCGGGAAGTAACTTACTGAGCGCTTGCTTATCGCCCAGTGTGCAGAGGAGGCGCCAAGTGCGTCGCACGGTATTCAACGAGGACCACGAGGCCTTCCGGGAGACGATCCGGGACTTCATCGCCAACGAGGTCGTGCCCGTCTACCCCGAGTGGGAGGAGGCGGGGTACCCGCCCCGCGACTTCTACCGGCGCCTGGGCGAGCTGGGCATCTTCGGCATCGAGGTGCCCGAGGAGTACGGCGGCGCCGGCATCACGGGCTGGAAGTTCAGCGCCGTGGTGACCGAGGAGTGCGCCCGCGCCGGCGTCAGCTTCGGCAGCAGCGGCGTGCACACCGGCCTGGTGCTCCCGTACCTCCTGGAGTTCGCCAACGAGGAGCAGAAGAAGCGCTGGCTGCCCGACTTCATCAGCGGCGACATGATGACCGCCATCGCCATGACCGAGCCCGGCACCGGCTCCGACCTGGCCGGCATGACCACCACCGCGAAGCTCTCCGAGGACGGCACCCACTACGTCCTCAACGGCGCCAAGACCTTCATCACCGGCGGCGTGGTCGCCGACCGCGTGCTGGTGGTCTGCCGCACCTCGCCGGCCACTCCGGAGGACCGCCGCCGCGGTCTGTCGATCCTCGCGGTCGACACCACGAGCGAGGGCTACGCCGTCGGCCGCAAGCTGGAGAAGATCGGCCTGCGCACCTCCGACACCGCGGAGCTGTCCTTCGCCGACGTCAAGGTCCCCGTCGAGGACCTGCTCGGCGAGGAGGGCAAGGCCTTCTCCTACCTCGCCCACAACCTGCCGGTCGAGCGCCTCGCGATCGCCTTCGGTTCCTACGCCCAGGCCGACGCCGCCGTCCGCTTCGCGGCCCAGTACGTGCGCGACCGCAAGGTCTTCGGCAAGAGCGTCGCCGAGTTCCAGAACACCAAGTTCGTGCTCGCCGAGTGCGCCTCCGACGTCGACGCCATGCAGGCCGTCGTCGACCGCGCCCTGGAGGCCCACGAGCTCGGCGACTTCACCGCCGCCGACGCCGCGCGCGCCAAGCTCTTCTGCACCGAGACCGCGGCCAAGGTCATCGACCGCTGCCTCCAGCTGCACGGTGGCTACGGCTACATGCTGGAGTACCCGATCGCCCGCCTGTACGCGGACAACCGCGTGCACCGCATCTACGGCGGCACCAGCGAGGTCATGAAGTCGATCATCGCCAAGTCGATGGGGCTGTGACCGGACGGTCCGCCGACCCCGAGAGACACACGTGACCAACCACGCACTGCAGTCCCTGCTCGATCTCCTCGACCTCGAGCGGATCGAGCAGGACATCTTCCGCGGCGCCAGCCGCCCCGCCGTCGTCCCCCGCGTCTTCGGGGGCCAGGTCGCCGCACAGGCGCTGGTCGCGGCGGGGCGCACGGTCCCGGAAGGACGCGACGCCCACTCCCTGCACGCCTACTTCCTGCGCATGGGCGACCCGGGCGCGCCGATCGTCTACCAGGTCGACCGCATCCGCGACGGCCGCTCCTTCACCACCCGCCGGGTGGTCGCGGTGCAGCACGGGCAGCCGATCTTCCATCTGTCCGCGTCCTTCCAGACGTACGAGGACGGGCTGGAGCACCAGGAGCCGATGCCGCCGGCGCCCGACCCGGAGAGCCTGCCCACCGGCGAGGAGCTGCTGCGGCCGCACAGGGACCGGTTCCCCGACCCCTCGGTCGTGGACCGCCTCCTGGAGGCCCGCGCCGCCGTCGACCTGCGCTACGTCGACGCCCCGCCCTTCCTCGCCGCCGGGGCCGGGCCGCGTGAACCCCGCTCCCAGGTGTGGTTCCGCACCAACGGGAAGCTCGCCGACGACCCGCTGCTCCACGTCTGCCTCGCCACCTATGTGTCGGACATGACGCTGCTGGACTCCGTGCTGCTCGCCCACGGGCGCGGCGGCTGGGCGGTCGGCGACGTGGTGGGCGCCAGCCTGGACCACGCCATGTGGTTCCACCGGCCGTTCCGCGCCGACGAGTGGCTGCTGTACGACCAGCAGAGCCCGTCGGCCTCCGGCGGGCGCGGGCTCGGCACCGCGCGCATCTACACCCAGGACGGGCGGCTCGCCGTCTCCGTCATCCAGGAGGGTGTGGTCCGCGTACCGCGGGACTGAGCCGCCGGGTCACCGGGTCACCGGTCCGCGGCCAGCGGCAGTGTCGCCCGCACCAGGAAGCCGCCGTCCGGCTCCGGACCCGCGTCCAGGGTGCCGCCCAGCTGGGCGGCGCGCTCGCGCAGCCCGGTGAGGCCGTGACCGCCGGACGGCAGCGCCGGGCCGGGCGCGCCCCCGCCGCACGGCGCGTTGCGCACCGCGACGTGCAGCGCGTCGGCGGCGAGCCGTACGGTCACCTCGGTGCGCGCGCCGGGAGCGTGCTTGCGCACGTTGGTCAGGGCCTCTTGCACGGTGCGGTACGCCGCGTGCTGCACCGGCGGCGGGCACCCGGGCCGGCCCAGGGCGGTCAGGTCGCCGTGCACCTGCGGCCCGGCCGCGGCGAGGAGGGTGGGCAGCTCCGCGAGGCCCGGGCCGGCGTCCTCGCCGCCCACGGCCACCGGCATCCGCAACAGCCCCACCATGTGCCGCAGTTCGTCCAGGGCGTCGCGGCTGAGCTGCCGCACCGTACCGGCCGCGGCCCGCGCCTCCTCGCCCCGGGCGGTCGCCTCCAGCGCGCCCGACTGCACGGCGATCAGGCTGATGTGGTGGGCCACGGTGTCGTGCATCTCCCGCGCGAGCCGGGTGCGCTCCCGCACCACCGCCCGTTCCGCGGCCAGCCGCCGTTCCCGCTCCCGGCTCTCCGCCAGCTCGGCGAGCCGCGCCGCGAGCTCACGGCGTGACGCGGCGAGCAGCCCCAGCGCCGTCGGGGCCACGGCCAGCAGTGCCGACAGCAGCACCGCGAGCACGGTCGCGGCGGGGGCCCAGTCGACCTCCCCGATCCACGGCCAGGGGAAGAACGACACAAAGGCGACGGCTGCCGCGCTGCCCAGCGTCACCACCACGGGCGGCGTGATCCGCCTCCGGCCGGGGAGCGGCTGCGGCCCCCGCCGCAGCAGCCGCCGGGCGCGGGCCACGGTCAGGGCGCCGCCGTCGGCGGCGATCGTGTACAGCGCGGCCATGGGGGCCAGCCACACATAGCCCAGCGACAGGGTGGGCAGCGTCGCCAGCAGCACCGTCAGCGGCAGCCGGCGGCGCAGCGCGAGGGCGCCGGCGGCCAGGTACGCCGCCGACAGCGCGAGGGGACCGCCCAGGGAGCGGGTCGCCCAGGCCTCGGTCGCCGCGACGGCGACCAGGCACCCGTCGGCGACGGCCCGGGGGAGCCTCACGCGGCGCTCCCCGGCGAGAGCCCGGCCCGGTGCGCCAGGATCGCCAGCGACACCCGGTTCGGCGCGTCGAGCTTGCGCAGCAGGGCGCGGACGTGGTCCTTCACCGTGGCGACGGTGATGTGCAGCCGCTCGGCGATCTCCAGGTTCGACAGGCCCCCGGCGACCAGCAGCAGCACCTCCCGCTCCCGTCCGGTCAGCCGGTCCAGGGGCGCCCCGGCGGGGTCGGCCTCCTGGGCGTCGGCCGTGCCCAGGTAGCCGTCGACCACGGCGCGGCTGACGGTGGGCGTGAAGACCGTCCCGCCGGAGGCGAGCACGCGGACGGCGTCGATGAGGGTGGCGACCGCCGTGTCCTTGAGCAGGAAGCCGGTCGCGCCCGCGCGCATGGCGGCGGTGATGTGGGCGCTGGTGTCGAATCCGGTGAGCATCGCGACGGCCGGCGGATCGGGCAGCGCCCGTACGGCGCGCAGCACGGTCAGCCCGTCGGGTTCCGGCATCACCGTGTCCAGCAGCACCAGGTCGGGCTTGCGCGCGCGGACGGCGGCCAGTGCCGCGCGGCTGTCGCAGTCCGCGACCACACCGATGTCGCCCGCGGACTCCAGGATGCGCCGCAGGGCGGTCCTGACCAGTGTCTCGTCGTCGACGATCACGACCCGTATCACGATCCCGCGCCTTTCTCCGGACGGCCTTCCACTCCACCCGAGGGTGGACCGCGAACTCCATCCCGGGGGTGATCCACCGGCGGCGCCGGACCGGAAGAATCGACGGCGATCGTAACGAGCACGCCGCCGGGTCGCATGTCCGGGCGGCCGCGCCCGTCGGTCGACGGGGGAAACCGAGGGAGAACGGGGGCCGACGGGGGAAACGGGGGCCCACGGGGAACGGGGGTTCTCATGTCGCGGACCAAGGGCGGGGGCGAAGGCCCCGGCCTGTCGACATAGGGCCCCGGGTCGCCGGAAGGACGGCGGCCCGGGGCCCCTCGGGAGTAGCGGGCCGCGCCCCCTCGGGGGTGCGGCCCCCTGTGTCATGCGGAGCCGGTCAGGCCCGCCGCGTCCAGCAGGTAGGCGGTCATCGCGTCGTAGTGGCGCGGGTCGGTGACGTGGTCGTCCAGCGGGACGGTCACCGAGACCGTGCCCTCCGCCTCGGCGAGGAAGAGGGCCGGGTCGTTGCAGTCCGCGAAGCCGATCGCGTCGATGCCGCGCTGTCCGGCGCACCCCGCCCAGCCGTGGTCGGCGACGACCAGGTCGGGCAGCGGCCGGCCCTGCGCGGCCAGCGCGTCGAGGACCGCCGCCATCGGGCCGGGGGAGTGGGTGTGCCACAGCGTGGCGCCGCGCTCCAGCATGGCCACGTCGCAGAACTGGAAGACGCCGCCCTCGTCGGTGGACAGCCCGCCGGGGATCGCGACGACCTCGGCGCCGGCGGCCCGCACGGCCGCGGCCAGGGTGCGGTGGACGTCCAGCAGGCCGCCGGGGTGGCCGGTGGCGAACAGCACCCGTTGCCCGCCCTCCACGGCCTTGCAGAGCATCCGGGCGGCCCGGTCAAGGGCGCTGATCGTCAGCTCGGGGTCGATGGTGTCCTGCCCCAGGAGGTACCCGGGGTCGGCCACGACCCCGCAGCGCTCGGCCATGACCGCCAGCACCGCCTCCTCGTCCGTCCAGCGCTCGCCGAACTCCAGGCCGAACCAGTAGTGGCGGTCGCCCTCGGCGAGTCTGCGGTAGTGGGAGCGGTTGTTCTCGCGGGGGGTGGCGACGTCGCCCGCGATGCGCGTGCGTACGAGGTGGTCGGCGAGGGCCTTGCGGGACGGCACGGTGACATGGGGCAGCATGACCCCCATTGTCGCCTGCTGTCGGACGTGCGTGCGGGGGGCCGCCGATCGACGCCGGTCCGTTACCTCCTGCCGGGACGTCAGAAAGCCCGCCGCGGCGGGGCGCACGGGGTCACAGCCAGCGCAGCGCGAACCACAGCTCCATGCGTACGTCCGGGTCGTCCAGGTCCGCCTCCAGCAGGGTCGCCGCGCGCCCGATGCGCTGGCGCACGGTGTTGCGGTGCACCTCCAGGGCGACGGCCGTACGGTCCCAGCTCCCGTGCAGGCCGATCCAGGTGCGCAGCGTCTCCACCAGGGCGGGCGAGTCCGCCACCGGCGCCAGCAGCTCCCGCGCCCTGGACCGGGCGTCGTCCGGGGTGACCAGTCCGCTCATGCCGGGCCCGGCTCCGCGATGGATCACCAGCGGCGCACGGGTGGCGACCGCCCTGCGCAGCGCGCCCGCGGCCTGGCCGTCCCCTGTGACGAGCGCGTCCATCGCGACCGGCCCGCTCACCCCGAGGGTCCACCCCGGCTGGGCGGTCACCTCGCGGCCGGCCGGCAGGAGCAGGCGTACGACGGTGCCGCCCGGTTCGATCAGCGCGGTGCCCAGCGCCGTGCCGAGCGCGGCCGCCGCCAGCGGCCCGGCCGGGCCGCCGCGTTTGCGGGCGTGCACGACGGCCCAGCGGGACTCCGGTCCCAGCAGCGGGGCCACCTCCTGCGGCTCCGCGCCCAGCAGCAGCCGCACCAGCGCCGCCGACCGGCCCGCCTCCGCGCTGCTGCCCAGGTGCGGGCCGGTGAGCAGGGAGAGCAGGACCGCGGCGACGTTGGCGACCGCGTGGTCGCCCGGATCGGGGCGGCCCGTGACCAGGACGAGCGCCGGCCGCTCGCTCGGGGGGCCGCCGGCCAGCGCGTACGCCGACAGGCGCGTCCCGCCGTGGGTGTCGGTCGCCGAGGAGGGCGCGTGCGCGTCCGTCGCCGGCAGGACCACCCCGGCCAGCCGTGCCGCCGCCGCACGCGCCTGCGGGTCCGGGGCGGTCCCCGCCGCGTACACCTCGGAACCGTCCGGGGCGATCAGCGCGGCCCACGCGCCCAGGCGGCCGGCGAGCCTGCGCAGCACCGAGGGCACGGGGTCCGGGCGCCCGGCGGCCGCGGCGAGGGCCTGCTGTGCCTCGGTGACGTGCCGCAGCTCACGGACCCGGGCCTCGCCCATGGCCTGCCAGACGGCCCGCGCGACGGCGGTGAAGGGGGTCCGCGGCGGCACCTCCACCAGCGGCAGGCCGTGCCGGTCACAGGCGGCGACCAGCGCCGCCGGGGTCTCGTCGTGCACCGGGGCGAGACCGAATCCGAGCGCCGCCGCCCCCGCCTCGACCGTGCGGGCCACGTAGCGGTCCAGGTAGGCGCCGGCGCCCGCCGCCGACGCGAAGTGCACCCCCGCGGTCAGCAGCAGCTCCCCGCCGAGCAGGTACGGGAAGGGGTCCTCCATCTCACTGGTGTGCACCCACTGGACGCGGACGTCCCGGTCGGCCGCGGACGGTCCCGCGACCTGGCGCAGCCCGAGGTCGGGCAGGGCGAGCAGGGTGGCGAGCGGGATCGGCGGCGTGGGCGGCGCCAGGTCCTGACGCGGGGGAGTCATGTGCGTTTCCTCCATCCAGACCGGGTGCGATGGATGAAACGTACACTTCAGCGCTTCTTCCCGGCCGCCTATCGTCGCCGCAAAGGAAAGCCCGCGGCTCCGCCCGCGCGACCGATGGAGGAGGGTTCATGGCCGTCGACTACGCCGTGATCATCGGCTATCTGGCCGGCATGCTCGCCGTGGGCTGGTGGGGCATGCGCCGCGCCAGGTCCAAGAGCGAGTTCCTGGTCGCCGGCCGCAGGCTGGGCCCGTCGATGTACTCCGGCACCATGGCCGCGATCGTCCTCGGCGGCGCCTCCACCATCGGCGGCGTCGGCCTCGGCTACCAGTACGGCCTGTCCGGCGCCTGGATGGTCTTCACCATCGGCCTCGGCCTGCTGGCGCTGAGCGTCTTCTTCTCGGCCCGCATCGCCCGCCTGAAGGTCTACACCGTCTCCGAGATGCTCGACCTGCGCTACGGCGGCTCGGCCGGCGTCATCTCCGGCATCGTCATGTGGGCGTACACGCTGATGCTCGCGGTGACCTCGACGATCGCCTACGCGACGATCTTCGACGTCCTGTTCGGGATGGACCGCACCCTGGCGATCATCCTGGGCGGCGCCGTCGTGGTGGCGTACTCCACGCTGGGCGGCATGTGGTCGATCACGCTCACCGACATGGTGCAGTTCGTGGTCAAGACCCTCGGCGTGCTGGTCCTGCTGCTGCCGATCGCGGTGATCAAGGCGGGCGGCTTCGCGGAGATGAAGGCGCAGCTGCCGAGCGAGTACTTCGCGCCCCTGGGCATCGGCGGGCAGACGATCTTCACCTACGTGCTGATCTACACCTTCGGCATGCTCATCGGCCAGGACATCTGGCAGCGCGTGTTCACCGCCCGCAGCGACAGGATCGCCAAGCTCGGCGGCACCGTCGCCGGTGTCTACTGCCTCGTCTACGCGATCGCCGGCGCCGTCATCGGCACCGCCGCCAAGGTGCTGTACCCGAACCTGGCCGCGGCCGACGACGCCTTCGCCACCATCGTCAAGGACGCGCTGCCGGTGGGCGTGCGCGGCCTGGTGCTGGCCGCCGCGCTCTCCGCGGTGATGTCCACCTCCTCCGGCGCGCTGATCGCCTGCGCCACCGTGGCCAACAACGACATCTGGTCGCGGCTGCGCGGCGTGGTCGGCCGCGGGCGGGACGACGAAGAGGGCGCGCACGACGAGGTCTCGGGCAACCGCGTCTTCATCCTGATCATGGGCGTGGTCGTCATCGTCACCGCCATCGCGCTGAACAACGTCGTCGAGGCGCTGACCGTGGCGTACAACCTGCTCGTCGGCGGGCTGCTGGTACCGATCCTCGGCGGTCTGCTGTGGCGGCGCGGCACCGCGGCGGGCGCCCTCGCCTCGGTGGCCGTCGGCGGCCTGGCCGTCGTGGGCCTGATGGTCTGGAAGGGCATCCTGGCCAACGAGCCGGTCTACTACGGCCTGCTGGCCTCCCTCGTCGTCTACGTCGTGGTGAGCCTCGCCACCAAGCCGACCGACGCCGCCGTGCTGGCGGCCTGGCGGGAGCGGCTGGCCGGACGGACCCCCGTCCCGGCCGCCGAGGGGACCGTTCCGGTCGGATAAAGTCACAAAGCGAGCAGAGCGCAACGAAGCGTACGAAAGAAGGCAGTTACCCATGAGCAGCACCGAACCGCGCGGCCCCATCGACTCCTCCCGCACCCCGCGGTACGCCGGTCCCGCCACGTTCGCGCGGCTCCCGCGCCTCGACGAGGTCGGCACCACCGACGTCGCCGTGGTCGGCGTGCCCTTCGACGCGGGCGTCTCCTACCGCCCCGGCGCCCGCTTCGGCGGCAACGCGATCCGCGAGGCCTCCCGTCTGCTGCGCCCGTACAACCCGGCGCAGGACGCCTCGCCGTTCGCGCTCGCCCAGGTCGCGGACGCCGGTGACATCGCCGCCAACCCGTTCAACATCAACGAGGCCGTCGAGACGATCCAGGCCGCCGCCGACGACCTGCTCGACACCGGTGCCCGGCTGATGACCCTCGGCGGCGACCACACCATCTCGCTGCCCCTGCTGCGCGCCATGGCCCGCAAGCACGGCCCGGTCGCCCTGCTCCACTTCGACGCCCACCTCGACACCTGGGACACCTACTTCGGCGCCGAGTACACCCACGGCACCCCGTTCCGCCGGGCCGTCGAGGAGGGCATCCTCGACACCTCCGCGCTCTCCCACGTCGGCACCCGCGGCCCGCTGTACGGCAAGCAGGACCTCACCGACGACGAGAAGATGGGCTTCGGCATCGTCACCTCCGCCGACGTCTACCGGCGCGGCGCCGACGAGGTCGCCCAGCAGCTGCGCGAGCGCATCGGCGACCGCCCGCTGTACATCTCCATCGACATTGACGTCCTCGACCCGGCCCACGCCCCCGGCACCGGTACCCCCGAGGCCGGCGGCATCACCTCCCGCGAGCTGCTGGAGATCCTGCGGGGCCTGGCCTCCTGCCACCTGATCTCCGCCGACGTCGTCGAGGTCGCCCCCGCCTACGACCACGCCGAGATCACCAGCGTCGCGGCTTCCCACACCGCGTACGAGCTGACCACGATCATGACCCGGCAGATCGCGGCCGGCCGCGCATGAGCGGGCGCAACGGCGGCGACCTGGTCGTCGAATCCCTGACGGCGCTCGGCGCGACGACGGTCTTCGGCCTGCCCGGGCAGCACGCGCTGGGCGCCTTCGACGCGCTGCGGCGCTCGAAGCTGGAGTACGTGGGCCTGCGCGTGGAGAACAACGCGGGCTTCGCCGCGGACGCGTACGCCCGCGTCACGGGCGGCGCCGCGCCGCTGCTGGTCTCCACCGGCCCCGGCGCGCTGATGACGCTCGCCGCCCTGCAGGAGTCGGCCGCCGCCTCGGCGCCGGTCGTCGCCATCGGCAGCCAGGTGCCGGTCGCCGGGCTCGGCGGCGGCCGCCACGGCTACCTGCACGAGCTCGCCGACCAGAAGGCGTCGTTCCGCGACATCGTCAAGTCGGTGCACACCGTCCGCACCGCCTCCCAGATCCCCTCGGCCCTCGCCGCCGCCTGGGAGTCGGCGCTGACCGCGCCGTACGGGCCGGTCTGGGTGGAGATCCCGCAGGACGTGCTGCTCGCCCCCGTCACGGTGCCGCCGGTCGGGGAACTGGCGGCCGGGCCCCGGCCGCTGCGTCCTCGCGCCGAGCTGATCGCCGAGGCGGCGGCGCTGCTGTCCCGCGCCGAGCGGCCGGTCGTGCTGGCCGGCGGCGGCGTCGTGCGCGCGGGGGCCGAGGCCGAGCTGCGCGCCCTCGCCGAGCGGCTCGACGCCCCGGTCGCCTGCACCTTCGGCGGCAAGGGGGCCTTCCCGTGGGAGCACCCGCTGTCGCTGCGGAGCTGGCTGGAGGACCGGCACACCACGGACTTCCTGGAGGAGGCCGACGTCCTGCTGGTCGTCGGATCCGGGCTGGGCGAGCTCTCCTCGAACTACCACACCTTCCGCCCGCGCGGCCGGGTGATCCAGGTCGAGGCCGACCTCGGCAAGCTGGAGTCCAACCACCCGGCGCTCGGCATCCACGCCGACGCCCGGCTCGCCCTCGGCGCGCTCGCCGCGGCCGTGGACGAGCGCCGCGACGCGGGCGCGCCCGAGGCGGTGGCGGCACTGCTGGAGCGGGTCCGGGAGCGTCTCGACGGCCAGGACCTCGGCCTGGAGCAGCGCGTCCTCGCCGCCGTCCGCGACGCCCTCCCCGAGGACGCCCCCAGCTTCTGGGACATGACGATCCTCGCCTACTGGGCCTGGTCCGCCTGGCCCGGCCCGATGCACTCCGCCCAGGGCGCCGGCGGTCTCGGCTACGGCTTCCCCGCCGCGCTGGGCGCTGCCGCCGCGGACCGCACCCGGCCGGTGCTGGCCGTCTCGGGCGACGGCGGCGCGATGTACTCGATCGCCGAGCTCGCCACGGCCCGGCAGTACGGCCTGCCCGTCACCTGGCTGATCGTCGACGACGGCGGTTACGGCATCCTGCGCGAGTACATGACGGACGCCTTCGGCGAGGCCACCGGCACCGAGCTGGCCCGGCCGGACTTCGTCGCAGTCGCCGGCGCCTTCGGCGTGCCGGCGGTCCGCACGAGCCCCGAGCGGCTCCGGGACGACCTCGCGGACGCCCTCGCGGCGCCCGGCCCCTGCGTGGTTGTGCTCCCCGCGCTGCTGCGGATGTTCGCGCCGACGCACCTGGGATGAACCGGCACCCGGTCCCGGCCAAGGGGGAAACGTTTCGTCGGACTTTGTCCCGAGACCTCCGCCCGAGCACTGTCGGACCCTCGTCGTAGTTTTGTTGCGGGAGGATGAAATCCGCACTCCAGGGCGTTGTGATCCTCCGGCGAAAAGGACGGGACGGGAGGACACCGGGTGGCGGCGAAGGACGACGAAGCGAAGGCCGGCGAGGCCGTGAGGGCCGAGGGCTGGCTGCGGCGGCTGATGGGGTACTGCTGGCGCTACCGGGGGAACGTGGGCCTCGCGCTCGGTTCCTCGCTCGCCGGCATGGCCGTGATGGCCCTCGTGCCGCTCGTCCCCAAGCTGATCATCGACGACGTCATCGTCAAGCACGACAAGCCGCTCGCCCCCTGGGCGGCCGTGCTGATCGCCGCCGCCGTCGTGGTCTACCTGATGACCTTCCTGCGGCGTTTCTACGGCGGCAGGCTCGCCCTCGACGTGCAGCACGACATGCGCACCGACATGTTCCACTCGCTCACCAGGCTGGACGGCGCGCGCCAGGACGAGCTCAACACCGGCCAGGTCGTCGGCCGGGCCACCAGTGACCTGCAGCTCATCCAGGGCCTGCTCTTCATGGCGCCCATGATGATCGGCAACGTCCTGCTCTTCGTCCTGTCGATCGTCGTGATGTTCGTGCTCTCGCCGATGCTGACCCTGATCGCCCTCGCCGTCGCGCCCGCCCTGTGGTTCCTGGCCGACCGCAGCCGCAAGCGGCTCTTCCCCGCCACCTGGTACGCCCAGGGCCAGGCCGCCGCCGTCGCCGGGATCGTGGACGGCTCGGTGACCGGCGTCCGCGTCGTGAAGGGCTTCGGCCAGGAGCAGCAGGAGATGTCCAAGCTGCGCTCGGTCAGCGAGCGGCTCTTCGCCGGACGGCTGCGCACCATCAGGTTCAACGCGCGCTACGGTCCCGCGCTCCAGGCGGTGCCCTCGCTCGGGCAGGTCGGCATGCTGGCGCTCGGCGGCTGGATGGCCGTGAAGGGCCAGATCACCCTGGGCACCTTCGTCGCGTTCTCGACCTACCTCGCCCAGCTGACCGGCCCGGTGCGCATGCTCACGATGATGCTCACCGTCGGCCAGCAGGCCAGGGCCGGGGTCGAGCGCGTCACCGAGCTCATCGACACCCGGCCCAGCCTGGAGGAGGGCGCCGGGCAGCTGCCCCGCGAGGCCCCGGCCACCGTCGAGTTCGACCACGTCAGCTTCGGCTACGACCGCACCCGTCCCGTGCTGGACGACTTCTCGCTCACCGTCGAGCCCGGCGAGACCGTCGCCGTCGTCGGCGCCTCCGGCAGCGGCAAGTCGACCGTCTCGCTGCTGCTGCCCCGCTTCTACGACGTGACCGGCGGCGCCGTCCGCGTCGGCGGCCGCGACGTGCGCGAGCTCACCTTCGACTCCCTGCGCGACGCCATAGGGCTCGTCCCGGAGGACAGCTTCCTGTTCTCCGACACCGTCCGCGCCAACATCGCCTACGGCCACCCCGACGCCACCGACGAGCAGATCCTCACCGCGACCCGGCACGCCCAGGCGGACGAGTTCATCAGCGCCCTGCCCGAGGGGTACGCGACCGTCGTCGGCGAGCAGGGACTGACCCTCTCCGGCGGCCAGCGCCAGCGCGTCGCCCTGGCCCGCGCCATCCTCACCGACCCGCGGCTGCTCGTCCTCGACGACGCGACCTCCGCCGTGGACGCCCGCGTCGAGGCCGAGATCCACGACGCGCTGCGCGAGGTGATGGCGGGCCGCACGACGCTGCTCATCGCCCACCGCCGCTCCACCCTCGCCCTCGCCGACCGGATCGCCGTGCTGGAGGCCGGCCGGCTGGTCGACGTGGGCACCCACGAGGAGCTGGAGGCCCGCTGCCCGCTGTACCGGCGGCTGCTCACGGACCCCGACGAGCTCGGTTCGGACGTCGTCACCCATGACCCCGCGGGCGAGGTCGTGCCGCTGACCGAGTGGCCCGGCGAGGGCGCGATCGCGGCCCCGGCGGCACGTCCCGCCGCCGAGGCGTCCGCGGAGGGCGGCGTGACGGCGGCCCTGTGGCCGCAGGACCGCCGGCACCGCGACGAGGACACCGGGCGGACGCAGTCGGCGCCCTCCCCGGCCGCCGCGCGCGGCGGCCCGGGCGGCATGGCCTCGGCCATGGCCGGGATGCCCGCCACCCCGGAGCTGCTCGCGCAGGTGGCGGCGCTGCCCCCGGCCCTGGACACCCCGGACGTCGACGAGGACCAGGCGGCCTCCGTCGAGAAGGACTTCGGCCTGCGCAGTCTGCTGCGCGGCTTCCGCGGGCCCCTGCTGCTCAGCCTGCTGTTCGTCGCCGTCGACGCGCTGGCCGGGCTGCTGCTGCCGGTCCTGATCCGGCACGGCATCGACTCCGGTGTGCGGCAGGCCGCGCTCGGCGCCGTCTGGGCCGCCTCGCTGCTGGGGCTGGCCGTGGTCGCCGCGCAGTGGGGCGCGCAGTGGGGCTCCACGCGCCTGACCGGCCGTACCGGCGAGCGCGTGCTCTACACGCTCCGGGTGAAGATCTTCTCCCACCTGCACCGGCTCGGGCTCGACTACTACGAGCGCGAGCTGAGCGGCCGCATCATGACCCGGATGACGACCGACGTCGACGCGCTGTCGACGTTCCTGCAGACCGGACTGGTCACCGCGCTGGTCAGCGTGCTGACCTTCCTCGGCATCCTGGTCGCGCTGCTGGTGATCGACGTCCAGCTGGCGCTGATCGTCTTCGCCACCCTGCCGGTGCTCTTCGTCGCCACCTGGGTCTTCCGCCGCAAGTCCGTGAAGGCCTACGAGCTGGCCCGGGAACGGGTCAGCGTCGTCAACGCCGACCTGCAGGAGCACGTCGCCGGGCTCCGCGTCGTGCAGGCCTTCCGGGGCGAGCGCGGTGGCGCCGAGCGCTTCGCCGACCGCAGCGACGCCTACCGGCGGGCGCGTGTGCGCGGGCAGTGGCTGATCTCGGTGTACTTCCCCTTCGTGCAGTTGCTGTCCAGCGTCGCCGCCGCCCTGGTGCTGATCGTCGGCGCCCACCGCGTCGGCGCGGGCACGCTCACCGCAGGCGCCCTGGTGGCCTACCTGCTCTACATCGACCTGTTCTTCTCGCCCGTGCAGCAGCTCTCGCAGGTCTTCGACGGCTACCAGCAGGCGTCGGTGTCCCTGGGCCGCATCCGCGAGCTGCTGCGCACGCCGACCGCCACCCCGCCCGCCGGGTCCCCGCGCGGCGTCGGCCGGCTGCGCGGCGAGATCGCCTTCCGCGACGTGCACTTCCGCTACACCGAGGAGGGCGCAGAGGCGCTGTCCGGGATCGACCTGCGGATCCCCGCGGGCCAGACGGTGGCCTTCGTCGGCGAGACGGGCGCGGGCAAGTCGACCCTGGTCAAGATGGTGGCCCGGTTCTACGACCCGACCTCGGGTGCGGTCCTCGTCGACGGCCAGGACATCCGCGAGCTCGACCTGACCGGCTACCGTCAGCGGCTCGGCGTCGTCCCGCAGGAGGCCTACCTCTTCGAGGGGACGGTCCGCGACGCCATCGCCTACGGGCGGATGGACGCCACCGACGCCGAGGTCGAGGCCGCGGCCCGGGCCGTCGGCGCCCACGACATGATCGCGACGCTGGACGGCGGCTACCTGCACGCGGTCTCCGAGCGGGGCCGCAACCTCTCCGCCGGACAGCGGCAGTTGATCGCCCTGGCCCGCGCCGAGCTGGTTGACCCCGACGTCCTGCTGCTCGACGAGGCGACGGCCGCCCTGGACCTGGCCACCGAGGCCCTGGTCAACCGGGCCGCCGACCGGCTCGCCGTACGCCGCACCACGCTGGTCGTCGCCCACCGGCTGACCACCGCCGCCCGCGCCGACCGGGTCGTCCTCCTCGACCACGGCCGGGTCGTCGAGGACGGCACGCACGAGCAGCTCCTCGCCGCCGACGGCCGCTACGCCGAGCTGTGGCGCACCTTCGTCGGCGAGGACGAGAGCAGCGAGGCCGTCGCCTAGGCACCGCCTTCGCGCTATTGCGGCCCGGACCCCGGTGGTCCGGGCCGCCGTCTTTGCCCAACGCCCCCTGGCGGCGAGCCACTTCCTCCTCATAGGTTCACGGGCGACGCCCGTCGAACCCCGAAGGAGGGGGCATGCGCAACGCGCTCAGATGGCTGCTGGCGCTGGTGTTGCTCATAGGCACCGCCGGCGGTGGAGCCGCCACCGCGACCGCTGACGAGCCGGACATCAAGGACCGCATCCTGGCGATACCCGGGATGAGCCTGATCGAGGAGAAGCCGGTCACCGGATACCGCTTCTTCGTCCTCAACTACACGCAGCCGGTGGACCACCGGCACCCGTCCAAGGGGACGTTCCAGCAGCGGATCACCGTGCTACACAAGGGGACCGACCGGCCCACCGTGTTCTACACCTCCGGCTACGGCCTCTCCACGACCCCCTCCCGCCGCGAGCCGACGCAGATCGTGGACGGCAACCAGGTCTCCATGGAGTACCGCTTCTTCACCCCGTCCCGTCCCGCCCCCGCCGACTGGTCGAAGCTCGACATCTGGCAGGCCGCCAGCGACCAGCACCGCATCCACCGGGCGCTGAGCCGGATCTACGCCGGGAACTGGCTCGCCACCGGCGCCAGCAAGGGCGGCATGACGGCCACGTACTACCGCCGTTTCTACCCGCACGACATGGCCGGCACCGTCGCCTACGTCGCCCCCAACGACGTGGTCAACGACGAGGACTCCGCCTACACCCGCTTCTTCCGCACCGTCGGCACCGCCGACTGCCGGGCGCGGCTGAACGCCGTGCAGCGCGAGGCACTCGTCCGCCGCGGCGAGATCGTCGCCCGCTACCAGCAGTACGCCGCCGACAACGGGCTGACCTTCACCACCGTCGGCAGCGCGGACAAGGCGTACGAGAACGTGGTGCTGGACCTGGTGTGGGCCTTCTGGCAGTACCACCAGCAGTCGGAATGCGCGGACGTGCCCGCGGCGACCGCCACCACGGACGCCCTCTACTCCTTCGTCGACTCCGTCTCCGGCTTCGACTTCTACACCGACCAGGGCCTGGAGTACTACACGCCGTACTACTACCAGGCGGGCACGCAGCTCGGCGCTCCGACCTTCGCGACCCCGCACCTGAAGGGCCTGCTGCGCTACCCCGGGATCTACCAGCCGCGTTCCTACGTGCCGCGTTCCATCCCGATGCGCTTCCAGCCCCGCGCGATGCACGACGTCGACACCTGGGTGCGCCACCACGCCGAGCGCATGCTCTTCGTCTACGGGCAGAACGACCCCTGGGGGGCCGAGCCGTTCCGCCTCTCGCGGGGGGCGCACGACTCGTACGTGATGTGGGCGCCCGGCGCCAACCACGGTGCGGTCATCGGCGCGCTGGGCGCGGCCGACAAGGCGAAGGCCACCGCCGAGGTGCTGGAGTGGGCCGGTGTCGCCCCCGCGGCCGTACGTGCCGACCCCGAGGCGGCCAAGCCGCTGGCGGCCTACGACGCCAAGCTCGACCGGAGCACCGAGGCCGCCGGCCGGCTGCCCTTCTGATCGGGTGTCAGAGCCGGCGGGCGCATCCCACGCCCGCCGGCCCGCCGCCCACCCCGACGTACAGCGCCGTCCCCCGGGGGCAGGACCGGCGCTCGCGGGCCAGCTCCACGACCCGGAACTGCGGGGCGTGCGGCCCGGACCCGTCGCAGGGCGTCTCCTTCACCTGTCCCTTCCGGGAGCTGTAGAGGCAGTCGCCCGCGATCGTCCGGGGCCCGCCGCCCCCGCCGGGATCCCCTGGGTGCGGGGCCTTCAGGTTGCGCATGCAGGCGTACCCCTGGGGACGGGCGGCGGTGACGGTGAGCAGGAAGTCCGTGGTCGGCGGGCAGCGGTCGCCGGCCCGTGTGGTGGGCGGGGGAGCGGGCGACGGCGAGGCGGGCAGCAGCCCGTACAGCCGGCCGACGACCCGGGCCCGGGCGCCCGGGTCCGAGCACGCCACCTCCCGGTAGGAGCCCACCGGGTCGCCGGCCGCGCACTCCCCCTGGTCCAGGAAGACCGCGGCGTGCGTGGCGGGCGGGACGTCCGGGCCGGCGGCGCTGCTGCCCGTGCCGCCCGCGCCCGGCGAGCAGGCGACGAGCAGCACGGCGACCAGCCATGCCGCACCCAGGAGTTGCCCGGACAACACGCGCATGGCGGCCCCCCACCCGTCCCCCCGGGCGAGTTGCCCGTTTTCGGCAGGATAGGTGGCGTGACCCGTTCCCGGGAGGGGCCGCCCCGCGCGAGGCGGGTTCAGTACCGCAGGCCCCAGCCGACGGGGTAGAGCGTCCGCGCCGGGTCGTCCGCGGCCGGAACGGCCACTGGCAGCTTGCCGCTCGGCCGTACCTTGCCCGCCAGTACCCGTGCGGCCGCACGCATCGACACGTCCGTCCAGCCGTAGGTGGCCAGCGCGGCGGCCACCCCGTCCAGCCGGGCGACGTCGTAGGGGTTGCGGATCGCGATCTGCACCACCGGCACACCTGTGGCGACGAGCGCTGCCACCAGCGCGATCTGACCCGTCGACGCCCCGGTGACGTTGTACGTGGCCACCACCACGGCGTCCTTGTCCCGCGCGGCGGCCACCGCCTGGTCGATCACGGCCTGGCCCGGCGCGGTCCCGGTCGACAGGACCTGCGCGGTGTGCCCGAGGCCGGCCAGGGCCGCGCCGAGCACCGCGGTGGGCGGCCCGCCGGTGCCCGAGGGCGCGGCGGGGTCGGCGCCGACGACCAGCAGCCGGCGGTGCGCGGGCAGCGGCAGCGCCCCCTGGTTCGCCAGCAGGGTGACGGTGCGTCCGGTGATCCGGTCGGCCTCCGCCAGGTGGCCGCGGGTGCCGACCACCCGGTCCACGCCGCGGTGGGTGACGTACGGGTCGTCGAGCAGCCCGCGCCGCGCCTTGAGCATGAGGACCCGGGTGAGGGACTCGTCGAGGCGTTCCTCGGTGAGCTCGCCGGACTTCACGGCGGCCAGGACGCCCTGCCAGGCGGTCTCCAGGACCGGCGGGTTGAGCAGTTGGTCGGCGCCGGCCTTCAGGGCGAGCACCGGGACCCGGTCGTCGCCGTACTTCTGGCGCACGCCCTCCATGCCGAGGGAGTCGGTGACGACCACGCCGTCGTAACCGAGTTCCTCGCGCAGGATGCCGGTGAGGATGGGCCGGGACAGCGTGGCCGGGTCACCGGAGTCGTCGAGTGCGGGCACCAGGATGTGCGCGGTCATGATCGAGTCGATGCCGGCGGCGATCGCCGCGCGGAAGGGCGGGGCGTCCAGGCGCCGCCACTCCTCGAGCGAGTGCGTGATGACCGGCAGTTCGAAGTGGCTGTCGGTGCCGGTGTCACCGTGACCGGGGAAGTGCTTGGCGGTGGCGACGATCCCGGCCCGCTGGTAACCCTCCACCTGGGCGGCGACGAGCGCGGCGACGGCCTTCGGGTCGGCGCCGAAGGAGCGCACCCCGATGACGGGGTTGGCGGGGTTGACGTTGACGTCGGCGACCGGCGCGTAGTCCTGGGTGATGCCCATCGCCGCCAGTTCGGCCCCGGCGACGGCCGCGGCCCGCCGGGCGTCCGCAGTGCTGCCGCCCGCACCGAGCGCCATCCCGCCGGGGAAGAGCGTGGCGGGGGAGCCGACCCGGGCGACGGCGCCGTGCTCCTGGTCGGTGGAGATCAGCAGGGGGATCCTGGAGGCCCGCTGTATGCCGTTGGACAGGTCGGCGATCTGGTGCGGATCGCGGGTGTTGTGGGCCCACGCGAAGTAGATGATGCCGCCGACGTGGTACTTGGCGATCAGCTCGGCCGCGTTGGAGACCCCGATCTCGGCCTGGTTCGCGGCGACGTCGGCCGGATCGGGGGCGGTGGCCGAATGGCCGTACACGCGCATGACGAAGAGCTGGCCGATCTTCTCCTCGATGCTCATGCGGTCGATGAGCGCACGGACGCGTCTGCGGTCCGTCGCGGCCGCGTTCGCGGTGCCCGGGACGCCGAGGGCGAGGGCGGTGGAGGCGGCCGCGGCGGCACCGAGCACCGTACGGCGGGACGGATGGGGACTGCTGTGCATGACGGACTCCTTCCGGCAGGAGGTGGGGGGCGTGCTGAAAGAAACCTTCAAGCAGACACGCTTAGCCGGAAAGTTATTGTCAGTCAATGAGTTGGGCACGCGCCGGGACGAGCCGGGACGGCACCGCGAGCACCGCCGCGTAGCGCTGGGTCTGGATGCAGCGGATGGTCTCGTCCCCGGTGGGGGACGCCGACAGCTCCCGCCGGCCGATGGTCAGGACGGCTCCGGTGGGCCGGCAGCCCGTCAGCAGGAAACCGAAGCGCCGCTCGTCACCGCGCCGCGGATGCCGTGCCAGTTGCTCGCGCAGAGCGGCGGCCCCCTTGCGGGGCAGACCGGCGAGGAAGGCCTCGAGCTGCCGGGACGAGGTGACCTCGGTGCTGCGGCGGCCGCCGGGCTCCCGGGTGTCCTCGAGACCGCCGAACGCCAGCGTGCTCCCCGGGGCGGGCGGATCGGCCCGCGGGTCCGTCTCCTGCGCGAAGCGCGGCCGCTTCGGCATCCGGTCGCGCGGCACCTCGAACACGGCCACCACCTGGTTGGCGACCAGGCACTGGCCCATCGGGGTCTGCGCGAGACCGAGCACCAGCCGGTCGCCGCTGCGGAAGAGGATCGCGTCCTTCGTGCTGTTGCAGCCGGTGGTGCGGCTCCAGGCGACCAGGACCGAGCGCGAGAAGTCGGTCCGTGCGGCGCGCTGGGCGATGGCGTCGGCGATCTGCGGCGCCGACTTCATGAAGTAGCCGGGGAACCGGCTCAGGTCGCGCTCGCCGTCGAGGACCGTGTGCACCGCGGGCACCCCGCGCGTGGTCTCGGTGAAGTACACGCGCCGGGTGGAGACCGCCCCGTTCCCAGGCGGGGACGCCGCGGTGGACGGTGCCGGGTCCGCGGGTGCGGAGGCCGCCGTGCCCGGGCCGGCGGGCACGGTGGTGATCGCGGAGGGGGCGGGGCCGCCACCCGCGCTGTCGGAGGGGGGCAGACCGGTGGCGGGCTGCTGCCGGCCGCATGCGGCGGAGAGCGTCGTCAGTGACGCAGCCAGCAGCGCGACCGACACCGCTTTGCGGAAGCTTCCCAGCAGCACGCCGGTTGGACGGGATCGGTACGGAAACGGTTCCCTGCGGGTGGATGACATCCGCCCATGGTCAGGCAACGACCCGGGGGTAGTGGACGCGCAACGCCCGAACCGTCTCCGTGATGGCCGGACGTCGCGACGCCCCGGTCCGCCACAAGGCGTACAGCCGCCGCACGGGCGCCGGCTCCAGCGGCACCACGACCACCCCGTCCGGAACCGGCCCGCGCCCCAGCCGCGGCACCAGCGCGATCCCCAGCCCGGCCGCCACCAGCGCCAGTTGCGTCTGGTACTCGGCGACCTGGAACGCCAGGTCCGGCTCGGTGCCCGCCTCCCGCAGGGTCCGCACCAGCCAGTCGTGGCACACGTGTCCGGGCGGTTGGCAGATCCACCGCTGGTCGACGACGTCCTCGCGGACCAGCGCCGCGCGGGTCGCCAGCGGATGCCCGGCGGGGACGAGCACGTCGCAGCGGTCCTCGCCGATCACCACCCGCTCCAGGCCCTCGGGCGCGGGCAGCGGGGCGATGTCCCAGTCGTGCACCACGGCCAGGTCGACGACGCCGCGGGAGACCAGGTCGACCGACAGGTGCGCGCCCTCCTCCACCAGCCGCAGTTCCAGCGACGGGTGGGCGGCCGTCAGCCCGGCCAGCACCTGCGGGAGCAGACCGCGCGCGGCGGTCGGGAAGGCGGCCATGGTCAGCCGCCCGGTGGGGCGGCCGCGCCGTTCCTCCAGCGCCACCTCGGCCCGCTCCACGATCGCCATCAGCTCCTGCGCGGTCTCCGCCAGCAACTGGGCCGCCTCGGTGAGCGCCACGCCGCGGCCCTGCCGCTCCAGGAGCGTCGTGCGGGTCTCCCGCTCCAGCTTCGCGATCTGCTGGGACACCGCGGACGCGGTGTAGCCGAGGGCCGTGGCCGCCGCCCCCACCGATCCGTGCACATGCACGGCGTGCAGCGCCCGCAGCCGGGCCAGGTCCAGCATCCGTTCACCTCGTCATCCCGTGCGCCGGAGGCGCACCGTTCAGCAACGCTGAAGCCGACAGTGCAGTAATGCTCGCTGGTGCTTAAGGGTACGGTGCCCAATGCTGGAGCGATGCGACCGGTACACCTCGCCCTCGCGGTCCTCGTCGCCGCGGTCTGGGGCGTCAACTTCGTGGTCATCGAGGTCGGGCTGGGCCACTTCCCGCCGCTGCTCTTCTGCGCCCTGCGCTTCCTCGTCGCCGCCGTGCCCGCGGTCTTCTTCGTCCGCCGGCCCGGCGTCGCGCTGCGCTGGATCGTGGCCGTCGGGCTCGTCCTCGGCGTCGCCAAGTTCGGCCTGCTCTTCATCGGCATGGACCAGGGCATGCCCGCCGGGCTGTCCTCCCTGGTGCTGCAGGTCCAGGCGGTCTTCACCGCCCTCCTCGCGGTCGCCCTGCTGGGCGAGCGGCCCGGCCGGCTGCGGATCGCGGGCATGGGCGTCGCGTTCGCGGGGATCGGCGTCGCCGCGTACGACGAGGGCACCTCGGGGCCGCTCGGCGCGTTCGTGCTGGTCGTCGCGGCCGCCGCCTTCTGGGGGCTGTCCAACGTCCTCACCCGGCGCGCCGCCCCGCCGGACGCGCTGAGCTGGATGGTCTGGGTCAGCCTCGTCCCGCCGCTGCCGCTGCTCGCCCTCTCCCTGGTCTTCGAGGGCCCCGCCGCGGACGCCGCCGCGCTGCGCGGCCTCGACTGGAGCGGCGCAGGCGCGATCGTCTACGTCGCCTGGGTCACCACCGTCTTCGGCTTCGGCGCCTGGGGTTTCCTGCTGCGGACGTACGACGCCTCCGCGGTGGCCCCGTTCTCCCTGCTCGTCCCGGTCTTCGGCATGACCTCGGCGGCCCTGCTGCTGGACGAGGGCGTCGGCCCGCTGCGCTGGGCGGCCGCCGTGCTGCTGGTGGGCGGCGTCGCCGTGACGTCGCTGGGCTCGCTCCGGGCGGGCGCCGGGCTCAGGCCGACTCACCGAGCAGCTGCAGCAGGTGCGAACGCCCCCGCGACAGCAGCTCCGGCAGCGCCCGGACCTGCGGGTACCAGAGCTTCTCGTACTCCCAGCACAGCCAGCCGTCCCAGCCCGCGCGGCTGAGCACCTCCACCGTGCCGGCGAGCGGCAGCGCCCCGTGGCCGAGCGGCAGCGGGGTGGTGTCCTGCGCCGAGGAGACGTCCTTGACCTGCACGTAGCCCAGGTAGGGGGCGAGCACCGGGTAGGTGTGCTCGGGCTGTTCGCCACCCAGCCAGGGGTGCATCACGTCCCACAGCGCACCCGCGTGGTGATGGCCCACCAGGCCCAGGATCCGCGCGACGTCCGCGCCGGTCCGGTGCGAGTCGTGGGTCTCCAGCAGCACCCGCACGCCCGCGTCCGCCGCCTCCGCGGCCACCGCCGCCAGCCGGCGGGCCGCCCGGGTGTCGGCGGCGTCCCCGTCGTCGTCACCGGCGCCGGGGAACACCCGTACGTAGGGGGCGCCGAGGTCGGCGGCGAGGCGTACGTGGTCGCGCAGGCCGCGCAGCGCCGGAGCGTCCTCACCCGGCGCTGCCACCTGCACGTAGGAGGCGACCGCCAGCACCGCGACACCGGAGCCCCGGAACTCCCCGGCCACGTCCGCGCGCTGCCGCTCCGTCAGGCCGCTGTGCACCGGCTCCTCGTGGCCCGCCCGCAGCTCCACGCCGTGGTAACCGTGCTCCGCGGCGAGCCGGACCACATCCGGCACGGGGAGCCCCGGCACGCCGAGGGTCGAGAACGCGAGCTTCACTTTTCGGACGTTACAGCACCAGCCGCCAGTCCTGCCCGACGAGATCGCGGCCGAAACTGCGGTGCGGCTCCTCCCCGACGAGCTCGAAACCGGCCGCCTCGTAGATCCGCCGGGCGGAGACCAGCACGTCGTTCGTCCACAGCACCAGCTCGCGGCGGCCGGTCGCGCGGGCGTGCCCGACGCAGGCGTCGACCAGCCGCCGGCCGATGCCGTGGCCCCGGGCGGCCGGGTCCACCAGCAGCAGGCGCAGCCGTGCCGTGCCGGGCTCGTCGGTGCGTACGCAGAAGACGCAGCCGGCGCGCTCGCCGTCCAGTTCGGCGATCCACGCCCGCTCGTGGCCGTCCGCGACGATCCGGGCGACGAGGGTCTCGTACTCGGCGTTCCAGCCGTACTCCTCGGCGTAGACCTCGGCATTGCGCTGGACCACCCAGCCGAGGTCACCGGGCCGCGGCTCGCGCAGCCGGACCCGCGGCCCGGGAGGTGTCCCTGTCGCGGCGGTACCGCCGAGGACGTCGCGGACGGTGCGCATGGCCTCCGTCAGGCGTTCGCGGTCGCCCGGGGCGAGCCCGCCGACCATGGTCGCGACGGCTTCCCGTGACCGGTCCTCCAGGAGCCGGGCGGCCTCGCGGCCGTCGGGGGTCAGCTCCACGCGCTGCCGTCGGGCGTCCCGTGGTGACGGCGCGCGGGTCACCAGTCCCCGCTCCCCGAAGGCCGCCAGCATCCGGCTGAGCTGCCCGGCGTCCACGGACAGGGCCGTGCGCAGGTCGGCGGCGTCCAGCCCGCCGCCGGCGGCGTGGGCGAGCTCGTACAGGACGCGGGCCTCGGTGAGGGTGTACGGGGTGTGCAGGTGGCGGCTGTAGTCGAGCGCGCCGATGAGGTTGGTGTAGAAGCGGTTGAACGCCCGGATCTCCTGGACGGCCACGGCGGGTTCCCCTCGCGGAAATTCTTTGACTGCGTCAAAGGTATCCGTGGGGCGTCGTTCTGGACAGGCGCCGGCGCGCCGGGTGTCCCGCCCGGCCCGGGATCTCTTATGTGCCGCTTCGCGGTGCCGCGGTCGAGGCCCGCACCATCAGCTCCGTCCGTACGGTCGCGAGGCCGCCCGGAGGGGGTGCCTGGCGGCCCATGACCAGGCGGCCGGCGCGGGCGCCCGCCTCCTGCAGCGGTATGCGCACTGTCGTGAGCGCGGGCGCGGCGTCCACGCTGAAGGGCAGGTCGTCGAAGCCGGCGACCGAGACGTCCTCGGGGATGCGCAGCCCGCGCTCGCGCAGCGCCGCGCAGACGCCGAGCGCCACCGTGTCGTTGGCGGCGACGACCGCGGTCAGCCCCCGCTCGCGGCGCAGCAGTTCCAGCGCCGCGTCGTACCCGGAGGAGCGGTCGTAGTAGCCGTGCACGGTGAGGCGGTCGAGCTCGGCGGGGGAGCCCGCGAGCCCGGCCTCGGTCAGGGCGGCACGGTGGCCCTCCAGGCGGTGCCGGGTGGTGCTGCGCTCCGCGGGGCCCGCGACGTAGCCGATGGTGCGGTGGCCGAGGGCCAGCAGGTGCTCGGTGAGGCGCTGCGCGCCGCCGCGGTTGTCGAAGGCGACGGTCATCACGGCGTCCGCGGCGGGGCCGGCCAGTTCGGCGAGTTCCGGCAGGGGCGGGCGCCCGCACAGGACGATCCGGGTGCCGGAGGCGGCGAGCCGGGCGAGGCGGGCGGCGACGGCGGCGCTGTGCCCGGTGCCTTCCACGGCGCCCCCGGTGAGCACCACGCCCGCGGCACGCTGCCGCTCCAGCAGGGTCAGGTAGTTGAGCTCGGCCTCGGGGGAGCCCCCGGTGTTGCAGACCACGGCGAGTTTCCCGGCGCCCGCGGGCAGCCCGGGCGGATGCTCGGTGCCGCCGCTGATCTCGCTCTGCACGGCGCTGGCAATGAGCCCGAAGAAGGGGTCGGCGACGTCGTTGACGAGTACCCCGACCAGGTCGGAGGTGGCGGCGGCCAGTGCGCGGGCGTGCCCGTTCACGACGTAGTCGAGGTCGTCGACGGCCCGCAGGACCCGCTCGCGCGTACTGCCCGCGACCGGGTAGTTGCCGTTCAGGACACGCGACACGGTTGCGGCGGACACTCCGGCGCGCGCCGCCACGTCGGCCAGGGTCACTGCCATCTTGTCTGTTTCCTCCGGGTCGGTCCTCCCCGGGCCGTCCGCCCGTAGCCGCACATGCTCTCACCTCGGGGGCCGGTGGGGGAGCGGAGTCGCACAGCACCTTGCGCAGGGCGTTCCACCGCCCTGGGGCCACTCTAGGGGAAAGCGCTTTCTGTCGTCATTCGGGAGCCAAGAGGTGCGACCGGGGCCGGGGGTCTGCCCCGGTCGCGATCCCGGTCCCGGCTTCCCCGTCGCGCGCGATCCGGTAGCGCCGAGGGTCCCGGCCTGGGAGGCGTGTTGGCGCTCGGGGGCGGTGGCCGCGGCCGAGCGCCCGTGCGGCGCCCCGCCGGCGACCCTCGTCGAGGGCCTCCTGGGGCGTCCGGCGCCCGCCGTCGCGGTTCCGCACACCCCGGCCACCGTGCGGGCCGGGGTGTGCGGGGCCGCCGGGGCGAGGGTGCCCCGCACGTGGCGGCGTCCCCGCACCCGGGACGATGTCTCCACGTCAGGCGGTGGGCAAGCGCTTTCTTCCCAAAGTCTTTCCCCTTGTCGAAGGTGTTCGGCGGCGGTTAGCGTAGAGCGAGGAAAGCGCTTGCTGCCGCTCGGCGCCCCGCCGGAGAGAGGAACCTCACGTGACACGCAGGACCGTGCGGATCGCCATGAACGGCGTCACCGGCCGTATGGGCTACCGCCAACACCTCGTCCGCTCGATCCTCGCCCTGCGCGAACAGGGCGGGATCGACCTCGGCGACGGCACCGTGCTGTGGCCCGAGCCCGTCCTCGTCGGCCGCCGCGAGCACGCGCTGCGCGCCCTCGCCGACCGCCACGGCCTGGACCCCGCCCTGGTCTCCACCGACCTGGACGCCGTGCTCGCCGACCCCGCCACCGAGATCTACTTCGACGCCCAGGTCACCGGTGCCCGCGAGGAGGCGATCACCAAGGCGATCGCCGCCGGCAAGCACATCTACACCGAGAAGCCCACCGCGACCGGTCTGGACGGAGCGCTGCGGCTGGCCCGCCTGGCCACCGCCGCCGGCGTCCGCCACGGCGTCGTCCAGGACAAGCTCTTCCTCCCCGGCCTGATCAAGCTCCGGCGGCTGGTCGACGGCGGCTTCTTCGGGCGGATCCTCTCCGTCCGCGGCGAGTTCGGCTACTGGGTCTTCGAGGGCGACTGGCAGTCCGCCCAGCGCCCCTCCTGGAACTACCGTGCCGAGGACGGCGGCGGCATCGTCGTCGACATGTTCCCGCACTGGGAGTACGTCCTGCACGAGCTGTTCGGCCGCGTGCTGTCCGTGCAGGCGCTCGCCACCACGCACGTGCCGCAGCGATGGGACGAGCAGCACAAGCCCTACGACGCCACGGCCGACGACGCCGCATACGGGATCTTCGAGCTCGAGGGCGGCGTGGTCGCCCAGGTCAACTCCTCCTGGGCCGTGCGTGTCCACCGGGACGAGCTGGTGGAGTTCCAGGTCGACGGCACCGAGGGCTCGGCCGTCGCGGGGCTGCGCACCTGCCGTGCCCAGCACCGCTCCGCCACCCCCAAGCCGGTCTGGAACCCCGACCTGCCCGCCACCGAGGTCTTCCGCGACCAGTGGCAGGAGGTCCCGGACAACGGCGAGTTCGTCAACGGCTTCAAGGCCCAGTGGGAGCTGTTCCTGCGCCACGTCCACCTCGACGAGCCCTACTCCTGGGACCTGCTGGCCGGTGCCCGCGGCGTACAGCTCGCGGAACTGGGCCTGAGGTCCTCCGCCGAGGGCCGCCGTCTCGACGTACCGGAGCTGACCCTGTGACCGTGACGCTCCTTCACCTCCCCACCGAGACGGGCGAGCTGTACGCCTACCGGCCGCGCACCGAGCCCGCGGCCCACGCCGGGGCCCCCGCGACGGCGGACGAGCCGCGCAGCCGCGTCGTCTATGCGGCGGCCCACGTCGTCGCCGACCCCTTCCGCACCGCGGCCGACCGGCCCGCCGCGCTGGACTGGGAGGCCACGCTGGCCTTCCGCCGTCACCTGTGGTCGCACGGACTCGGCGTCGCCGAGGCCATGGACACCGCCCAGCGCGGCATGGGCCTGGACTGGGCCGGGGCCGCCGAACTGATCCGCCGCTCCTCGGCCGAGGCCCGTGCCGAGGGCGGCCGTATCGCCTGCGGCGTGGGCACCGACCAACTGGCGTCCACCGAGTTCGGCCACCCCTACGGCCTCACGGAGATCCGGGCCGCCTACGAGGAGCAGCTCGCCGTCGTCGAGGACGCCGGCTCGCGGGCCGTCCTCATGGCCTCCCGTGCGCTGGCCGCCGTCGCCAAGGGGCCCGACGACTACCTGGAGGTCTACGGCCACCTCCTGCGCCAGGCCGCCGGGCCTGTCGTGCTGCACTGGCTGGGCCCGATGTTCGACCCCGCACTGGAGGGTTACTGGGGCAGTACGGACCTGGACGCGGCCACGAGCACCTTCCTCGAGGTGGTCGCCGCCCACCCAGGCAAGGTCGACGGCGTCAAGATCTCCCTGCTCGACGCCGGGCGCGAGGTCGAGCTGCGCCGCCGCCTCCCCGACGGCGTGCGCTGCTACACCGGCGACGACTTCCACTATCCCGAGCTGATCGCCGGCGACGACCGGGGCTTCAGCCACGCCCTGCTCGGCGTCTTCGATCCGCTCGCGCCGCTCGCCGCCCGGGCCGTGCGCCTGCTGGACGACGGCGACCCCGGCGACCCCGCTGGCACCGGTGGCACGGCGGGCTTCCGGGCGCTGCTCGACCCCACCGTCGAGCTGTCCCGCCACCTCTTCGGCGCCCCGACCCGCCACTACAAGACGGGTGTCGTCCTCCTCGCCTGGCTGGCCGGCCACCAGTCGCACTTCACGATGGTCGGTGGTCTCCACTCGGCACGCTCCCTCCCCCATCTGGCCCGCGCCTACGAACTGGCCGACCGGATCGGGCTGTTCCCCGACCCGGCGCTCGCCGCGTCCCGTATGAGCCGGCTCCTCTCCGTGTACGGAGTGTGACATTGCGTACTGACAACCGGACCTGCGGCGACCTCGCCCGGCTCAGCATCAACCAGGAGACCGTGCGGCAACTGCCCCTCCCCGAGCTGGTCGAGGGGCTGGTGACGCTCGGTGTCCCCGGCGTCGGACTGTGGCGCGGGCCGGTGCGGGAGTATGGCGTCGAGGCGACCGCGAAGCTGGTGCGCGGAGCCGGGCTCACGGTCACCACGCTCTGTCGTGGCGGCTTCTTCACCGCCTCCGACCCTCACGAGCGCGCCGCAGCGCTCGCCGACAACCGGGCGGCCCTGGACGAGGCGGCGGCCCTGGGCACCGGCACCCTCGTCCTGGTCTCCGGCGGCCTCCCGGCCGGGGACCGCGACATCGCCGGCGCCCGTGAACGCGTCGCCGACGCGGTCGCCGAGCTCGCCCCGTACGCGCGGGAACGCGGAGTGCGCCTGGCGATCGAGCCGCTGCACCCGATGTACGCCTCCGACCGCTGTGTCGTGTCGACCCTCGGCCAGGCACTGGACATCGCCGAGCGCTTCCCCGCGGAGCAGGTCGGCGTGGTCGTGGACACCTACCACCTGTGGTGGGACGACCGGGCGGCCGGCGGCATCGCCCGGGCCGGCGCCGGCGGCCGGATCGCCTCGTTCCAGCTCGCCGACTGGGTCACCCCGCTCCCCGAGGGGGTGCTCCTGGGCCGCGGCCAGCTCGGCGACGGCTGCGTCGACCTGCGCGGGTTCCGCGAGCGGGTGGACGCCGCCGGCTACGCGGGAGCCGTCGAGGTGGAGATCTTCAACCCCGCGCTGTGGGCGCGCGACGGGGCCGAGGTGCTGGCCGAGACGGCCGACAGGTACCGCCGGCACGTGCTTTGAGAAATCTCTGGAAATTTCTTCCGGAAGCCGTGCAACCATCCCCCGGGCCGGTGTGTCTATGTAGCGTCAAGACCCAGAGGGGGGCCTCGCAAGGGTCTTGAGTGGGGGAGAGCGCGGCACCCGGAGGGGGCTCGGGGTCTCGCGCAGAGGGAGGGGAACGCCAAAGGGGTCCGGCTCAGCCGGACCCCTTTCGCCATGTCCGACCACTTGCCGTCGCTCGCCCGGTCCGCCGCTCCGCCGCGGTTCAGCGTTTCTCGCGGGCGCGCCGGGCCAGCACGGACGCCATCACGGGGATCAGCGTCTCCAGCGCCGCCGTGACCGCCTCGACCGGGAGGCCGGTCCGCTTGGCCACCGCCCGCGCCGCCGGGGCGGCCACCTTGGCCAGGACGGCCGCCAGCACCCCACGGCCCGGTTCCGGTCCCGTACCGCCCTGCACCCCGGCGAAGCCGACGGCGGCCGCGGGCAGCGGCTCGGGCTCGTTCGCGGCCTGCTCCATGGCCTGGCACAGCTCCGCGGTGCCGCCGGGCGTCACCGCGTCGTCGGTCAGCACCCCCGTGATCGAGGCCACCGCGCTCCCCACGACCCGCTGCGCCTGTCCGGCGTCGGTCCCGAGCAGCTCGGTGATCTCCCGGAGCCGGTCGTCCCCCAGCTCCTCCAGCACCTCGTCCTTCAGCGGTCGGTCGCTCATGGTCGGGACGCTACGCGCGAATCGCCCGCCCGGCCCGCCGACCGCAGCCGGACGGATGTACGCGCTAGAAGGGCACGCCGCAGCGCAGGATGACGTTGGCGTACGGCCGGGACTCGCCGGTGCGGACGACCAGGCGGGCCTGCCGGGTGCGGGCCTTGAACTCCTCGTGCGGCACCAGTTCCAGGTCCGGGAAGGCACCGTCGAGCTGGGCGGTCACCTCGGGATTGTGCTCGCGGACCTCCTTGGCCGCGATCGCCCCCTCCACCACGAGCTCCTCCAGCAGGCCGTCGAGGACCTCGGAGAAGGACGGCGTGCCGGCCCGGAAGGCGAGGTCGACGACGATCGGCCCGGGAGGGATCGGGAGCCCCGCGTCGCAGACCACGACCAGGTCGGTGTGGCCCAGCACGGCGAGGGCGCCCGCGAGATGGCGGTTGAGGATTCCGGACTTCTTCACAGCTGACCCACTTCTTCGAGGGTGGGGAAGGATTCCTGCGCACCCGGCTTCGTGACGGCGGCGGCGCCCACCCGCACCGCGAACCGCACGGCGGTCACCAGGTCGTCGCCCGCGCCGAGCCGCCAGGCCAGCGCCCCCGTGAAGGAGTCGCCGGCGCCGGTGGTGTCGACGGCCACCACTCGCGGGCTCGGTATGCGCACGGTGCCGTCGGGCGTCGCGGCGAGCGCGCCCGCCCCACCGAGCGTGACGACCACCGAGCGCGGGCCGAGGGCGAGCAGCCCCGCCGCCCACGCCTCAGGGGTGTCCCCGGCGTCCGCGCCCAGCAGGACGCGGGCCTCGTGCTCGTTGACCACGAGCGGGTCGCAGCCGGCGAGCACCTCCCGGGGCAGTGCCGCGGGCGGCGAGGGGTTCAGTACGACCCGCGTCCCGGCCTCCGTGGCCGTCGCCACCGCGGCGGCCACGGACTCCAGGGGGATCTCCAGTTGCAGCGAGATCACCCGGGCGGCGGCCAGCAGCTCGCGCGCCCCGGTCACGTCCGCCGCGGTGAGCCGGGCGTTGGCGCCCGGCGACACCACGATGCTGTTGTCACCCGAGGGGTCCACGGTGATCAGCGCGACCCCCGTGGGGGTGTCGCCGCCGAGGACGCCGGTGGTGTCGACGCCGGCCGATCTCAGCGAGCCGGTGAGCAGCCGCCCGTGGGCGTCGTCGCCGACCCGCGCGAGGAGCGCCGTGCGCGCGCCCAGGCGGGCCGCGGCGACGGCCTGGTTGGCCCCCTTGCCACCGGGGTGGGTGGCGAGGTCCGAGCCGAGGACCGTCTCGCCGGCCGCCGGGCGGCGGTCGACATGGATCACCAGGTCGGCGTTGGCCGACCCTACGACCAGCAGGTCGTAGCCGTGCATCTGCGTGTTCCCTTCGGGGGTCCTGCCGTACCGGTGCGGTCTGTCAGGAGGAGAAGTCGGCGACGTTCTTCTCGGTGACGACCTTGACCGGAACCTTCACCAGGCTGCCGAGCTTCTCGCCCTTGGCCGCCTTCACCGCGTTCTGCACGGCCAGCTTGCCGAGCTCCTTCGGCTGCTGTGCCACGGAGGCGGTCAGGGTGCCGGCCTTGACCGCGGTGAGGCCGTCGGGGGTGCCGTCGAAGCCGACGACCTTGACCGACTTGCCGGCCTTGTCGCCGAGCGCCTTGATCGCACCGAGGGCCATCTCGTCGTTCTGGGCGAAGACGCCGGTGACGTCGGAGTGGGCCTGCAGCAGGTTGGTCATGACGTCCAGGCCCTTGGTGCGGTCGAAGTCGGCGGCCTGCTGGGCCACGACCTTGATGCCCGGGTAGGCCTTGATGCCCTCGTTGAAGCCCTGGCCGCGCTCGTTGGCCGCGGAGGTGCCGGCGGTGCCCTGGAGGACCACGACGGTGCCCTTGCCGCCCAGCGAATCGGCCAGGGTCTTGGCGGCGAGCCGGCCGCCCTCGACGTTGTCGGAGGCGACGGTGGTGGCGAGCTCGGCCTTGTTGACGCCGCGGTCGGCCGCGACGACGGGGATGCCGGCCTTGTTGGCGGCCTTCACCGAGGGACCGGCCGCGTCGGAGTCCACCGGGTTGACGATGATCGACTTCACGTTCTGGCTGGTGAAGTTCTGCAGCTGGTTGGCCTGCTGCGACGCGTCGTTCTGCGCGTCGGTGACGGTCAGGTCGACGCCCTCCTTCTTCGCCTCGGCCTGCGCGCCCTCCTTCAGCTGCACGAAGAACGGGTTGTTGAGGGTGGAGACCGACAGGCCCACCTTCACGTCGGAGGACGAGCCGGAGCCGGAGTTGCAGGCGGTCGCGGTGAGCGCCAGGGCGGCGACGGCGACGGTGGTGGCGGAGATGAGCTTGGTGCGCATGGTGGTTCCTTGCTGGTGCGGTGCGGAGAAGAGGAGGGGGGTCTGTGGTGCGCGCGGCACGGTCAGGCGCGGCGGCGCAGGGTGTCGAGCAGGACGGCCAGCGCGATGACCGCGCCGATGACGACCTGCTGCCAGAAGGCGGATACCGACAGCAGGTTGAGGCCGTTGCGGAGGACGGCGAGGATCAGCGCGCCGATCAGGGTGCCGGACGCCTTGCCGACGCCGCCGGAGAGGCTGGCGCCGCCGATGACGACCGCCGCGATGGCGTCCAGCTCGTAGCCGTAGGCGGCCTGCGGCTGGGCCGAGGCGAGACGGGAGGCGAGCACGATGCCCGCGACCGCCGCGAAGAGGCCGGACAGCGCGTAGATGATGATCTTCTGGCGCTTGACGCGGATGCCGGAGAGGCGGGCCGCCTCCTCGTTGCCGCCGATCGCGTACATGGCGCGGCCTATGTAGGTGCGGCCGAGGATGATCGCCGTGGCGGCGCCCGCGACGATCATCACCAGGACCGGGACGGGCAGCCAGCCGCCGATGGTGTCGCCCAGGTGGGAGACGGAGTCGGGGAAGGCGATGGGGCTGCCCTGGGAGATGACCAGGGTGAGGCCGCGGCCGATCGACAGCATGGCGAGGGTCGCGATGAACGGCGGCAGCTTGCCGAAGGAGATCAGCAGGCCGCTCAGCAGACCGCTGGCCACACCCGTGGCGACGGACAGCACGACCGCCAGCCACACCGGCAGGCCCGCCGAACTCGCGCTCCAGGCCAGCACCGTCGCGGAGAGCGCCGCGACCGAGCCCACCGACAGGTCGATGCCGGCCGCCACGATCACGAAGGTGGAGCCGAAGGCGAGGATGGCGACGACGGCCGCCTGGACGCCGACGTTGAGCAGGTTCTGCGTGGACAGGAAGTCGCCCGACAGGAACGACAGTGCCACCAGCAGGACCACCAGGGCGCTGAGCGCGCCGTTGTTGAGGAGCACACGGCGCGCCGCGGCGACGCCGCCCGTGTCCGTACTGCTTTTGATCGTGTCAGTGGCCACGGGAGCCCTCCACATCCTTCGTTGCTGTTGTGTTGCCGCCCTCGGCGGGCGCTGTGCCGACGGCCAGGGCCATGACGGAGTCCTGGGTGGCCTCGTGCGCGGGGAGTTCACCGGCGATCCGGCCCTGGGACATCACCAGGACGCGGTCGCTCATGCCCAGCACCTCGGGGAGGTCGCTGGAGATCATCAGCACCGCGTGGCCGGAGGCCGTGAGCTGGTTGACGAGTTGGTAGATCTCGACCTTGGCGCCGACGTCGATGCCCCGGGTCGGCTCGTCGAGGATGAGCACCTTGGTGTCGGCCAGCAGCCATTTGCCGATGACGATCTTCTGCTGGTTGCCGCCCGACAGGGTGCGCACGTGCTGGTGGAGCCCGGCCATGCGGACCTTGAGCTGCCCCGAGATCCGGTCGGCCGCCTTGCGCTGCCCGGCCCGGTCGACGAACCCGGCGCGGGTGGACCGGGCGAGCGTGACCAGCCCCAGGTTCTCCTGGATGGTGGCGTCCAGCACCAGGCCCTGGCCCTTGCGGTCCTCCGGCACCAGGCCGATGCCCGCGTCCATGGCGGCGTTGACGTCGTGGCGGCGCAGCCGCTTGCCCAGCACCTCGACCGTCCCGGAGTCGTACGGGTCGGCGCCGAAGACCGCGCGGACGACCTCGGTGCGCCCGGCGCCGACGAGCCCGGCCAGGCCGACGACCTCGCCGGCCCGCACCTCGAAGCTCACGTCGTGGAAGACGCCGCCCCGGGTGAGGCCCTCGACCCGCAGCAGGGGCGCGCCCGCTTCGGCGCGCTCGCGCGGGTACTGCTGCTCGATGCTGCGGCCCACCATCAGCCGGACCAGCTCGTCCTCGGGGGTGCTCGCGGGCACCTGGGAGACGCTGCGGCCGTCACGCAGGACGGTCACGCGGTCGCCGAGCGCGGCGATCTCCTCCAGGTGGTGGGTGATGAAGACGATGCCGACGCCGTCCTCGCGCAGCTTGCGCACGATCCGGAAGAGCTTGTCGACCTCCTCGCTGGTGAGCACCGCGGTCGGCTCGTCCATGATCAGGACGCGCGTCTCCAGGCTGAGCGCCTTGGCGATCTCCACCATCTGCAGGCGGGCGATGCCCAGTTCGGAGACCGGGGTGCGCGGGTCGACGTCGACGCCGACCCGGGCCAGCAGGGCGGCGGCGTCCGCGTTCATCTGCTTGCGGTTCACCAGGCCGAGTCGGCGCGGCTGGCGGCCCAGGAAGATGTTCTCGGCGACGCTCAGCGCCGGGACGAGGTTGAACTCCTGGTAGATGGTCGCGATGCCCAGCTTCTCGGCGTCCTGCGCACCATGGATGCGCACCTCCGCGCCGTCGACGAGGATCCGGCCCCCGTCGGGGCGGTTGGCGCCGGAGAGCATCTTGATCAGGGTGCTCTTGCCCGCGCCGTTCTCGCCGAGCAGGACGTGCACCTCGCCTCCGCGCAGGTCGAAGTCGACGCCGTCGAGGGCCACCACACCGGGGAAGACCTTGCGGACGCCCTCCATGCGGAGGAGCTCGGGGCTGCTCGTGCTCAACGGGAACTCCCTTCGGACGCGCCGCAGGAGCGGCGGACAACGAGACGGGCGGACACGGTGACCGACGGCGCCGGCCTGCCCTCCACCCGGTCGATCAGCGAGCGCACGGCCGCCCGGCCGAGCTCGCCGGTGGGCTGGGCGATGGCGGTGATCGGCGGATCGGTGTGGAGGAACCACGGGATGTCGTCGAACGCGGCGAGCGCGATGTCGTCGGGCACGCGCAGGCCGCGGGCGCGGATCTCGTCCATGGCGCCGAGCGCCATCAGGTTGTCCGCGGCGAAGACCACGTCGGGCGGGACCGGCAGGTCCAGGAAGCGGGCGGTGGCCCTGCGGCCGCTGTCCGCCTGGAAGTCGCCCTGGCCTATGTACTCGTCGGGCAGCTCCAGACCGAAGGCGGCAAGCGCCTCACGGAAGGCCCGCACCCGCTCGCGGCCCGTCGTGGTCGCGGCGGGGCCCGCGATGATCGCCAGCCGGCGGTGGCCCAGGCCGTGGAGGTGGGCCACCAGGTCGCGTACCGCGTCGCAGCCGTCGGTGCGGATCACCGGGACGTCGTTGCCGACACCGGGGATCCAGCGGTCGACGAAGACCATCGGGGTGCCGGAGAGCACCGCGTCCAGGATCAGCGGGGAACCGCCGTCGGTGGGGCTGACCAGCAGCCCGTCGATGCGGCGGTCCAGCAGCGTGCGGATGTGGTGGTCCTGCTGCTCCGGCCGCTCGTCGGCGTTGCCGATGATCACGCTGTAGCCCAGTGCCCTGGCCTCGTCCTCCACCGAGCGGGCGAGCTCGGTGAAGAAGGGGTTCAGCACGTCGCTGATGACCAGGCCGAGGGTCCGGGTCTGGTCGGTGCGCAGCGAGCGCGCCACCGCGTTGGGCCGGTAGCCGAGCTCGGCCACGGCCTCCAGCACCCGGGTGCGGGTGCCCGGGCGGACCGCCGGGTGGTCGTTGAGCACGCGGGAGACCGTCGCGACGGAGACACCCGCGCGTGATGCCACGTCCTTGATGCTCGCCACCCGTCCCACCTCCTCGTGGAATCGATTACAAAGAGGATTGGAATCGATTACATGCTCCAGGGCAAGAGCACGAAACCGGATCGTTACATTCCGGGACCCCGTCGGGCGGAGTTGTCCACAGCCCTCGGCGGCCTGTCGGGGCCGGGCGGTACCGTCGGATCACATCGCAGATCCGGGGAGGTGGCCCGCGCCGTGGGGGAGTTGAGACTGGCCGTCGTCGAGGGCGTCCTCGAACGGATCACGTACGCCAACGAGGAGAACGGGTACACGGTCGCCCGGGTCGACACCGGCCGCGGTGCCAACGATCTGCTGACCGTGGTCGGCTCGCTGCTCGGCGCCCAGCCGGGCGAGTCGCTGCGCATGGAGGGCCGTTGGGGCTCCCATCCGCAGTACGGCAAGCAGTTCACCGTGGAGAACTACACCACCGTCCTCCCGGCCACGATCCAGGGCATACGGCGCTACCTCGGCTCCGGGCTGATCAAGGGCATCGGCCCGCGGATCGCCGAGCGGATCGTCGAGCACTTCGGCACCGACACCCTGGAGGTCATCGAGCGGGAGCCCGCGCGGCTGGTGGAGGTCCCGGGCCTGGGCCCCAAGCGCACCAAGCTGATCGGCGCCGCCTGGGAGGAGCAGAAGGCGATCAAGGAGGTCATGGTCTTCCTCCAGGGCGTCGGCGTGTCCACCTCGATCGCGGTGCGGATCTACAAGGAGTACGGGGACTCCTCGATCTCCGTGGTGAAGAACCAGCCCTACCGGCTGGCGGCCGACGTCTGGGGCATCGGCTTCCTCACCGCCGACCGCATCGCGCGGGCCGTCGGCATCCCGCACGACAGCCCCGAGCGCGTCAAGGCCGGTCTCCAGTACGCCCTGTCGCAGGCGACCGACAGCGGCAACTGCTTCCTGCCCGAGGAGCAACTGCTGTCGGACGCCGTGAAGCTGCTCCAGGTGGACACCGGTCTGGTCATCGACTGCCTCGCGGAGCTGGCCGGCGAGGAGGGCGTGGTCATCGAGCCCGTGCCCGCCCCCGACGGCGGTGGCGACCCGGTGCGCGCGGTCTACCTGGTGCCCTTCCACCGGGCGGAGATCTCCCTGGCCGGCTCGCTGCTGCGGCTGCTGCGCGGCACGGAGGACCGGATGCCCGGCTTCCGTGACGTGGACTGGGACAAGGCGCTGACCTGGCTCGCCGAGCGGACGGGCGCGGACCTCGCCCCCGAGCAGCAGTTGGCGGTGCGGCTGGCGCTCACCGAGAAGGTCGCCGTGCTGACCGGCGGCCCGGGCTGCGGCAAGTCCTTCACCGTCAAGTCCGTGGTGGCCCTGGCGCGGGCGAAGAAGGCCAAGGTCGTACTGGCCGCGCCCACCGGCAGGGCGGCCAAGCGGCTGGCCGAGCTCACCGGGGCCGAGGCCTCGACGGTCCACCGGCTGCTGGAGCTCAAGCCGGGCGGGGACGCCGCGTACGACCGGGAGCGGCCCCTGGACGCCGACCTGGTCGTCGTCGACGAGGCCTCGATGCTCGACCTGCTGCTGGCGAACAAGCTGGTCAAGGCCGTGCCTCCGGGGGCCCACCTGCTCTTCGTCGGTGACGTCGACCAGCTGCCCAGCGTCGGTGCCGGCGAGGTGCTGCGCGATCTGCTGGCCGAGGGCGGCCCGGTCCCGTCGGTCCGGCTGACCCGCATCTTCCGGCAGGCCCAGGAGTCCGGCGTGGTGACCAACGCGCACCGGATCAACTCCGGAGCGCACCCGGTCACCCAGGGGCTGGACGACTTCTTCCTCTTCGTGGAGGAGGACGGCGAGGAGACGGCCCGGCTCACGGTGGACGTGGCGGCCCGCCGCATCCCGCGCCGGTTCGGCCTCGACCCGCGCCGTGACGTCCAGGTGCTCGCCCCCATGCACCGCGGCCCCGCGGGCGCCGGCGTGCTGAACGGCCTGCTGCAGCAGGCCGTCACCCCGGCCCGCCCCGACCTGCCGGAGCGGCGCTTCGGTGGCCGCACCTTCCGTGTGGGCGACAAGGTGACGCAGATCAGGAACAACTATGAAAAAGGCGCCAACGGAGTCTTCAATGGAACGGTGGGGGTCGTCACCTCCCTGGACGCCGTGGAGCAGCGGCTCACCGTACTGACCGACGAGGACGAGGAGATTCCTTACGACTTCGACGAGCTGGACGAGCTGGCGCACGCCTACGCGGTGACGATCCACCGGTCACAGGGCAGCGAGTATCCCGCCGTGGTGATCCCTGTCACCACCGGGGCGTGGATGATGCTCCAGCGGAACCTGCTGTATACCGCCGTTACCCGGGCAAAGCGATTGGTCGTGCTCGTGGGTTCGCGCAAGGCGATCGGCCAGGCGGTGCGCACCGTCTCCGCAGGCAGACGCTTCACGGCACTCGACCACCGGCTGGCGCGGGCGGCAAAATAGGCACTGGGTGCCATCATTCGGCTCCCCGACCGACCCCGAGTGCACGTGGCCACGCCAAATGGGGGACAGTAGGGGTAGTCAGGGCACCTACCAACCTCGAAGAAGAGGCACGACGTCGGTGAGGGAATGACGTGAGCGACAACTCTGTAGTACTGCGGTACGGGGACAGCGAGTACAGCTACCCGGTGATCGAGGGCACCGTTGGGGACAACGGCTTCGACATCGGCAAGCTGCGCGCCAACACCGGCCTGGTCACCCTGGACAGCGGCTACGGCAACACCGCGGCCTACAAGTCCGCGATCACCTACCTCGACGGCGAGCAGGGAATCCTCCGCTACCGCGGCTACCCCATCGAGCAGATCGCCGAGCGCGGCACCTTCCTGGAGACCGCGTACCTTCTCATCAACGGTGAGCTCCCCACCGTCGACGAGCTCGCCGCCTTCCGCGGCGACATCACGCAGCACACGCTCCTCCACGAGGACGTCAAACGGTTCTTCCAGGGCTTCCCGCGGGACGCCCACCCGATGGCGATGCTGTCCTCCGTGGTCAGCGCGCTGTCGACCTTCTACCAGGACAGCCACAACCCGTTCGACGAGAAGCAGCGCTACCTCTCGACGATCCGGCTCATCGCCAAGCTGCCGACGATCGCCGCGTACGCCTTCAAGAAGTCGGTCGGCCACCCCTTCGTCTACCCGCGCAACGACCTCGGCTACGTCGAGAACTTCCTGCGGATGACCTTCGCCGTGCCCGCCGAGGAGTACGAGCTCAACCCGGTCGTCGTCGACGCCCTGGACAAGCTCCTCATCCTCCACGCGGACCACGAGCAGAACTGCTCCACCTCCACCGTGCGCCTGGTCGGCTCCTCGCAGGCCAACCTGTTCGCGTCGATCTCCGCCGGCATCAACGCCCTGTGGGGCCCGCTGCACGGCGGCGCCAACCAGAGCGTGCTGGAGATGCTGGAGTCCATCCAGGCCGACGGCGGCGACGTGGACGCCTTCATCCGCAAGGTGAAGAACAAGGAGGACGGCGTCCGTCTGATGGGCTTCGGCCACCGGGTCTACAAGAGCTTCGACCCCCGGGCCAAGATCATCAAGTCCGCGGCGCACGACGTGCTCTCCGCCCTCGGCAAGTCCGACGAGCTGCTGGACATCGCGCTGAAGCTCGAGGAGCACGCGCTCAGCGACGACTACTTCGTCTCGCGCAACCTCTACCCGAACGTCGACTTCTACACCGGTCTGATCTACCGGGCCATGGGCTTCCCGAGCACGATGTTCACGGTGCTGTTCGCGCTCGGCCGGCTCCCCGGCTGGATCGCCCAGTGGCACGAGATGATCACCGAGCCGGGTTCCCGGATCGGCCGTCCGCGCCAGGTCTACACGGGCATCGTCGAGCGGGACTACGTCCCGGTCGAGGCCCGCTGACGCGAGCGCCCCGCACGCAGAGAAACGCCCCGCGCCGAATCCCCCCACGGGTTCGGCACGGGGCGCTCCTGTTTCCCGGAGCGGATCCCCCCACGGGTCCGTACCGGGCGTTCTTTGGGTGCGCTCGCCCAGCCGGGACCAAGCACCCGGGAGGGCCGCTCAAAGCTCTCCGGGCAGTTCGCCCCGGCATGGCGACCGGGCTGTCCCCCAAAGACAACCCGCTCATCATCTCACCGAGTCCGCCGGGAGCCCGGTGTCTTCGCCGGGTTAGACCCCCTCGTAAACCAAAAGGTTACGTTCCAGCCAGTGTGATCTCGGTCTCGGCTACGCATCTCCTACGCCATCCGCATCATGGCAGACCCCCGTGCCGGTCGCGAAGCCCCCGTCCCGTAACGTGCTGTTCCTCCTCGAGGAGCGGAGCGTGATGTCGCAGAACGCAAGTGTGGGCCGGCACGTCGTGGTGACCGGCGGGGGAACGGGAATCGGCCGGTCGGTGGCCACCCTCTTCGCCGAGGCCGGCGACCATGTGACCATCGTCGGCCGGCGCCGCGAGGTGCTGCGCGCCACCGCCGACGAGCTGCGCTCCCAGCACGGTTATGACGTCACCCCGGTCGTCTGCGACCTCGCCGACCCCGACGACGTGGAGGCGACCCTCGAGCGGCTGCCCCGGCGCATCGACGTCCTGGTCAACAACGCGGGCAGCCGGGAACTCGCGATCGGGGCGGGCCCGCACGGGGTGCTGGCCCGCTGGCGCGGCGACTTCGAACGCAACGTCCTCACCGCCGTCCTGGTGACCGAATCCGTACGCGACCGGCTCCCTGAGGGCGGCCGGGTCATCACCGTCACCTCGGTGGCCGCGCTGCGCGGCGGGGGCTCCTACGGGGCCTCCAAGGCCGCCTTGCACGCCTGGAACCACTCCCTGGCGGCCCAGCTCGGCCCGCGCGGCGTGACCTGCAACATCGTCGCTCCGGGCACCGTCGCGGGCACCGAGTTCTTCGGCGCCCGGCTCGACGCCGCCGAGCTGACCCGCAGGGCCGGCCGGACCCTGGTCGGCCGGGTCGGGACGCCCGAGGACGTCGCCTCCGCGGTGGTCTTCCTCGCCTCCCCCGGGGCGGGTTTCATCACCGGGGAGATCCTGCAGTGCAACGGCGGCGAACTGCTCGGCCGCTGAGCTGGCGCACGTGCGTCCCGCGGGGAGTACGCCGGGCGTACTCCCCGCGCCACAGCCGGTCGCTGCGGCCCCGTACCTGAGGATGAGGCGCCCCCGGGAAAACCCTGGGAATGCCCCGATCCCGGCGAAATCGCCTTGCCCCCTCCATCGCGGCCCTGCCAGCGTTGAGGCCTGGGACGGGAGACGGGGGACGGGCCGGGGCGGGAAGAGGGGCGGCCGGATGGACGTTGCACGGATCGTGTCGGCCCTGGACTTCACCGCGGGCCTCGAGGGGTACCTGCGGGACGGCCACGTCATCTGGGCGTACGCGGTGCTCGCTGCCACCACCGCGCCGCCGCTGGTGCCCAACGCGGCGCTCCTGGTCACCGGGGGCGTGCTGGCCGCCCAGGGACGGCTGGACATCGCCCTGGTCCTGCTGGTCGTCGCCGGCAGCGCGCTCCTGGGCGACCTGCTGATCCACCGCACCGGCCGCGCCGTCAGCGGCCGGGTCCTGACCCGGCTCTACCGGCGGCCGCGGCGCCGTGCGCTGCTGGAGTGGGCCAGCGTCCGGATACAGCGGCACGGGATCCCGTTCGTCATCGGCGTCCGCTTCCTGCCCAGCGGGCGGGTCGTCGGCGGCCTCTCGGCGGGCATCGTGCGCTACCCGGCCCGCCGTTACCTGATCGGCGCGGGCGTGGCGGAGGCGGTCTGGGCGACGTACTCGGTGGGCCTGGGTTACTTCGGCGGCCTCGCCATGTCCAACTCGCTGTACGCCGTCGCGCTGGGCCTCGGGGTCTCCCTGGCCGTGGCCGGAATCGGCAGCGTGGCGCAGATGCTCTCCGGGCGCCGTTCGGCCCTGGCGGGTGCGACGTCCCCCGGACGCGTGGTGGCCTCGGGCGGCTCCGCGTCCCCCGGGGCGGACGAACCGGAGGGGGACGCCCCGCAGGGGAAGCCGGCGGACCGGGCGCTGCGGGGCTGAGGCGCGCCGCCGGGGGAGCGGGGCCGTGACGGTCCCGGTCTCAGGGGGTCGCGGCGGGGGTGCCGACGGCTTCCGTGATGGCGACGGCCCCGGTGCCGACGTGCGGGGCGAGGTAGCCGTACAGCGCGGCCTTGACCTCGCCGATGTACGCGTCCCGCTCGGCGCCCTCGTGCGCCAGGACCAAGGCCAGGCCCGCCTTGAACAGGCCGAAGGCCATCGCGGCCACCCGCGCCCGCTCGGCGGCCGAAAGGGTGGGCGCGCGCAGGCCGAGCAGGGTCTCCACGCGCTCCAGCAGGGAGGTGTGCAGGGTGTCGTGCTCCATGACGACCGTGCCGGGGATGTCGCTGTCGTGGACCAGGGCGAGGAAGGCGGGGTTCTGGCAGTTGAACTCGATCATGGGGGCGACGATGACCTCGAGCATCTCGCGCAGCGGCAGCGAGGCGTTCTCGGGGGTGAACAGCTCCCCGTGCCCCTCGCGCATCCGCTGGTTGAGGATGCCGCCCAGCTCGATGGCGATGGCCTCCTTGTTCGGGAAGAACTGGTAGAGCGTGCCCGGGGACACGCCCGCCTCGCGGGCGATCGCGTTCGTGGTGGCCGCGGTGTAGCCCACCTTGCAGAACACGCCGGCCGCCGCCTCCAGCAGCTGCGCCACGCGCCGTTCGCCGCGGGCCTGCCGGCGTCGAGGCTTCTGCTCCTCAGGCACGTGTAATCCCCAATCATGTTTGACAAACGCGAGTGGTCGCTCACATTCTGGAGAAACGCGAGTGATCGCTCGTGTTCGCCATTTTACGGCGGCTCCTCAGGGGAGGGGACACCTCTGTCATGTCGGATGTCAACCGTGAGCGCCCGCCGGGGGGCTGGACCCGGGCGATGACCGCCCGTCCTCGCCTCACCCTGCTGCTGGCGCTGCTGTTCACCGCCCTCGCCGTGGTCGCGGGCAGCGGCGTCGCGGACCGGCTGCGCAGCGGCGGATGGGAAGCCCCCGGCTCGGAGTCGGCCTACGCGGCGGACGCGCTGGAGAGGTACTTCCCGGACTCGCAGCCCAATCTGATCCTCCTCGTCGACGGCCGTGGCGCCGGTGTGGACTCCCCGGAGGTGGCGGCCGAGGGACGGGAGCTCGGTCGCCGGCTCGCGGCGGACGAGGACATCGCCGGCGTCACCTCGTACTGGACGACCCGGGCCTCCGCGCTGCGCGCCGAGGACGGCCGCGAGGCCATGATCGTCGCGCGGATCGGCGGCGACGACGACGCCGTCGCCGCGGCAGTCGAGCGCATCGCCCCCGAATACCGGGGACGGCACGGCGCGGTGGAGGTCACGGTCGGCGGCATGGCCGCGTTCCGGCACGACCTGCAGACCACGATCCAGGAGGACCTGGCCCGCGCCGAGCTCATCGCGCTGCCGATCACCCTCCTGCTGCTCATCATGGTGTTCGGCAGCGCCGTCGCGGCGGTACTGCCGCTGGGCGTCGGCGTCGTGGCGATCCTGGGCACCAACGCCGTGCTGCGGGGCATCACGACGTTCACGGACGTCTCGATCTTCGCGCAGAACCTCACGACGGCCCTCGGCCTCGGACTCGCCATCGACTACGCCCTGTTCATCGTGCGGCGCTTCCGGGAGGAGCTGGACACCGGGGCCGACCCGCTGACCGCCGTGGGCGCCACGCTGCGCACGGCCGGGCGCACGGTGCTCTTCTCGGCCCTCACCGTGGCCGCCGCGCTCTCCGCGATGTTCCTGTTCCCGCAGTACTTCCTGCGCTCGTTCGCGTACGCGGGCATCGCCGTGGTGCTGCTGGCGGCCGCCGCCGCGCTGGTGATCCTGCCGGCCGCGCTGGTGGTGCTCGGCCACCGGGTCAACTCCCTCGACCTGCGCCGTCTCCTGTCGCGCCGGCGGAGCGGGAAGGCCGGACGGGAGCCGGGCGCGGGCTACGCGCGGCTCGCCCGCCTGGTGATGCGCCGTGCCCCGCTGTTCGCGATCGGCACGGTCGCCGGTCTGGTCCTGCTCGGGCTGCCCTTCCTGCAGGTGCAGTTCGGCACCGCCGACGACCGCCAGCTGCCCGCGACGGCCGAGGCGCACGTCGTGCAGCAGCACATACGCGACGGGTTCCCCGGCAACCCCGGCGGAGAGATCACCGTGCTCGCCGAGGGCCGTCCCACCGAGGCCCAGCTCGGCGACTACAGCGGCAGGCTGTCCGCGCTGCCCGGAGTGGTCGTCGTCGACGGCCCGGCCGGCCAGTACGCGCAGGGCCGGCGGACCGCCGAGCCCGGCCCGGCCGAGGCGGCCAGGGCCACCGACGGCGCGGCGTACCTCACCGTGCTGCCCGAGGCGGAGTCGGTGGACGAGGCGAGCCAGGACCTCGTCGGCAGGATCCGGGCGGTCGACGCCCCCTTCAAGGTCTCTGCCACCGGCACCGCGGCCCAGCTGGTCGACACCAAGGACGTCATAGCCGACCGCCTGCCGTGGGCGGCCGCCCTGATCGCCGCGGTGACCTTGGTGCTGGTCTTCCTCCTCACCGGCAGCGCGGTCATCCCGCTGCAGGCCGTGCTGCTCAACGCGCTGAGCCTCACCGCCATGTTCGGGGCGGTGGTGTGGGTGTTCCAGGACGGTCACCTGTCCGGTCTGCTCGACTTCACCGCGACGGGCAGCATCGAGACCACACTGCCGGTGCTGATGTTCTGCGTCGCCTTCGGGCTCTCGATGGACTACGGCGTCTTCCTCCTGTCGCGCATCAAGGAGGAGCACGACCGGACCGGTGACCACCGTGCGGCGGTCGTCTTCGGGGTGCGCCGCACCGGCGGGCTCATCACGGCGGCCGCGGTCATCCTGGCGGTGGTGATGGTGGCCATCGGCACCTCGCGGATCGCCAACACCAAGATGCTGGGCCTCGGGATCGCACTCGCCGTCCTCATGGACGCGATGGTGGTGCGCACCCTGCTCGTGCCCGCCGTGATGCGGCTGAGCGGACGGGCCACCTGGTGGGCGCCGCGGCCGCTGAGGGCGCTGCACGACCGGTTCGGGCTGAGCGAGGGCGAGGGCCCCGGCCGGGCCCCTGTACGGGAGGAGCCCGTACCGGACCCGGAGCCGGAGCCGGCCCGCTCGGGCTGAGCGGCGGCCGGGCCGACGTCAGCCGAACTCCTGGCGTCCGCGGTTCCCGGGGCGCCGGGAGCTCCACAGGCGGATGGTGTCCGCGTACCAGAACGGCTTGCCGCCCTCCACGATGTCGGGGGGCGGCAAGTGCCCGTGCTTGCGGTACGAGCGCACGGTGTCGACCTGCACCCGGATGTGAGCGGCGATCTCGGCGTACGACCAGAGGGTCCGGTCCGTCATCTCCCACGCACCTCCCATGCGCCGGCCTCGGGGGGTGGCCGGCCTCGCCGGGACAACGACATGCGATCAAGGGCGGAAGGGGCTGTTGATCATCTGTGACGCGAAGCCCGCGTAACGGTGACAAACGTGGCGGATGCATGACCGGCCTCCCCGATTGTCGGAGGAACCGTCCGGGTGCGGGAAGCTGTGCCCCTCAGCCCTCGAACCGGGCGGGCAGCGGGGGGACTTCCCCCTCGGCCGCGTCCGCGTCGGCCACCGCCCTCAGACGGTTGAGGATGGCGGTGCCCGCCCGGGTGTAGGCCGCGACGTCGTCGAAGATCACCGACTGCAGGTTGCCGGTGTCCAGCAGCGCGATCAGCTCGAAGGCCAGCAACGGGATGTCGGCGTCGGCGCACAGCTGTCCCGTCCGCCGGGCCTTCTCGAGGGTGATCTCGACGTAGGTCGTCCACTCCAGCCGGGCTTGGGCGACCACGTCGTGCACCGGCCCGCTGCGCGCGTCGTACTCCGCCGACACCGCCAGCAGGAAGCAGCCGCCCGGGAACACCCGCCGCCGCGAGTAGTCCAGCCACGACTCGCACAGCCGCCACACCCGGGCCAGCCCCGCCGGCAGCTCCCGCGACGGCTCCACCACCTGCCGGATGTACACCTCGCGGGCCGCCCGCACGGTGGCGAGCTGCAGCTCCTCCTTCGACCCGAACAGGGCGAACACCCCGCTCTTGCTGAGCCCGAGTTCGGTCGCCAGCCGGCCCAGCGACAGACCTTCCAGACCCTCGACCGAGGCGATCGCCATGGTGCGGTCCAGCACCAGCCGGCGGGTCTGGTTGCCGCGCTCCACCCGGCCGTCCGTACGCGTAGCTGCCATCCGGGCATCCTAGGGAAGGCCACGTCCGGGCGGCAGGCACCGGGCGTAAGGTCGGTGGCGTGACCTCGACGAATCCCTTCCTCAGCCCGAGCACCCTCCCGTACGAGCTGCCGCCCTTCGCCGACATCCGCGAGGAGCACTACCTCCCCGCCTTCGAGCAGGGGATGGCCGAGCAGCTCGCCGAGACCGAGGCCGTCGCCGCGAACCCCGAACCACCGGGCTTCGAGAACACGATCGTCGCCCTGGAGCGCTCCGGAGACCTGCTGGACCGCGTGTCGAAGGTCTTCTTCAACCGCGCGAGCGCCGACACCGGTCCTGGCATCCAGGAGATCGAGGCGAGGATCAACCCCGCCCTCGCCGCCCACGCCGACGCCATCCACCTCGACCCCGTCCTCTACGGCCGCGTCAAGGCGCTGTACGAGAGCCGCCGGGAACTCGGCCTGGACGCCGAGGCGCTGCGGCTGCTGGAGCGCTACCACACCCGTTTCGTCCGCGCGGGCGCCGAACTCACCGAGGAGGGCCGCGAGCGCCTGAGGGCGCTCAACGCGGAGATCGCGGAAGCCTCCACCGCCTTCGAGCAGAACCTGTTCGCCGACACCAAGGCCGCCGCCCTCGTCCTCGACGGCGCCGACGAACTGGCCGGGCTCTCCGCCGACGCCGTCGCCGCCGCGGCCGCCAACGCCACGGCCCTCGGCCACGACGGCCGGTACGTCCTCAGCCTGAAGAACTTCTCCAACCAGTCCGAACTGGCCTCGCTCGACGACCGTGCCCTGCGCCGCCGTCTGCTGGAGGCCTCGCTCGGCCGCGGCCTGACCTCCAACCGCGAACTCACCGCCCGCATCGCCCGGCTGCGCGCCGAGCGCGCCGCCCTGCTCGGCTACGAGAACCACGCCGCGTACGTCGTCGCCGACCAGACCGCCGGCACCCCCGAGGCCGTGACCTCGCTGCTCGCCCGTCTGGTCCCGCCCGCCGTCGCCAACGCCGAGCGCGAGGCCGCCGCCCTGACCGCCGCCTCCGGGCTGGAGGACTTCTCCGCCTGGGACTGGACGTACTGGTCGGAGAAGGTCCGCAAGGCGGAGTACGACATCGACACCGCCGCCATGCGCCCCTACTTCGAGCTGGACCGGGTCCTCAAGGACGGCGTCTTCTTCGCCGCCGGCCAGGTCTACGGTCTGAGCTTCACCGAGCGCGCCGACCTCGCCGGCTACCACCCCGACGTCCGGGTCTTCGAGGTTTTCAACGCCGACGGCTCGCCCCTCGGCCTCTACCTGGGCGACTACTTCGCCCGCGCCTCCAAGCGCGGCGGCGCCTGGATGAACAGCCTGGTCGACCAGTCCGCGCTCTACGGCCGCAAGCCCGTCGTGGTCAACAACCTCAACGTCGCCAAGCCCGCCGCCGGCGAGCCCGCGCTGCTCACCTACGACGAGGTCAACACCCTCTTCCACGAGTTCGGCCACGCCCTGCACGGCCTGTTCTCCGACGTCCGGCACCCCTTCTTCTCCGGCACGGCCGTCCCGCGCGACTTCGTCGAGTACCCCTCCCAGGTCAACGAGATGTGGGTGAGCTGGCCGCAGGTGCTGGCCCACTACGCCCGCCACCACGAGACCGGCGAGCCCATGCCCGCCGAACTCGTGGCCCGGATGGAGGCCGCGGAGCGGTTCGGGCAGGGCTTCCGCACGGTGGAGTACCTGGCGGCCGCGGTCCTCGACTGGGCCTGGCACACCATCCCGGCCGGCCACGACCCCGGCGACGCTGAGGAGTTCGAGGCCGCCGCCCTGAAGGAGGCCGGGCTCGCGCTGCCCGCGATCCCGCCGCGCTACCGCAGCACCTACTTCGCGCACATCTTCGCCCACGGCTACAGCGCCGGGTACTACTCGTACATCTGGAGCGAGGTGCTCGACGCGGACACCGTGGAGTGGTTCAAGGAGAACGGCGGCCTGCGGCGCGAGAACGGCGACACCTTCCGCCGCGAACTGCTCTCCCGCGGGGGCAGCGTCGACCCGATGGCCGCGTTCGAGGGCTTCCGGGGCCGTGCGCCGCGCATCGAGCCGCTGTTGACGCGCCGCGGTCTGACCGGCTGACCGGCTGACCTCTCCGGGGTCCCTCCCTGGCCGAAGGACGGCGACGGCGTCCGTTCCGTCGTCCCGCCGCTTCCCGCCGCTTCCCACCGAGCCGGTGGCCGGCGAGGCCCAACGCCTCGTCGGCCAGCCGGCGGTGGGGCCCGGCCGGGCGGGACCGCGGACCCCCGAGGTGCTCCGGGCCGCCCGATCGGACCCTTGGCGCAGACCTATCAGGAATGATCTATACCGGATCGGTCACGGCAACATTACAGACAGCTTTTGTCTCTGCGCGCATGGTGAAGCTCTGTCACGGTGTCTTCACAACCGAGCCTCAGGGGGTTCACCATGTCTCAGCCGTCGCACGCATCGCCACCGGGCCACTACCCGCCGCCCCAGGAGCCGGACTGGAGCCGGCCGCCGAAGAAGACGGGGGCGGGGAAGATTATCGGTTTCGGAATCATCGCCATCGTCATCGTCGTGGGGGGCAGCGTCGCCTTCGCCCTCAAGACCGGGGACGACAAGGGCGGTTCGGGGGGTGACTCCTCCGCGGTCAGCGCGTCCCCGGTCGAGGGCGGCGGCGGGAAGCCGGCCCCGGGTGACGCGAAGGTCACCTCGTGCGGCCTCGCCGACTTCAGCAAGTTGCCCACTGCCGAGGTGACCCTCACCAACCACAGCTCGCAGACCTCCGACTACGAGGTGCGCATCGAGTTCGTGGACGGCGGCGGACGGCGCATCGCCCAGGCCGTCGCGACCGCGACCGGCCTGACCGCAGGGGACGAGGCGCAGACGAGCGCGCAGGGGAGCGACCCGGCCTCCGGTGAGATCGACTGCAAGGTCACCGAGGTCCTGCGCAAGGCGAGTTGACCGCTGGCCCGCCCTGCCGCCGAGGGTGAGCGCGTGGCACGCTCCGCCTTCCCCTCCGGCGACCGGTGACTCCGTTTCGCCTTCCCCGGACCCCGCGGCATGCGACCGCGGGGTCCGTCCGGCGGGACGGCGCGCAGTGCCCGCAGGCGCCCGGCCGGGACCGGTGGCGGCAGGTGGCGGGTCTGCCCGCCGACCCGGCTAACGACGGTGCACCCGGGAGCGCTTCGCGCCGAGGCCGTCGCCGTGCGGGCGGGAGTGGATTCCGTGAAGGTTCCGCATACGCCCCCGACACCCGCCAGGTAGCGGCGAAATGGCGGAAAAGCGTCACGTACGTGCGGTGACCCCGGGTGGGTCCCCTCATCTGACGGACCGTCCCGGTCGCCCTGGGCGGTTGCGCGGGGGCGTTCCGTGTCGGACCGCCCGCCTGGCGCCCCCTTTCCGGTGCGGAGCGTCACCGATGCCCTGATCCCGATTACCTCGCGTGGACCTGCACGTTTCGTTCATCTTCTCTCCGTTCGGCCTTCACTCTTCCGTGAGCGCAGCCCCCTCATGGGCCGCGACTGTCAGTGCCGCCTGAGGACGTCTTTCGGCCTGGGGCGCAACAGCGCGAAGGGGAGGGAGGTCGGCCGCCATGGTCCGGCCACGCGTTCTGTACATGTCGGCTCATGTTGGTGGCAGGTACCTGCCACAGGCCTCATCGCTAGCGGGACCGGGGAGCCCGGAGGACCCCGGGCCCTCCTCGGAGGGCTCGTCGCGTACGGCGAGACCCGACAGGGGAGCCGGACCCGACGGCCAGGACCGCCGCGGTCGTGACCACCGCGGTGACCGGCACGACCGCGGTGACCGGCACGACCGGCACGACCGGGCCGGGGCGCCGGTCGCCGCGGTCGGCTGGCGGCTGGTCGGCGCCAACAACCGCGAACTGGGCCGCAGCGCGGGCACCTACGCCTCCCTCGCGGAGTGCCAGGCCGCCGTGCTCCTGCTCCGCGAGCAGATCGGCCAGGTCCGGGCACAGCTGTCCATGGCCGACACAGGCGGCACCTGGACGTGGCGCGTCGAACTCGGCGGCAGGAACGTCGCCGTGTCCGGGCGGACGTACCACCGCCTGCGCGAGTGCCAGCAGAACCTCGGCCTCTTCCTGGCCGCGGTCACGGTCGCCGAGATGACCGAGGGCACGGCCCACCGCCCGCGGCTGCGCGGCCTGCGCGCATCGGCGCCCGCGCGGTCTACGCGAGAAGCGCCGGACGAACCCCGCAGCGGGCGGGCCCGGCGGGAGACCGCCGTGCAGGCTCCGCCGTTCGCACCCTCCGCGGCCTCCGCGGCCACCGCACCCGCCGGACCCCGGGTCGGGGCGGTGGCGCGATGACCTCCCTCGTTCCCGGTCTCACCGGTACGGAGCCCGGTCCCGCCACCGAGGACGTGCCGCGCGACATCCGGTCGTCCGCCGAGCCGGCCGACCGCGTCTTCCGCTCCGTCGCCCGGGGCAGCGGTGCCGCGGTGCTCGCGATCATGCTGCTGGTCGGCTTCTTCCTCACCTACCGCGCCTGGGAGGCGCTGAGCGTCGCCGGCTTCTCGTTCCTCACCACCACCGCCTGGGAGCCCGACTCCCACCTCTTCGGCATCGCGGCGGTGCTCACCGGCACGGTGCTGATCGGCCTGGTCGCCATCTGCTTCGCGCTGCCCCTGGCGCTGGGCACGGCGCTGTACATCTCGGAGTACGCCCCGCGGCGGCTGAAGCGGTTCCTGGTCAGCCTCGTCGACCTCATGGCGGCGGTGCCGAGCGTGGTCTACGGCCTGTGGGGTGCGTTCTTCCTGCAGGGGCACGTCGTCGGACTCTCCCGCTGGATCTCCACCTACTTCGGCTGGATCCCGATCTTCAAGGTGAACGGGGCCGAACCCGACAACCCGCTCGCGAGCATGACCGTCTATACGTCCTCCACCTTCATCGCCGCCATGGTCGTGGCGCTCATGGTCACCCCGATCGCCTGCTCGGTCATGCGTGAGGCGTTCTCCCAGGCACCGCCCGGCGAGCGCGAGGGCGCGTTCGCCCTCGGCGCCACCAAGTGGGGCATGATCCGCTCCGTCGTCCTGCCCTTCGGGCTCGGCGGCGTGATCGGCGGGACGATGCTCGGCCTCGGCCGGGCACTGGGCGAGACCATCGCGGTCTACATGATCATCTCGCCGGTCTTCGAGATCCAGCCGCACATCCTGCAGAACGGCGCCATCTCCGTGTCGTCGCTGATCGCCCTCCGCTACGGATCCGCGAGCGAACTCGGCATGTCGGCCCTCATGGCCGCGGGTCTCGCCCTCTTCGTCATGACCCTCATCGTCAACTTCATCGCCTCCTCGATCGTGGCGCGCAGCCGCTCGGGCGCGGGGGCGGAGGCCTGAAATGACCGATCTCCTCAAGACACCGCGGACGACGACGCCGACCCGCGAGGACGACGCGGTGCCGGAGGTGCGCCGCAACACCTCGCCCGTGACGGCGGAGGACCGGCTGGCACTGGCCGGCGCACTGGCCGGTTCCGTGGCCCTGGCGTTCGTGCTGTTCGGCTGGATCGCCCCGTTCGACTCGCTGCTGGGCTTCGTGGTCGTCGCCTACGTCCTGTTCGTCGGCCTGTACGCGGTGCTGGTCTCCCTCGACCAGAACCGCGTCGCGGTGCGCGACCGGGTCGCCGCCGTGATCTGGCAGAGCCTGGCGACGGTGCTCCTGCTGGCCCTGCTCTTCGTGGTCGGATACGCCCTGTACCGCGGCAGACCCGCGCTGACGCACCTCAACTTCTTCACCCGGAACATGGGGGGCACGGGCCCTCTGGCACCGCTCAGCGAGGGCGGTGTGCTGCACGCGATGGTCGGCACCCTGGAGCAGATCGGCATCGCGCTGGCGATCACCGTGCCGCTGGGCCTGATGTGCGCGGTGTTCCTCAACGAGGTTCCCGGCACCTACGCCCGCTTCGTGCGGACCGTCGTCGAGGCGATGACCGCACTGCCGTCGATCGTGGCGGGCCTGTTCATCTACGCCACCTTGATCCTCATCCTCCACTTCGAGAAGTCCGGCCTCGCCGCCGGGCTCGCGCTGAGCGTGATGATGCTGCCCATCATCATCCGCGCGGCCGACGTGGTCATCCGCCTGGTGCCGAGCTCCCTGCGCGAGGCCTCCTACGCGCTCGGTTCGGGACAGTGGCGCACGATCTGGACCGTGGTGCTGCCGACCTCCCGCTCCGGGCTCACGACGGCGGTCATCCTGGGCACCGCCCGCGGTATCGGTGAGACCTCCCCGGTGCTGCTCACCGCCGGAGCCAACCCCTCGCTCAACGCCGACCCGCTGAGCGGACCCCAGGTCTCGCTGCCGCTGGCCACCTTCCAGTTGGTGGCCTCTCCCCAGCCCAACATGATCGCCCGCGGGTTCGGATGCGCCGCGCTGCTGATGGCACTCGTGCTGCTGCTGTTCCTGCTGGCCCGCGTCCTCGGCGGCCGCGGCCCGGGCGAGCTGTCCCGCGGCCAGCAGCACCGGCGGGTGCTGGCCTCCCGCCGTGACGCGGAACGCATGAGCCGCCGTCCGGATCCGCTCGCGCAGGCCGCAGCCGCAGCCGGGACCCAGCCGTGACCGCCCACCCCGCCCGCACGCAGGGCACCGACCGCACCGATCAGGAGCCACCCGTCATGCCCGGAGCACGTCCGGCATCTTCCGAACGTCCCCGCGTCAGAGTCCTGACCGCCCTCGCCGTGATGCTGGCGGCGCTGCTGTTCGGCGCGTCGCTGCCGGTCGCCGAGGAGGCGTCCGCCGCGACGTACGTCCCGATCGCGGGCGCCGGCTCCACATGGAGCCAGAACGCCATGGACCAGTGGACGGCCAACGTCCAGCAGTACAACATGAAGGTCACCTACAACGGGACCGGCTCCTCCGACGGCCGCAACCAGTTCCGCAACGGCACCGTCGACTTCGCCGTCTCCGAGATCCCCTACGGCATCAAGGACTCGGGTGTCGTCGACACCCCGCCGCGCCGCAAGTACGCGTACATGCCGATCGTGGCCGGCGGCACCTCGTTCATGTACAACCTCAAGATCGGCAACCGGCAGGTGACCAACCTGCGGCTGTCCGGCGAGGTCATCACCAAGATCTTCACCGGTGTCATCAAGACCTGGAACGACCCGGCGATCAAGAAGGACAACCCGGCGCTCGCGGCTTCGCTGCCCGCACGTCCGGTCATCCCCGTGGTCCGCTCGGACGGCTCCGGCACCACCGCGCAGTTCACGACCTGGATGGCCAAGCAGTACGGCGGGCTGTGGGACGACTACTGCCGCAAGGCCGGCCGCACCACGCCGTGCGGCACGACGTCCATCTACCCCAAGATCTCCGGATCCCCCGTCGTCGCCCAGGCGGGCTCCAACGGCGTCTCCGGCTACGTCGCCGCGCAGCGCAACGTCGGCACGATCACCTACGTCGAGTACTCCTACGCGAAGGTCACCACGCACTTCCCGGTGGTCAAGGTGCTCAACAAGGCGGGCTACTACGTCGAGCCGACCGACAAGAACGTGGCGGTGGCGCTGCTGAAGGCGCAGATCGACGACAAGACGCTCACCCAGAAGCTGGACGGCGTCTACAACGACACCGACCGCCGGACCTATCCGCTGTCCAGCTACAGCTACATGATCATTCCCACCAGGGCCGAGAACAACTTCAGCGAGCTGAAGGGCAGGACCCTCGGCGCGTTCGCGTACTACTTCCTGTGCGAAGGCCAGAAGAGCGTCGGCAAGCTCGGGTTCTCCCCACTGCCGATCAACCTGGTGAAGGCCGGTCTCGCCCAGGTGCGCAGGATCCCCGGGGTCGACGTCGAGTCCATCGACGTCAAGAACTGCCAGAACCCCACCTTCTCCACCGACGGCACCAACACCCTGGCCAAGAAGGCGCCCTACCCGGCGGACTGCGACAAGCAGGGCGCCGGCCAGTGCGCCACCGGCACCGGTGGCAACAAGACCCCGACCACGGTCCACGGGGGCTCCGGTTCCTCGGGCGGCTCGGGGTCCGGCGGTTCTGGCAGCGGTACCGACGGCGGCACGAACGGCAGCGGGGGCGGTTCCTCCGCAGGCGCGAACGGGGGGAGCCCGGGCGGCACGTCGTCCGGCGGCGCCGACGCGAGCGCCTCGCCCTCGGTCGACCCGGACACGGGACAGGTGATCGCGAACGACGCTCCGGCCACCGGCGACGACGGGGCGTACGCCACGTCGGTCACCACCTCCAGCAGCATCGGCGGTGGTACGCGCACCGCCCTGATGGTGCTCGCCGCGGTGCTGCTGCTGGCGCTGACGGTCGCGCCCCCGCTGCTCACGTCGCTGCTGAACACGAAGCGGAGGCGGTCGTGATCCCCTCGCGCTTCCGCCGGGCGGCACACCGTGCCGTGCTCGTCGCCTGCGCCCTGATGATGGCCGCGGCGGCCGCGCCGGCCACCGTCCCGCAGGCCGATTCCGGCTCCGCGATGACCGTCTCCGGCAAGGGGGACTTCGCCGGCCTCAAGGTGACCGTCGACCAGACGAGCAGCCTGGTCAACCAGGTCGTGAAGATCACCTGGAAGGGCGCGGTCCCCACCGTCGACGACAGCAAGTACCCCGCCGACTACCTGCAGATCATGCAGTGCTGGGGCGACGACCCCTCCGGACCGAGCCCCGAGCAGTGCCAGTTCGGCGGTTCGGCCGACCTCGGCGCGGGCACCGGCGGGCAGGCGGCCGGCGCGTGGACCAACACACGGCAGCTCAGCTACGGACGCCTCAAGGACCCCGCGCAGACGCTGCCGGCGCCCGCTCCGGGCAGCAACATCTCGTTCGCGCCCTTCCGCGCCGTGAGCGGGGACGTGTTCGACAAGGGCAACACCAACGAGTTCTTCGACTCGAACACCACCAACGAGGTGCCCTACGCACGCACCGGCTCCAACGGCACCGGGGAGGTGTACTTCGAGGTCCAGACCGCGGCGGAGGCCCCGGGTCTCGGCTGCGGCGACGTCCCGAAGGGGAAGACGGGCGCGCGCTCGTGCTGGCTCGTCGTCGTCCCGCGCGGTGAGACGGAGGTCGACGGGACTGCGTACCGGTCGCAGTCGGACGGCCTGCTGCAGTCCTCGCCGCTGTCGGCGACGAACTGGAAGGAGCGCCTGGTCTTCCCGCTGCGCTTCGAGCGGGCCGGCACCTACTGCCCGATCGGGGCCGCCGAGCGTCCCACCCTGGGTACCGAGCTCGCCGCCGAGGCCGTGCACCGCTGGCAGCCCACCCTGTGCAGGACCGGCAACAAGACCATCTACGGCTTCTCGCAGGCGGGCGACGCCGGCGCCCGGGAGAACCTGGCCACGGAGGAGCCGGGCATGGTGTTCCTCAACGAGGCGGCGGATCCGTCCACGTTCGCCCCGGACGCCAAGCCCGTCTACGCGCCGGTGACCCTGTCCGGGCTGACCCTCGGCTTCTTCATCGAGAGCCGCGCGAAGTCCTCCGCCTCCGAGGAGGTCCGCGCGCGCAACGGCAACCGGCTGAGCTCGCTCAACCTCACCCCACGGCTGGTCGCCAAACTCCTCACCGAGTCGTACCAGGACGGCAACTCGCGCTTCGCCGAGAGCACCGCGAAGAACCCGTACAACCTGGGGCACGACCCGGAGTTCATCAAGTACAACCCCAGCTACGAGGACCTGGACTTCCTCGGCTCCCTCGGTGACGCGCTGGTGCCGCAGCCGCTCTCCGACGCGACCTCGCAGTTGTGGCAGTGGGTCGACGGCGATCCCGCCGCGCGGGAGTTCCTCGACGGCACGCCCGACGACCAGGGCAGCCACGGCGATCCGGGTTTCTCGGGGATGACGGTCAACCCGCACTACAAGAGCGTGGACCTGCCCGTCGACGGCTTCCCGAAGAGCGACCCGTACTGCCAGCAGTTCACGGACCACCCGGACCAGCCGCTGTGCGTCCTGGACAAGCACCCCTACGCGACCGACCTGCACAACGCGGCCCGCTCCGCCGCCCGCGGCGACACGCTGGCCCGCGGCAACTGGGACCCGACCAGCCTGCCGCCCGCCTACAAGAAGGACCCTCCGCAGCCGGCGGGCCGGCGGGCCATCCTCGCGGTGACCGACACCGCGACCGCCCGGCGGTACGGACTGGTCACGGCGAAGCTGCAGAACGCCTCCGGCGGTTTCGTGGCGCCCACCGACGCGAGCATGCTCGCCGCGCAGAAGGCCATGAAGCCGGGCCCGGTGAGCGGGGTCCTGGTGAGCGACCCCAGGGCCGCGGCCAAGGACGCCTACCCGCTCACGCTCCTCACCTACGCGGCCACCGTCCCCGAGCGGCTCAGCAAACAGGAGGGCCGGGACTACGCCGCGCTGCTGCGGTACGCCGTCGGCAAGGGCCAGGCGCCCGGAGTGACCGCCGGCACTCTCCCCGACGGCTACGCCCCGCTGCCGGCGTCGCTGCGCGAGCGGGCCGAGTCCGCCGCCGACGCCATCGTGTCCCGGTCGGGACCCTCCGCACCCGAGGGGGAAGAGGAGGCCGGGAACGCGTCGGGCGGCACGGGTGGTGGTGGCGGGCAGACCGTCGGCACCGCACCGTCCTCCACGCCGTCCCCGTCGGACCCGCCGGCGGCCCAGGTGACCGCCTCGCCGCCGCCGGTCCCCGTCGCGGCCGACGTCCCGCTGTCCCGCACGCCGGAGTGGGCGCTGGGCGCCGTGCGCTACGTCCTCCTGATCGCCCTGGTCGCCGGGCTCGTCGCAGCCGTCTGCGGCCCCCTCCTGCCGAGGGTGGCGCCGCGGCTCGCGGCAGGTCTCCGGACCTGGCGCGCCAAGGGCACGTCCGGCCGAGAGCCGAGGGGGTGATGCCCGAACCCGAGACCACGACAGGTCCGCGCCAACGAACTGTCTGAAACAACCGTGCCGGGCACCACCCGGCGCAAGCCTATCCGAGAGGTAAACGCAAGTGAACAAGCGCAAGTTCGCAGTGGCCGTCATCGGTGCCGCCGGTCTGCTCACCGGCACCGTCTGCGGCAGCGTCGCCGTCGCCGACCCTTCCGGCGCCCCGGCCTTCCGCCAGCTGTCCGGTGTGGGCTCCGACACCACCCAGGACGTCATGAACGGCATGGCCCAGTCGATCACGATCGGCGGCCAGAAGGTGATCGGCTCCTACGACGCCACCGGTTCGGCGAAGATCACCACCAAGAGCGGCACGACCTGCACCATCGACCGCCCCAACGGCTCGGGTGCCGGCCGCAACGCGCTGGTCGCCTCCCTGCAGGCCGGCGACAACTGCCTGGACTTCGCCCGGTCCTCCAGCCTCAGCCTGGGCGCCGTCGACCCGGACCTCACCTACGTCCCGTTCGCCGTGGACGGCGTGACCTACGCGATCACCGGCTCCAGCCAGATCCCGCGCAAGCTCACGCTGAACGACCTGAAGCAGATCTACACCTGCAACAAGGACTACGTGGGCACCGCCCCCAACTTCACCATGACGGCCTACCTCCCGCAGGCGGGCTCCGGCACGCGCAACTTCTGGGAGTCCACCGTCGGCATCTCGGACACCGACGTGAAGAACGGCGTCTACCCCTGCATCAAGGACGCCAAGGGCGGCAACCCGGTGCAGGAGCACGACGGCCGCATCCTCGACGACAAGTCGATCGTGCCGTTCTCCATCGCCCAGTACAACTCGCAGTCCACGCAGACCATCGCGGACCTGCGCGGCAAGGCGGTCCTCGGCACCATCGACGGCATCGCGCCGACCGTGCTGAACAGCAGCTTCGGTGTGAAGCGCGACGTCTACAACGTGATCCCGACCAGCAAGGTCGGCACCGCGCCGTGGAGCACGGTCTTCGTCGGCTCCAACTCGCTGATCTGCCAGAAGACCGACGTGATCAACACCTACGGCTTCGCCGCCAACGCCAACTGCGGTGACACCAGCAAGCAGACCCCCTGATCCACGCCCTGCTGTCTCCGTCACTTCCGCAACCTCCGAAGAGGGAGAACACGAACGTGTTCAAGAACAAGCTCTCGCGGGCCCTGGCGGGCGGTCTCGCGAGCCTGGTCGCCGCCTGCGCGGCGGGCCTGATCGCGGCCCCGGCCGCGCACGCCGCCGAGATCGGCACCGTGACCTTCAACCCGGCCACCGGCACCGACACCACGGGCATCGCACTGACCACCTCGGACGTGTGTCCCGACGAGGCGACCAACGTCATCGTGTCCGTGACCGGTTCGGGCTTCCCGTCCGAGGGCCAGACCGTCGTCGGCAACGCGTCGAAGGACATCTACCCGATCTCCGGTGACGGCGGGATGATCGTCCCGCTGACGCAGACCATGCGCGACTACGCCAAGGACGCCGGCTTCAACGAGCTCAAGGGCGAGTACTCCTTCAAGGTCACCTGCCGGCTGGCCTTCGGCTCCTCGAACTTCGGCGACTTCACCGGATCGATCTGGTTCACGTCCAACGAGACGTACCAGAACACCGACCCGAGCGTGAAGACCGACACCTCCACCGCCCTCGCGGTCTCCCCGGCCGGCCCGGTCATCGAGGGCGAGACCGTCACGCTGACCGCGGACGTGGCCCCGGCGGCCGCCGAGGGCAAGGTGCAGTTCAAGGACAACGGCACCGCGCTCGGCTCCCCGGTCGCCGTCTCCGGCGGCACCGCGGTCCTCACCACGAACGCCCTGGCCGCGGGCGACCACGACCTGACCGCCGAGTTCACCCCGGCCGGCGCCGCCTACAACCCGTCCGCCTCCACCGCGGTGGCGTACAAGGTGAACGCACCGCAGGCGACCGCGACGACCACCTCGCTGGCCATCTCGCCGTCGGACACCACGCCGCAGTTCAGCCCGGTCACCATGAACGCCACGGTCACCCCCGCCGCCGCGGCCGGTTCCGTGAAGTTCCAGGACACCGTGGGCGGCGCCACCACCACGCTGGCCACCGTCCCCGTCTCGGGCGGCCAGGCCTCCTACACCACCAGCAGCCTGGCGAAGGGCGAGCACAGCTTCTCCGCGACCTTCGTCCCGGCGAACAGCGCGGCCTACACCGGTTCCGGCTCCGGTGCGGTCCCGTACCTGATCGGTGACTTCGCCGGCGTCTCCGCCTCGCAGGACATCACCACGACCGTCGAGTCCGGCGCCCTGGTCATCAGCGTCGACAACCCGCACGTCACGCTGCCGTCGCCGGTGCTGAACGCCGACGGCGACCTGCTGACCACCACGGGCGGGATCAACACGGTCACCCTGACCGACGCCCGCGCCGGCAACCCCGGCTGGAGCGTCAGCGGCCAGGTGACCGACTTCTCCGACGGCGGCACGCACGCCATCAACGGCCAGAACCTGGGCTGGACGCCGGACGTGGTCGACCACGCCCCGGCGCAGACCGTCACCGCCGGCTCCGCGGTCCCCGCGACGCAGGGCGTCGCCCCCGGCGACGCCGGCCAGGGCGGCCTGAAGTCCTCCCGCTCCCTCGCCACCGGTACCGGCCTCGGTACCGCGCACCTGGGTGCGGGCCTCTCCCTGAACGTGCCGACCTCGACCGCGGCCGGCACCTACACCGCGACCCTCACCCTCACGGCGATCTGAGCCGGCGGACGGCCCGGGGGCGGTGACGCCCCCGGGTCCGGCCCGGGCCGGGACGGGCAGCGATGCCCGTCCCGGCAAGCACGTCCCGCACCACCCCGTCCCACCCGCGCCCGATCGGACGACCTGACATGATCACACGATCAGCCCGCCGTATCGCCGCCGTCCTGGCCGCCTGCGTCCTCGCCGTACTCCCGGCCGCCGAAACGGCGTCGGCCGCCGCCCCGCAGGCCGCCGCCCCGCACGCGGCCGCCGCACGACCCGGCGCGGGCCCGAACGGGCGCACCACCTTCGGCGTCCAGCCGTCCACGGCCGACAAGCCCGACGGCCGGCCCAACTACTCCTACGGCGTGACCCCGGGTGCCGTCATCCGGGACCACATCGCCATCTGGAACTACAGCGCCAAGCCCCTGACGCTGAGCGTCTACGCCGCCGACGCCATCAACTCCGCCGAGGGCGGCTTCGACCTGCTCGCCCGGGCCGCCAGGTCCAGCGACGCCGGCACCTGGATCAAGCTCGGCAGGTCCCGGGTGACCGTGGCCGCCCGTTCCCGCGTCATCGTCCCCTTCACGCTGACCGTGCCGCGCACGGTCACCCCCGGCGACCACCCCGCCGGCATCGTCGCGTCGCTGTCCGCGGTGCGCACCGGCGCCAAGGGCGACCGGGTCCAGGTCGACCAGCGCGTCGGCGCCCGGATGTACCTGCGGGTGGCCGGCCAACTCAGGCCGCTGCTCGCCGTCGAGGACCTGCACACCGACTACCACGGCACGGCCAACCCCTTCGGGACCGGCACCGCGACGGTGTCGTACACCGTGCGCAACACCGGCAACGTCCGACTGGCCGCCGAGCAGACGGTCCGCGTCCGCGACGCGTTCGGGGGCATCGCCACGGTGAAGGGCTCGCGCGACCTCGCCGAGGTCCTCCCGGGCAACGCGCTGAGGATCAGCGTCACGGCCACCGGCGTCCTGCCGACGGTGCGGGACACCACCACCGTCTCGGTCGACGCGGTCTCGGTGCGCGGTGACGTCGCGATCCCCGACCTGCCGAGCCTGACCCGCTCCCAGGGCTTCTGGGCGGTGCCCTGGTCCCTGTTCGCCGTCCTGGCGGCCGTCGCCGCGGTGGCCGTCGCATGGTGGATCCGCCGCAGGCGCCGCCGCCGCGGACCGCGTCCGGACGCCGCTCGCACCGCCGGGACCGCGCCGAAGAAGCCGGCCCCCGTCTCGCGCGCCTCCGCTCCCGTCGCCATGGTGCTGGCCGCCCTCTCGCTGTGGGCGGCCGCGCCCGCGGCCCACGCCGCGGCGCCCGGCGACCTCACGGTCGCGCCGCGGCACGGCAGCGCCGCCGAGCCCATCACCCTGACCGCCGCCGGTCCCTGCCCCGACGGGACGCGGAACGTCATCGCCCGGGTCAAGGGCGCCGGATTCCCCCGCGACGGCAAGATCGTCGTCGGCAACTCCGAGATCGGCGCCTACCCTTCGGCACCGGGCGGCGGGCTGGTGATCCCGCTGACCTACACGATGCAGGACTACGCCCACGACGCCGGCTTCAGCACCCTGCGCGGCACCTACACCTTCACCGTCAGCTGCCTGGAGGCCCCCTTCGGCCTCAAGAGCCTGCGGGACCTCACCGGTTCGCTCCGCTTCACCTCCGGCACCACCTACACGGACGGCACCCGGGCCACCCCCGAGAAGCCCACGGCGGGAACCTCCGCTCAGCCGGGCGGCACCGCACGTCCGGGGCGGTCGTCCGCCCCCGGCGGGTTGGGCCGGACGGCCCCGGCCGACGGCCAGGGCGGTCAGGGCCTCGTGCCCCCGGCCTCCCCGGACGCCTCCGGTGCGCCCGCCCAGGGCGGTGTCACCGGGGTCGTGAACGCCGCCTCGGCCGACCCGGCCGGGGACGCGCACGGCTCCCTCATCGCCTGGTCGCTCGGCGGCTTCGCGGTCGCCTTCCTGGTGCTCCTGGCGGGCGCCGCCCAGTGGGTGCGGGGGCGCAGGGGACGTGCCGCGCGGGCGGACACGTCCGCCTGAGCACCCGCCACCCCGTCCATTCACCAAGCAAGACAAGAGGAGAAAGACAGTGTCCTTCACACGCCTGCACCGCTCGACCGCGGCCGCACTCGGCTCGCTCGTCCTGGCCGGCGGGGCGGTGGGCATCATGGCCGCGACCTCCGCGCACGCGGCCACCATCGGCACGCTGAAGGTGACCCCGGCCACCGGCTCGGACACCGTCGGGATGGCGTTCGACACCTCGGGGCCGTGCCCCGCGGCGGCGGCCAACGTCATCCTCAAGGTGCAGGGCGAGGGCTTCCCGGCCGAGGGCCAGAACGTGGTGGGCAACTCGGAGATCGCCATCTACCAGCCGGCGCCCGGCGGCGGCTTCTCCGTGCCGCTGATGCAGACGATGCGCGACTACGCGAAGGACGCGGGCTTCAAGGAGCTGAAGGGCCGTTACGACTTCACCCTGACCTGCCGCAACGCCTTCGGGGCCGACACGTACGGCGACTTCACCACCGCCATCTGGTTCACCACCAACACCACCTACCAGGACACCGACCCCGCGGGCGGCACCCCGACGCCCACGCCGACCCCGAGCACCACCCCGACGAACACCACCACGCCGACGGACAGCCCCACGCCGACGACGGACCCGACCGACACCGGCGAGCCGACCGACACCGGCGAGCCGACGGACACCGACGGGCCCACGGACACCACCGGTGGTGACACGGGTGACGACACGACGGGCGGCGACTCGCAGGACATCTCCACCGAGGTCGACGGCGGCGCCTCGGGCGGTGACGACGACTCGCTGGCGGCCACCGGCGCCGACGCGGGCTGGCTCGCCGCCCTCGCGGCCGCCCTGGTCGCGGCCGGCACGATCGCCGTCCGGCAGGCCCGCCGCCGCGGTCTGCTGTCCTTCACCGACTCCTCGAACGACTGAGACGGCGGGAGACGACCATGAAGATCACCACCGTACGCCGGCGACTGTCGCTCGTGCTCGCCTCGGCGATCGCCGCGGGCGGCATCGCCGTCGCCGCCGCCGGGACCGCCAGGGCCGACGTCATCGGCTCCATGGAGGTCGCCCCGGCCACCGGCACGGACGTGTCGGGGATGTCGCTCACGACGTCGGGGCCCTGCCCCGAGGAGGCGACCAACCTCATCGTCAAGGTGAAGGGCGCCGGCTTCCCGGCCGAGGGCCAGAACGTGGTGGGCAACTCGGAGATCGCCATCTACCCGGCGGTGCCCGGCGGCGGGTTCACCGTGCCGCTGATGCAGACGATGCGCGACTACGCGAAGGACGCGGGCTTCACCGAGCTGAAGGGCCGCTACGACTTCACCCTGACCTGCCGCAAGGCCTTCGGGGCGGACACTTTCGGCGACTTCACCTCTGCCATCTGGTTCACCTCCAACACCACGTACCAGAGCACCCCGCCCCCCACCCAGCTCGCCACCACGACCACCCTCGCCGCCTCCCCGGCGAGCCCGGTGGTCCAGGGCGCCGCGGTGAAGCTCACCGCGACGGTGGCCCCCGCCGCGGCCGCGGGTTCGGTCCGCTTCCTGGACGGCGCGACCCAGATCGGCTCCCCGGTCGCGGTGTCGAACGGTGCGGCGTCGCTGACCACCACCGCCCTGGGCGTCGGCACCCACGCGCTGAGCGCGGCGTTCACCCCGGACGACGCGGCGGCGTACAAGCCGTCGGTCTCCGCGGCGCTCCCGTACACCGTCAAGGTCAAGCCCCCGGTCGTCGTCACGGCCCCGAAGGTGACCGGCACCGTGAAGGTCGCCGGGGCGGTGACCTGCTCCGCCACGTTCGGCGGGGCGACCTCGTACGCGTACGCCTGGTTGCGCGACAACAAGGTCGTCAGCGGCGCGACCGCGAAGACCCGGGGCCTGACCTCCGGCGACTACAAGCACAAGGTCGCCTGCCGGGTGACCGCGAAGAACACCACCGGCAGCACCGCGGCGACGAGCCCCGCGGTGACCGTGGGCGTCGGCCCGGCCCTGAAGAACACCAAGCTGCCGACGATCAGCGGCACCGCCAGGACCGGCAAGCGGCTCACCGCCAAGGCCGGCAGCTGGAAGCCCTCGGCCACGTCCTACAGCTACGAGTGGCGGCGCGACGGCAAGGCGATCCGCGGCGCCACGCACTCCACGTACGTGCTGACCAAGGCCGACCGCGGGCACCGCGTCGCGCTCAAGATCACCGCGAAGCGGTCGGGCTACACCAACGGCAGCGCCACCTCCAAGTCGGTGAGGGTGGGATGACCCCGGTCGGCACCCCGGTCCGCGTGGCTCCCGCCCACGACCGGCCCGCCCCCTCGGGGAACGGGCCGGCGGACCTCACCCCGCCGGGGCCGGCGGCCCGCCCGCCCCCCCCCCCCCCGGCCGCCCGCCCCCCCCCCCGGGGGGCGGGGGGGGGGGGGGGCCCCCCCGGGGGCCCCCCCCGCCGGGCGGGGGCGGGGCTGGGGCCGCTCCGGCCCGGGGCCGCCCCC
>NZ_JBIATA010000036.1:0-96799 GCF_042891295.1 Streptomyces sp. NPDC001902 | reverse complement strand
GTCAAGGGCGACCGCCTGGCCAAGGTGAAGAAGGCCTTCGACGCCCACGGCATCGTCCCCGGCTGGGAGCAGGACCTGGGCCTCGACAGCGACGTCCTGCTCGGCCGGCTCGGCACCCTGGAGACCGGTCTCGCCAATGACATCGGCCCCGCCACGGGCGGCGGCTGGTGGGCGGTCCCCCGCTCCAGCGCCGACAGCGCGGCCCCGTACGCCGTGTGGACCGGCCGCACCGACGGCAAGGGCAGGCCCCGCCAGGTCTCACCGGAGGACGGGCGCTACCACCTCAGCCCCGTGACCGACGGCAAGCACGTGGTGTGGCTCGCCGTCGGCGACACCTACGACCTCATGTCCGCCCCCGTGACCGGCGGCCCGGCGAAGCGGCTCTACAGCACCTCCTCCGCCTCGATCGGCAGCCTGAGCATGGACGGCGACACGGTCGCCTGGTACGAGAACGACGACCAGGCCCACACCACCCTCCGCTACCTCAAGGGCTCCGACCCCGCCCCGCGCACCGTCCCGCTGAACCGTCCCGACGCCACCGCGGGGGACGCGGACGTCCGGGCCGAGTCGCCCTCCGTGAAGGACGGGCGCATCGCCTACACCGTCAGCGGCTGGTGGGGCGACGACCCCGGCCACCGGCGCGCCGTCGTCGACGTCTACGACACGCGGACGGGCAGGACCGCGCTCGGCACCCCGGGCCGCGCGGTGTGGACCAGCCCGCCCGTGGCGACCTCCTCCGGCGTGTACTGGCTCGCCGACGAGGACCCCTTCGACGAGGGGCAGTCGGCCCTGCGCAGGAGCGGCCTCGACGCCACGGGCACCACGGACGTCATCCCCGCGACCTCGTCCGCGACCATCGGGGCCTGGACCCTGACCGCGTCGGACACGGCCGTCACGCTCACGGTCGACCCGATGGCCCCGACGGGCCTGCCGTACCTGGACACGAAGCTCTACCAGTACACGTCCGAGGGCGCGCCGCTGGGCCGCGTCTCGTGCGCCCCGGGCCGGCAGACGCACGCGGTGGCCGCCACCGGCGGCCGTGTGCTGTGGCTGGACACGACCACCACGTCCTTCGACCTGGTGACCCGCAACCGCCCGGCGGGCGAATGCCGCTGACGGTGCGTCCGGTGGGTCGGGGCGGCGCCCCGGCCCACCGGGAACGGGCACCGTCAGCCCGGCATCGGCAGCTCCACCAGAGCGGCGAGTTCGGCGCGCGTCGCCGGCCGGAGCGTCGACAGGACCAGGCGGGCCGCGGGGAGCCCGGCCTCGCCCGACCCTTGCAGGGTGACGGTGTGGACCAGGTCGTCGCGACGCAGCCGCAGTTCACGGGTGGGGTGGTCGCCGCCGTGGACGATCAGCAGGCGGCCGCCCCCATCGTCGCGGCAGTGGATCTCCTGGCCGAACGGAACGGGGCAGCCACGCGCGTCGACGCGCCGTGTGTCGTGTCCGGCGCGTTCGACCTGGAGGCCCAAGGCCGGGGAGTCGGTGCTCTCGTAGCGGGCGCCGAAACCGTCGGCGCTCGCGCCCCCGACGTGCAGCGTGTAACCGGGCGGCGGGTCACCGACGCGCAGCAGGGCGCGGTCCACGCCGTTGGCGCTCAGCCATGCGTCGAGGGTGGGCGGGCGTGCGGCGTCCCAGGCGGCGTACGCCCCGCCCGCCGCGAGGACGCCGGCCGCAGCGAGAGCGGTGAGCCGGGCCCTGGCGCCGGGCAGGAGGAAGGCGGCGGCGAGCGCGTGACAGGTCCCTCCCGCGGCGAACAGCACGCCCCGGTCCGCCAGGTGGCCGACGTGGTGGAGCACCACGGCCACGGCGAGCGCCCCGGCGGTTCCGGACGCGTACACCCCGGCCGTCCAGCCCCACAGCCCCGCCGCCCGCCGGGTGAGCGGCACGACGGGCCGGGCGGCACGGGCCAGCCCTGCGAGCAGGGCCGCCGCCAGGGCCACCCCGCAGGCGAGCGCGACCGCCAGGACCGCCGGCCTGCCGAGGAACAGCGCGAAGAGCACCGCCTGGAACTGGACGGCGGTCAGCGCGCAGCCCACGCACCAGACCGCTGCCAGATGTGCGGCCACGGCGGTCGCGTCGTTCTTCCCGATCATGTCCTTTCACCACGCGCGGGCCGGTGCCCCGGTTCCCCGCCCGCGGGAGAGCGGGGCGGGAACTCCTGATCGTTCAGGTGTACGGGCACGTACCGCGCCCGTCGTACCGACACCGTGAAGGAGCAGGCATGACCGCTGGGGAGGACGGCCGGACGGGGTTCCGCGGCACCGGGGAGGGCGCACCGGAGGCGCCGGCCCGCCGGAGACGGCCCCGAAGGGTCCGGGCGCAGCGTCCCTGGTGGCAGGAGCTACCGATCCTCGTCGTCGTGGCACTGGTCATGGCCCTGGGCATCAAGACCTTCTTCGTGCAGGCCTTCTCCATCCCGTCGGGTTCCATGCAGAACACCCTGCAGGTGGGCGACCGGGTCCTGGTCGACAAGCTCACCCCGTGGTTCGGGGCGACCCCGCAGCGCGGCGAGGTGGTCGTCTTCCGCGATCCCGGCGGCTGGCTGGACGGCCAGCCGCAGCAGAGCGGCGGCAACGTGATCACCAAGGCGTTCGCGTTCATCGGACTGGCGCCCTCCTCCGACGAGCGGGACCTCATCAAGCGCGTGATCGCGGTCGGCGGCGACACCGTGGAGTGCGAGCGCGGCGAGCCGGTCAGGGTGAACGGGAAGCCGCTGGACGAGCCGTACGTCTACCCCGGCGCCACGCCGTGCGACGACCTCCCGGTCGGAAAGGTCACGGTCCCCGAGGGCCACCTGTGGGTGATGGGCGACCACCGCGACGCCTCGTGGGACTCACGCGCCCACGTGAACGAACCCGGAGGAGGCTTCGTACCCCTGGACGACGTGGTCGGCCGCGCCTTCGTCGTCGCCTGGCCGGTGCCACGGTGGTCCACGCTGCCGGTGCCCGCGACCTTCGACCGGTCCTGACCTGCGGCGGCCCGGCCCCGCACGGCAAGGGCCGCCTTGCTTGACCCCTCGCAGCACGGCACCGACAGTAGGGAGGTGCCACGATGCGGGACCGCTTCCCGCCATGCGAGGACGAGAGAAGGCGATGCGCCCATGAGCGCCGATCGCGATCGCAACGGGGCGGCGAACGGCTCCGTGCAGGTGGTCCAGAAGTCCGCCCAGATCCTGGACTGCTTCTCCGCGACCACCCCCCGCCTCCAGGCGTCGGAGATCGTCCGCAGGACCGGGCTGCCGTCCTCAACCGTCGCACGCATCCTGCGCACGCTCGTCCGGGAGAACCTCCTCCAGCGCGAGGGGACCGCCTACAGCATCGGTCTGCGGGTGATCGCCTGGTCGGCCGCGGCCACCGCCGCCTCGGACCTCATCGCCACGGCCAGACCACTGGTGACGGCCCTGCGCGACCGGTGCGGCGAGTGCTGCGGCCTGCAGGTCCGGCAGGGCGGCAGGCGCGTCACCGTGATCTGGGCGCAGTCGACGCACTCGATCGTCTACCGGGGCCACGTCGGCCAGGTCATGCCCCTGCAGCCCAGCGCGGCGGGCAAGGTCTTCATGGCCTTCGACCCGGAGGTCCTCGCCCTCGTCCTGGACGAGGGCCTGAGGGCCCGTACCCCGCGGACCGTGGTGGACCCGGCGGTCCTGCGGGGGCAGCTCGAGGAGGTCAGGGAGCAGGGCTGGGCGTTCTCCGAGGAGGAGCTCGAGCCCGGCCTGAACTCACTGGCCGTCCCGGTCCGCTCCAGCGACGGCCGGGTGATCGCCGCGGTGAGCCTCGGGGGACCCTCGCACCGCCTCACCTCCGCCCGGGCCAAGGACCTCGCGGTCCAGGCGATCGACTGCGCGTCGGCCATCGCCGAGGGGCGTATGTGGCGGGGCAACGACGGCTAGCGCACGCGGCGCGCACCCGCCGCGTCCCGGCGCCGACCCGGTTGCCTTGACGATGTCCCATGCGGGTCGCACAGTGGATACCGCATTGCGGCAATGGCTTCCACGATGCGGCAAAGTGAGGACGGTGGAGCCATGATCCAGACGAGTCCGCGCGCCTGCCGGTGTCCGGACACAGCCGGTGCGGGCTCCGTTCGCCCGCCCCTGGCGCCCGGCGGCGACGGATGCCCCGTCATGGACCGGCGGCTGCCGGTGTTACCGCCCGCCCCGTACGGCCCCACCAGGGCGGCCGCGTCCCGGTCCCCCCGCGCAGGCCGCCCTTGACCGTCCCGGCCGACCGGCCGGACCCCCACCGGGCCGGGTGACGTCCCGTCCGTCCGCAGGGACGCGGCCACGCGTTCCCACCGTGCCGGAAGACGCAGGCGCACCGCATGCGTCCCGTCCGCGCACGGCGTACGAACCACCCGCAGGACCCTCCATGAATCTCTTCTCTTCCCCCGTCCCGACAACAGCGCAGGCAGGGGCCCGCATCCGCCCATCCGGAGCGCGGCTCGCCGGCGGACGGGGGAGGCACCTCAGGCGCACCGGCCGGGCCGGCGAGCGCGTCCCCAAGCCGGGCATCCACACCCAGGTGTCCCTGCCGGCCGGACTGATCGCGGCGATCACCCTGGCCGGGTCCGTCGCCCCCGTGGCCATCCACCTGTCCCCGCTGCTGGTGGCCGCCCCCACCTCCACGGCCGCGTTCGCGCGCGCCCGGTTCACCGCGTTCGTGGCCCTTGTCGCCAGCGCCGCGATGCTGGTCGTCGACCGCCACGACGGGCTGCTGCACTCGTCGGTCCTGCCCATCCACATAGGTGCGCTGCTGGCGGTCTCCGGCTTCGTCATCGCCGCGCGCACGCTGCACGACCGCGACCTGAGGGAACTCAACGAGGTGCGGGCGGTGTCCGAGGCGGCCCAACGGGTGCTGCTGCGGCCGATCCCGCCACGCATGGGCCCGCTGCGGGTCGCCTCCGTCTACCGTGCGGCCGCCGCGCACGCCCTGGTGGGCGGGGACCTGTTCGGCGCCGCCCGCACCGGCGGGACGACGAGGTTCCTGATCGGCGACGTCCGCGGCAAGGGGCTGCCGGCCGTGGAGGACGCGTCCGTCCTCCTCTGCGCGTTCCGCGAGGCCGCCCACCACCACGCGACCCTGCCCGGGCTGGCGGCCTCGCTGGAACTCAGTGTCGAAAGGCATTTGGCCCAGCTCACCGAGGCCGACCCCGAGGCCGGTGAGCGCTTCGTCACCGCCCTCCTGGTGGAGGTCCCCGACGACACCGACGTCGTACGGGTCGTCAGCTGCGGGCACCCGCCGCCGCTGGTGCGGCACTGCGGCCGGGTCACCACGTTGGAGGCGCACCGGCCCGCACCGCCCTTCGGGCTGGCTGGCGACGCCCCGGACGACTACCACCTCGACACCTTCGCGTTCGGCGCCGGGGACACCCTCCTGCTGTACACCGACGGCGCCATCGAGGCCCGGGACGCCTCGGGCGGCTTCTACCCGCTCCACGAACGGGCCGGCACCTGGAGCTGGGAGGCGCCGGACGAACTGCTGCGGAACGTCGGCGAGGACCTGGACGCCCACACCGGGCGGCACCTCGACGACGACCTCGCGATGGTGGCGGTGCAGCGCCCGTCCGTGCCGGGCGCCGGCCAGGGCCCGCCCGCCCCCCGGTCGCACCATCCGGCGGAGGCCGCCCCGTGAACGGCGGGCGGACGGTGCGGGCGAACGGACGCACCGGTCACGGCAGGGTGCTGGCGAGCATGACCGCGCTCCGGTTCCCGTGGGGCATCGGCCCCCTGCTGCTCCTCGGCTACCTCGGGGCCATCTGCGCGGTCCAGCTGGAGGCGTCCTCGGGCGGCCTGGTCCGATGGTCGGAGTACTCGGCGTTCGTGCCCCTCGTGGCAGCCTCCCTGATGCCCGTCAGGCGCACCTTCGTCATCGGCGCCGCCACGCTCGCCGCCAGCGTGGTGATCTACGGCTTCGCGATCCACGGGGTGTCGGTGGGCGGGCGGACCGTGGTCATCCTGGCGGCCGCGCTGTCCTTCGCCCTCAGCCTCGTTCTGTGCCGGGTCCGCCTGTGGCTGCAGCGCCGGCAGTGCGCGGCCGCGGGGTCGTGCTTCTCCGCGGAACCCGCCGTCACGGCGTCGGCGGAACCCTCGCACGACGGGAACAAGATCGCCCCGGCGCCCCCCGACGGCCTTCCGGTCACGTCCCTGCCGCGGTCGGCGGCGGTGGAGGTCGTCGGCCGCTGCCTGCCCGCCTGCGACCATTCCGGGCCGAGTGCCCACTGGCTCGACGCCATCCCGCTGCCCGGCGCCCGGGTCGCCCTCGTGGCCGGCTCGGTCTCCGCCCAGGACGGGCCGGCGGCGGGCGAGGCGGCCGCCGAACTGCGGGCGGCGGTGCGCACGCTGGCCGACATCGACCTCCAGCCGGACGAGTTGCTCACCCATCTCGACGACGTGCTCGGCCGGCTGCGCCCCGCGGGCACGGGCGTCAGTGCCGCCTGCCTGTACGCGGTCTACGACCCGGTGTCCGGCCGGTGTTCGCTCGCCGGCGCCGGGCACCCCGCGCCGGTCGTCCTCACTCCCGACGGCGCGGTCACGACGGTCGTGCTCCCGCCGTCCCGGCCCCTGGGGAAGGCACGGCCGTCCTCCGAGGCCACCGAGCTGGACCTGCCCGCGGGCAGTCTCCTGCTGGTGCACACCGACACCCGCCTCGGCGGGCCGGCCACCGAGGAACTGCTGCGCACCCTCACCAGCGTCCGCCAGGAAGGCCCCACCCTCGACGCCGTGTGCCGCTCCGTCCTGCGCGCCCTGCCCGAGGCCGACCGGCCCTGCACCGCGGTCCTCGCCGCCCGTACCCGCACCTTCGACAGCTGCGCCGTCGCCACCTGGGACCTGACGGCCGACCCCGCCGCCGTCTCCCACGCGCGCAAGCACGTGGCGGGGAAGCTCGCCGCCTGGGGGCTTCCGGACGCCACACCGACGACGGAACTCATCGTCAGCGAACTCGTCACCAACGCCATCCGCCACGCCCTTCCGCCGGTCCGGCTCCGTCTCATCCGCCACGACGACGGCCTGACCTGCGAAGTCTCCGACAGCAGCAGCACCACGCCGCACCTGCGGCGGGCCCGCACCCTCGACGAGAGCGGCCGCGGACTGTTCATCGTCGCCCAGCTCACCCAGCGCTGGGGCTGCCGCCACACCCAGGAGGGCAAGACCATCTGGGCCAAACAGCCCTGCTGAGCCGTCATCGCCGTCGCGGCACGGAACGGCCGCCGGAACGAGGAATGGGAACGAGGAACGACGAACAGGGGACGACGAACGCGGCGGTCCCGCGCCCGGTAAGCCCGGGCGCGGGACCGCCTGTGTCGGCCGCTCGCAGGAATCACTTCCGTACGGTGAACTCCCCCGTCAGCGCGCCGAGCCGGACGCTGTAGGTACCGGCCGTGCCACGGCGCACGGTGAACTCGACGCGGACGTCGTGCCCGGCCCGGACGCGGACCGTGCTGCGCTGCTCGACCGCGTCCCCGACCAGGAGCACGGCCTCGTAGTCACCGGTCCGCTCGCCGACGTTCTTGACGCGGGCGGAGACGTGCACCGCCTTGCCGGCCCGGGCGCCGTGCGGGGTCACGGACAGCCCGCTCAGCGCGAAGACCGGTTCCGGGCCCGCGACCCGGTCGTGGACGAAGACGTCGTACCGGCGGTTGGTGTCGTCGGCGACGAGGTTCGTCGCGGCGCTCTCGAACGCCACGTACCGCCCGTCCCCGCTGAGGGAGGGGAGGTCGGACGCGCCGTCTGCCTCCGCCCCCTCCAGACCGGTGGACACGCGCTCGGTCGTACCGGCCGTGCGGTCGCGGACGAAGACGTCCAACTGCCGGTTGGTGTCGACGGTGGCGAGGTTGGTCGCGTAGCTGTAGAAGGCGACCTTGCTGCCGTCGTCGCTCAGCGCGGGCGCGAAGGCCCAGTCGTCGGCCGGGGCTTCGGCGGAGTTCACGGAGACCTGCTCGGAGGTGCCGGTCCGCAGGTCCTGCGTGAAGAGCTGCCAGTTGTTGGTGAAGGCGACGACCCGGCCGTCGGCGCTGATCACGGGACCCGTGTTCTCGCCGGGCCGCGGGCCGGGCACCAGGGTGGTGGTGCCGGTCTGCCGGTCGCGGACGAAGACGTCGAGTTCGCCGTCGGTGTCGCCAGGCACCAGGTTGCCCGCGGCGCTCTGGAAGGCGACGTACCGTCCGTCGGCGCTGACCGACTGCTCCCTGGAGGCGCCGTCGCCGGGACCGCCGTCGGCGCCTTGCGAGATCCGGCTGGTGGTGCCGGTCTGCCGGTCGCGGACGAAGACGTCCGTGGTGTTGTTGGTGTCGCCGGGCACCAGGTTGTCGGCTTCGCTGTTGAACACCGCGTAGCGCCCGTCGGCGCTGAGGGCGGGAGCGGAGGACAGCCCGTTGCCCTGGGTGCCGTCGGAGGCGACGGACACACGTTCCGTGGTGCCGGTCCTGCGGTCGTGCACGAAGCTGTCGGTCTGCTGGTTGGTGTCGCCGGGCACGAGGTTGGTGGCGCCGCTGTTGAAGCCGACCCACCGCGCGTCGGCGCTGAGCGTGGGCGTCAGGGAGAAGCTGTCGGCCTGGGCGCCGTCGGAGGCGACCGACACGCGCTCGGTCTCCCCGGTGTTCAGGTCGGTGACGAAGACGTCGAGTTCGCCGTTGGTGTCGCCGGGGGCGAAGTTGGAGGCCGGGCTGGCGAAGGCCGCCGCGGAGCCGTCGGCGCTCAGCTTGGGCCACCACGCCTCGTGGTTGCCCTGCTTGCCCTCGGAGGTCAGCGACACGCGTTCGGTCGCGGACGGCCGGGGCAGTTGCAGGGCGGCGCGGGCCGCAGGACCCGATCCGCGGACGACGACCCGTACGGGCTTGGAGCGGGAGATCCCCGGGGCGTTCGCGGACACTTCGTAGGCGCCGACGGGGACGTCGCGGATGGTGTAGCGGCCCTCGCGGTCGGTCGTCGCCTTCAGCGGGTCGGGGACGTCGAGGACGGTGACGGTCGCCCCGGGCACGGTGGAGCCCGTCGGGCCGAAGGTGACCCGGCCGGTGATCACCCCGCGGCGGGTCCGGTCGAGCCGCGGGGAGACGTCGGTGTACCGGTCGGTCTGCACCCGCGCGGTGATCTCCTGCGCCACGTAGCCGAAGCGGGTGAGCCGCAGTTCGTGCGTGCCGGCGGCGAGGCGCAGCTCGAACCGGCCGTCGGCGCCGGTGGTGACGGTGCGTCCGGTGCCGGTGAGGGCGACGGTGACTCCGGCCAGCGGACGGCCGGTCCTGGTGTCCTTGACCGTGCCGCGCACGCCGCTGCGCAGCGCGGCCTCCTTCACCGCGGCGTAGGCGTCGATGCGGCCCCAGCCGTAGCGCGGGTTGGGGCGCGCGCCGTAGCGCTGGTCGAAGAAGGAGGTGCCGGTGAGGATGCCGAGGGCGTCGTCGACGGTGAGGCCGGGGCGGGCCTGGAGCATCAGCGCGACCGTGCCGGACACATGGGGCGTGGCCATGGAGGTGCCGCTGAGCAGCCCGTACTCGCCACCCGGGAGGGTGGACAGGACGTCCACGCCGGGGGCGGAGACGTCGGGCACCACGTACGACTGCGGCCATTCGGCGGGCGCGTCGATCCAGTCGCTGCGGTCGACGACCTCGCCGCAGGAGAAGTCGGCCACGTCGTCGGCGTCGTCGGTGGCGCCGACGGACACGGCCTCGTACACGTTGCCGGGGCTGGCGGAGCCGCTGACGCACTGGTTGCCGATGGCGAAGGAGGGGAACACGCCGGCGCGGTAGATGTTCCGGGTGGGCTCGATCAGTTCGTCCGCGTAGCCCTCGGCCCCGAGCGACATGCTGACCACGTCGGCGGGTTCGCCTGCGGGCCTGCCCTCGGCGTCGTACGGGGCGATCGCCCACTCCATGCCCGCGATCACCTGGGCGAGCGTGCCCGAGCCGCCGGGGATGATCAGTCCGGCCATGAGGTCGGCGCCCGGTGCGACGCCGATCGCGGTGCCCGAGGCGTCGCCGCCCGCGATGGTGCCCGCCACGTGGGTGCCGTGGTAGCTGCTGTCGTGCGGGCGGGAGGCCACGGGCTCACCGGTCCCGCTGAACTCCAGCCAGCCGCCGGGGTGGGCGGGGTCCTTGGCGTCGTCGGTGGTGAGCTTCCCGGCGAGGTCGGGGTGGTCGATGTCGACGCCGGTGTCCAGGACGGCGACGCGTACGCCCTCGCCGGTGGGCCCCTGCTCGGCGCGCACCTTGTCGACCCCGATCTTCGTCAGGCCCCAGGTGCTCGGCGCGGCGGCCGCCGCGCGGGTCGCCTCGGCGTCCTTGTCCGGCTCGGCAGGGGGCGCCTGGAGGGTGAAGTTGGGGATGATGTGGTCGACCGGGGCGAGGGAGGCGAGCTCCTGGAGGGTCTGCGGTGTGACCTTCACCAGGACCATGTTCTTCAGCCAGAAGGTGTTGAGCACCTGGTCGCCGCGCGACTCGACGAGGTCCACGACCGGGGACTGCACGGACCTTGCGCTGCGGGTGAGTTCGTCCCGCACCGCGCCCGGGTCCGCGGCCTGCCCGGGGAGTCCTGCGCGGTCGCGCAGCACCACGGCCGCCTCGATGCGTCCCTCACCCCGTGCCCGGACGGCGTCCATCCTGCGCAGCAGCGTGGGGTCGATCTTCTCCCGGCCGGCCTTCACCGGGCCCGGCGCCGCCGGACCGTTCTCCTGTGCCGCGGCCGGGAGCGCCGTGAGCAGCAGCGTGCACAACCCGAGGGCCGGCAACCAGACGCGGTGGCGCCGTTGTCGGAGCGAGCGGCGGGCGGGCAGCGGCATGGGCGCTCCTTCGTGCGACGTGTGTCCACGTCCTCGAACCGGAATGTCGACGTACCGCGGGGAACGCTGACATCCGGTTCACCGGGCTGACAAGATGATCGCTGGGCGACTTCCCGTCAGGTGACGGAAGTACGACACATGAAGAGAGCACGAAGGCGGACCGCGGACCATGCTCGAATCCATCGGCCTGAGCCGGCAGGACGAATCGGTGTACGAGTCCCTCGTGCGCCGGGTGCACGCCACGGTCGCGGACCTGGCCCACGACTGCCGGCTGCCCGCTCCCGCGACGCGGCGCAGCGTGCGGTCGCTGGTCTCCCTCGGCCTCGCCGTGCGCTCCACCGGACGCCCCGTCACCTACGCCGCGGTCTCACCGGACAGCGCCCTGGAAGCCGTACTGCGCGACAGGGAACGGGCGTTGAACGACGTGCGCTCCCATGTCTCCGGCCTGATGGACCTGTACCGTGCGGGCACGCGGTTCGTGAACCCCGGCGAGCTGGTCGAGGTCGTCTCGGGGCGGGACGACGTCAACCGCCGCTGGGCGCAGCTCCAGCAGAGCACGCGCACGCAGGTCCGGGGCTTCGACCGGCCGCCGTACGCGTCGGTCGAGGAGCACACCGAGCCCAACCCGATCGAGCTCGAACTGCTCAAGCGCGGCGTCGCCTACCGCGTCATCTACGACAGCACCGTGCTCGCCCTGCCCGGCTGGCTCGCGGACGTCACCGTCGGCGTCCGGCACGGCGAACAGGCCCGGGTCGCGGCCGGCCTGCCGATGAAGCTGGCCATCTCCGACGACCGGCTGGCCATCATCCCCCTGCTGCGCCCCGGCGACGACGCGGTGACGGCGTCCTACCTGATCCACCCCTCCCCCCTGCTCGACGCGCTGATCGCCCTCTTCGAGGCGGTCTGGGAGCGCGCGGTTCAGGTACGCCTCCCGGCGAACGGCGCCTCCCCGGGAAGGCTGGAGCCGGCGCCGGACGGGCTGTCCGCCGAGGAGGCGAAACTGCTGACGCTGCTCGCCGCGGGCGCCACCGACAAATCGGCCGGCCGCGCCCTGGGTTGGAGCGAACGGACCGTCCAGCGCCACGTCACCCGGCTCATGCAGCGCTTCGGCGCCCAGACGCGTTTCCAGATCGCCATGGAGGCCACCCGCCGCGGGTGGATCTGACGAGGCTCCGCCCGACGCCCCGACGCCCCGAAGCCCCGGCGCCTCACGCCCCGCGTCCCGCGTCCCGGCGAGACCCTACGGATCCTCTGAGCGCCGTGTCGCTCCCGCGGACCGGACGGGATGTCACAAAATGTCCGGGGTGCCGCGGGCACCGCGCCGTTCCGACGAGCCGCCAGGGAGTCCTCTTGGGTACCACCGTCGCAGATGTCATGGTCGCGGCTCTCGCGTCCTCCGGTGTACGGCGGGTGTACGGCCTGCCGGGGGACTCGCTGAACGGCTTCACCGACGCCCTGCGCCGCAACGGGACCGTCGCGTGGGCCCACGTGCGGCACGAGGAGACCGCGGCCTTCGCCGCGGCGGGCGAGGCCGCGGTCACCGGGCGGCTCGCGGTGGCGGCGGGCAGCTGCGGACCGGGGAACCTGCACCTCATCAACGGGCTGTTCGACGCACAGCGCAGCCGTGTGCCGGTGCTGGCGATCGCCGCGCACATCCCGCGGACCGAGATCGGCGGCGAGTACTTCCAGGAGACGCATCCGCAGGAACTGTTCCGCGAGTGCAGCGTCTACCGCGAGATGGCGAGCCTGCCGGAGCAGGTCCCGCGGCTGCTGCGCATCGCGATGCGCTCGGCGCTGGAGCGCAGGGGCGTCGCGGTGCTGGTGATCCCGGGCGAGCTGTTCCTGGCCGGCATCGACCTGCCCGTCCCGCCCCGGCCCGTGGTCGGGACCTCCTCGCACGTGCGGCCGGACGACGCCGCCCTTGCCCGCGCCGCGGAGGTCCTCAACAGGGCGGAACGGGTCACCATCCTCGGCGGCGCGGGCTGCCACGACGCGCACGACGAGGCGGTGGCCCTGGCCGACGCGCTGAAGGCGCCGATGGTGCACGCGCTGCGCGGCAAGGAGTTCCTGGAGCACGACAACCCGTACGACGTGGGGCTGACCGGCCTGATCGGCTACAGCTCCGGCTACCGGGCGATGGAGCACTGCGACGCGCTGCTGATGCTCGGCACCGACTTCCCGTACCGCCAGTTCTACCCGGGCCCCGACGTGCCGGTCGTCCAGGTCGACGTCCGCGGCGAGCACATCGGGCGGCGCACCGACGTCGACGTGCCGCTGGTCGGCACCGTCAAGGACACCGCCGCCGCGCTGCTCCCGCTGCTCCGTCCCCGGGCCGACCGGTCCTTCGCCGACCGGATGACCGGCCACTACCGGAAGGTGCGCGGCCGGCTGGACCACCTCGCGGCGGCCGGTCCTTCGGACTCCCCCATGCACCCCCAGCACGTCGCCGCCACCGTCGACAAGCTCACGACCCCGGACGCCGTCTTCACCGCCGACGTCGGCACCCCCACGGTGTGGGCGGCCCGCTACCTGACGATGAACGGCCACCGGCGGCTCATCGGCTCGTTCAACCACGGCACGATGGCCAACGCCCTGCCGCACGCCATCGGCGTCCAGGCCTCCCATCCGGGACGCCAGGTCGTGGCCCTGTGCGGGGACGGCGGCCTGAGCATGCTCCTCGGGGAGCTGCTCACACTCCGTCAGCTGAACCTGCCCGTCAAGATCGTGGTCTTCAACAACACCGCGCTCTCCTTCGTGGAGCTGGAGATGAAGGCCGCGGGCATCGTCAACTTCGGCACCGACCTGGGCGAGGCGGACTACGCCGGGGTCGCCCGGGCGGCGGGGCTGTTCGGCGCCAGGGCCGAACAGCCGGGCCAGCTCGCCGAGGCGCTCTCGGCCGCGCTCGACCACGACGGCCCCGCGCTGGTCGACGCCCGTACCGCGCGCCACGAGCTGTCGCTGCCCCCGAAGATCACCTACGGCCAGCTCAAGGGGTTCACCCTCTTCGCGACCCGAACGATCCTGTCCGGGCGGGCGGACGAGATCGTGGAGCTGGCGAAGACCAATCTGCGGGATCTCGGCTTCGACTGAACGCGCGGCGGGGCGGGACCGCGGACGGCCGCCGGGTGCCGCTCAGCGGGGTGCGTCCGGCGCCACCAGCGTGCGGACGAGCGGCACCCGGACCAGGACGAACGCGCCCGCCACCACGAGCAGCGCGCCCAGCAGCATGGGCAGGAGCCACCAGCCTCCCCGCAGGCGCTCCTCGAACACCGTCACGCCCAGCGCGAGGCTCACGGTCGCGTCCCCCAGCGTCAGCGCGGGCTGGGAGGCCACCAGGGGACCGGACTGCATGGCGTTCTCCAGGAGGAAGACGGCCGCGACCCCGACGAGCGCGAAGCCGTAGGTCTGCCACGCGGTGAAGAAGGCGGCCGCACCGTCGGTGGCCCACACCTGCGTGGCGTCCTTCAGGAACCCGGCGGTCAGCGCGTAGCAGATGGCCGCCGACAGGCCGAAGCAGGCGGCGCGCACCCGGCCCTCGGGACGCCGGACGGCGGTGCCGACCAGCACCAGGACGGCGGCGGCACAACTCGGCACCGCCATCGCCCACAGGCCGGTGCGCGGCCGGTCGACCCCGCCGCTCGGTGACGCGGCCCACAACCCCACGCCCAGCCCCACCACCATGGCGGCGACGGCGGCCCAGCCACGCGGCGGAAGCCGGCGGCGCAGCACCAGGCCGCCGATGAACAGGGCGAAGGGCAACTCCAGGACGAACAGCGGCTGGACGAGCGAGAGCGCGCCGTTGAGCAGGGCCAGAGCCTGGAACGCGGCCGCCGCGATCACCGCGCCGAATCCGGCGAGCCACACGGGCTTGCGCAGCAGTTCGCCCATGAGGGCCGGACGCAGCCCCACCGAGAGCGGGACCGTGCGGGCCGCGTAGCGCTGGAGCACGGTGGCCAGGGCGTTGCTGACGGCCGCGAGCAGCGCGAACAACACGGCAAGGGTGGTCTGCACCAGGGCTCTCCTCCGGATCCCGGCCCACGCTAACCGCTGCGCTCCCCCACCGCGCCGCGCGACGCGTCGCAGGCCCTCCGGCCTCCGGCAAATGCGGTTGACGCCGCTCGCCGTCCACCGGTTTCCTGCTGCGATGTCGACCCTTCGCATCGAACGGCCCCATGGCGACGCCATGCTCGAGGACTGGCGGTTCGTCCACAACACGATCATCCCCACCGGCCCGCTCTCCCTCGACGACGTGCGCGAGCGATCGCGGCGCAACCACCTGGAGGTCGCCTACCTCGGTGACGCCGTCGTGGGCTGCACGACCGTGCGGCCGCCCACCGGCGAGGAAGCCACGGCCACGGTCATCGCCCGGGTGCTGCCCGACCACCGGGGGCAGGGCTTCGGCATGCGGCTCTACACCCGGGGGATCGACCGGGCGCGCGAGTTGGGCGCGGTGGCGGTCGAGACGGTCGTCCTGGCGTCCAACACCGAGGGGCTGCGTTTCGCCGAGGCGCGGGGCTTTGTCGAGGTCGAACGCTACGTGCTGCCCGGGGACACCATCGCCTACGTCACCCTGCGGCTGGCCTGAGGCCCCCACCCGTACCCGCGGCCCGCTGACCCCGGCGGAGCAGGGTCAGGAGCGGTCCGCGGGAGCGCTGCGGCGCAGGTAACGCTCCGCCACCTCGCGCAGCCGGTCACGGCCGAAGCTCCGCCCGTGGCCGGGGTGGACGACGGAGACGTCCAGGTCGGCGAGGAAGGCCGCGGTGCGCCGGTAGGCCGTCACGTCGGACTCGGGCAGGTCGTCGACGAGGTAGCCGTCGTAGACGGCGTCGCCGGAGTACAGCGCCCCCGTGCGCTCCTCGAGGAGGGCGACGGAGCCCGGCGTGTGCCCCGGGAGGTGGAGGACGGTGAGGGTGCGGTCGCCGAGGTCGATCCGCTCGTCCCCGCTCAGGGTGCGGGTGAGGGTCACCGGACCGATGCCGTAGCTGCCGGGGTCGTACCCGGGGCCGGGCAGGGCGTCGAGGAGGAGGTCCGGGAAGGACGCGCCCACGTCCTCGGTGCCGAGCCGTTCGGCGAGTTCGGGCCCGTACAGGCTCGCCGGCACGCCGCGCGCCAGAGCCGCGGCGTCCGCGGTGTGGGCGACGCGCTCGGTGAACTCGTGGGCGCCGCCGACGTGGTCGAGGTGTGCGTGGGTGAGGAGCAGCAGCGGCTCCCTCGCGAAGACGTCCGGGACCTCCCGGCGCAGGGGCACCACCCCGAGTCCGGCGTCCACGACGAGGTCGCGTTCGGAGCCGCGCAGCCACCACACGTTGGCCTTCACGATCTCGTGGGCGTGCGGCTCGCTGATGCGGACGATTCCGTCCTCGACGTCGCGTCGCTCGTACCAGTGCGTCATACCGCCCCAGTGTCCTCGCCCCGGACGCCGGCCCGGAGGCGGGGTCCACGAGTGGGGCAGGGGCGGGGCCGAAGACGGGGACGGGGTGGCCGGGCCTCTCCGGCAGCCATGTGCGCGCTGCCGGTGACGACCCGGCCACCCCGGTCGCGGACCGTCAGTTGCGGATGATGTTCTCCGCCTGCGGTCCCTTCTGTCCCTGGGTGACGTCGAACGTCACGGCCTCACCCTCGACCAGTTCGCGGTAGCCGTTGCCGGCGATGTTCGAGTAGTGCGCGAACACATCGGGGCCACCTCCGTCCTGTGCGATGAAGCCGAAGCCCTTTTCCGAGTTGAACCACTTCACGACGCCTGTCGCCACCGCGTCCATCCTTCACGTGCCAGCCGCCGAGCCACGCCGACTGCGTGACCCGGAGTCGCCTCCTGACGGAGACGGCCACGGAGCCCTCTTTACCCGACGCGGGGCGTTTTTACGCCGGGTCCTCGCATCTGTACGTCCCCTGCCGCAACGGACCGCCCCGCGGCGGGCATCCCGGGCCCCCCACCCGGCGGACGGACCGCGCTAGGGCGCAGGCGCGAAAGGGCCGTGATTCCCCGCACCGCTGCGCACCGACTTCCGCACATTCGTGGAGCAATGCCCGAAGTCGGCCGGAGGAGTCCGGCGGACTTTTTCTTGCTCCGTACCCGGGTTCCTTTCTAACGGGGCCCGCTGGCCGATCCGTGCGCGTCCCGCTGTCACCCCGCTGTCAGACGTCCTGCGGCCCTTCCGCCCCGACACCCCACCGACGGGAGCCAGTTGTGACCCCCTCCGCGGACGGCCCGTACCGCCAAGTCCTCGACGGCCTGCCCCGGGTCCTGCGGCCCACCGTGGCCGACTACCTCGACCTGCACCGGCATCCCGAACTGTCCGGTGCGGAGGAGCGCACCGCGGCGCGGCACGCGGAGCGCCTGCGTGCCGCCGGGCTCGAGGTCACCACCGGCGTCGGCGGGCACGGCGTGGTCGGCGTGCTCCGCAACGGCCCCGGCCCGGTGGTGATGCTGCGCGCCGAACTGGACGCGCTGCCGGTCCTGGAGGCCACCGGTCTGCCGTACGCCAGCGAGGCCGTCGCCCTCGACGGCGAGGGCCGCCCGGTGCCCGTCATGCACGCGTGCGGCCACGACCTGCACCTGGCGTGCCTCGGCGGTACGGCGGCGCTGCTCGCCGGCGCCACCGGTCACTGGTCGGGCACCCTGATGACGGTCGGCCAGCCCGCGGAGGAGACCCTCGACGGGGCCCGCGCCATGCTGGAGGACGGCTTGTACACCCGCTTCCCGGTCCCCGACGTCGTCCGGCCCAGCACACCGCGCCGCTGCCGGCCGGGATGGTCGCCCACGCGCACGGACCGGTGCTGGCGGGCAGCCGGCTGCTCGAGGTCGTCGTGCACGGCTCGGGCGGCCACGCGGCCAGCCCGCACCTGGCGGTGGACCCCGTGGTCGCCGCGGCCGCGATCGTGCTGAGGCTGCAGACCGTGGTGTCGCGGGAGACCAGTCCGGCCGAGCAGGTGGTGCTGACGGTGGGCTCGCTCCACGCCGGCACCCGGGGCAACGTGGTGCCCGCCTCGGCCACGCTGGAGGTCTCGGTGCGCGCGTTCGGCGACGAGGCGCTGGAGCGTGTGACGGCGGCCGTGCACCGCATCGTCGCCGCCGAGTGCGCGGCCTCCGGCTGCCCGCGCGAACCCTCCGTCCGGGTCCTCGCGCAGTCGCAGCCCACGCTTGCCGACCCCGGCATCGCGGCCGCCGTGCGGGGCGCTCACGAGCGGACCCTCGGCGCCGCCCGCGTCGCCGTCTGGCCCGCGTCCACGGCCACCGAGGACTTCCCGCTGTACGGCCCGGCCGGCGCCGGTCTGCATGGCGCGACCGGGGTGCGCACCGCCTACTGGATGCTCGGGTGCGTCGGCCCGGAGCAGTGGGCGCGGACCCCGGGTACGAGCGCCGCGGCCAAGATGGCGGCCCTGCCGCCGAACCACTCCCCCGGGTTCCGTCCCGATCCCCGGCTCGCCGTCCCCGCGGGCGTGACCGCGCTGACGGCGGCCGCACTGGCGCGGCTGGCGGAGCCGGCACGGTGAGGACGCGGTGAGGACGCGGTGACGGCGCCGTGACGGCGCAACCAGCCGCCACCTGCGCGGAATTCGCCGCTCCAGCCCCCGGAGCCGTACCGGCGCGGCCGTGACCGATCGGGTGCTCTCCGCAACGATCTCGTCAAAGGATCTTGACTTGCGCGCCCGCGGGGCCCTGAATAGGACGGCGCCCGCCCGTCTCCGGGGAGGCACAGCCGTCGATCCGGGGAATGAGGAGGGTGCGGTGTCGATGAGGGGTGGAGGTACGGATTGAAGACGCAGAGGAAGGTACGCAGAACGGGAGTGCTCGACGTCGGGTGCCACAGCGCCCTGCTCACGATCGTGGAACGACGGGCCGGCTCGCCGCTGGAACCGGTACTGGCACGCAAGGTGCGGCTGCGGCTGCACGAGACGCTCGACGCGGCGGGACGGCTCGACAGGTCGGGGGTGCGCAGCGTCCAGCACGCGGTGGCGCGGACCCTGGCGGCCGACAGCGGGCATTCGCTGCCCTCGGTGTACGCCTTCGCCACCTCCGTCATCCGGGACGCGCCGAACCGCGACGAGGTCATCGCGCAGGTCGCACGGACCACGGGCATGCGGCTGCGGGTGCTGTCGGGCGAGGAGGAGGCCCGGCTGGCCTACGTGGCCGCCCGCGAGTGGGCGGGCCGGGACGGTGGGCCGCTGCTGGTGCTGGACATCGGGGGCGGGACGCTGGAGATCGCGGCCGGCACCGGGGAGCAGCCGCACGCGGTCCACTCGCTCCCCCTCGGAGCCCGCGCCGTCAACCGCCGCTGGGACCTGGTGGACGCCGTCACCTCCAAGCGGCGGCTGCACGAGGTCCGCGACCGTCTACGCGCGTCGGTCGGCGAACTGGGCGACGCGCTGCCGCGGGCGCCGCGGGACGGACGGGTGCTGGCCTCCTCCAAGACGTTCACCCAGCTGGCGCGGCTCGCGGCCGCCCGCGGCACGTCCGACGAGGGCCCGGACCGGCTGACGCTGAAGCAGGTGCGGCAGATCGTGCCCGTCCTGGCAGCGAAGGGCCCGGCGGGGCGCGCCAAGCTCCCGGGCATCTCACGGCACCGCGCGGGCCAGTCGCTGGCGGGGGCGCTGGTGGCCGAGACCCTGATGGAGATGTGCGGGGTGGACAGCGTGGAGATCTGCCCCTGGTCCACGCGCGAGGGACTGCTCCTGGAGCGCCTGGAGTCAGTGGCCCCGGCCGTTCACCGCCGGGCCGGCTGAACCGTCGGCGGGCACGGCCGCGCCGTCACCCCCCGCGCCCCAGTCCAGGCGCAGCACCGCCAGGTCGTCCGTGTGGCGTTCCCCGTCCAGGTCACGGACCTGCCCGATCAGCGCGTCGAGGTGCGCGTCGGGCGCCGTCACGGAGGTGCGGGCCAGCAGGCGCAGCAGCCCCTCCGCGCCGAGCCGCTCACCGCCGGGGCCGGCATGGCCTTCGATGAGGCCGTCGGTGTAGAGCGTCAGGGTGCCCCGCTCCGGCAGGTCCAAGGCCGTGGCGGGCCACTGGTCAAGACCCGGTGCGATGCCGAGGGCGACGCCGTGGGCCGCCTGGACCGGTCGCGTGACGCCGCCGGTGGTCAGCAGGGGCTCGTGATGCCCGGCCAGGTGCACCGTGGCCCGGGACGCGGCGAAGTCCAGGGTGAGCAGGGTGCACGTGGTGAACAGGTCGGGGTGCGAACGTTCCGCGACCAGCATGCGCTCCAGCAGGCGCAGGAGTTCCGGGCCGCGGTGGCCGCCCAGGGTCAGCGCGCGCCAGGCGATGCGCAGGCAGACGCCGAGTGCCGCGGCGTCGGGGCCGTGGCCGCTGACGTCGCCGATCACGGCGTGGACGCGCCCGTCGTCGGTCTGCACCACGTCGAGGAAGTCGCCGCCCAGCAGGGCGCTCTCCCGCCCGGGGAGGTAGCGGCTGGTGGCGGTGACGGCGGGGGTGGCCAGCAGGGGCTGCGGCAGCAGGCCCCGTTCGAGGCGGGCGTTCTCCTGTGCGCGCAGTCTTCCGGCCTGCAGGTCGGCGCCGGCCCGTTCGGCCTGCTTGCGCTGGACGGCGTAGCGCACGGCGCGCTGCAGGAGTTCCGGTTCGACCTTGCCCTTGACGAGGTAGTCCTGGGCGCCGGTGGCCAGGGCCTCGGAACCAGCCTGCCCCTCGGCCAGGCCCGTCAGCACGATAACGGCGGTGTTCGGGTCGGCGCGCTGGATCTCGGCGACGGCACCGGGGCCCGCCGCGTCGGGCAGGTGCAGGTCGAGCAGGACGCAGTCGGCGGCCCGCGCGGACAGCTCGAAGCAGGCGTCCGCCAGGGTCTTGTGCCAGACGAGCGTGTACCGCAGCGAGGTGTCGGCGAGCATCTCGGTCACCAGCAGGGCGTCGCCGGCGTCGTCCTCGACGAGCAGGATCCGGTGGTGCGCGACAGGGTTGAGCGGCGTGGGGGGTGTCGTCACGGTCGGGGCTCCCCCGTGCCTCCGGCGTCGTCCGCGGCGTCTTCCGCGGCGGCGGACGCGGTTCCGGACTCCTGCCCGGGGTCGGGCCGCTGTGCGGGGAGGGTGAAGGCGATGCGGGTACCGGGGCCGTACTCCGGGTCGATGCCGATGGTGCCGCCGTGGAACTCGACGATCTTCTTGCACATGGCCAGCCCGATCCCGTTGCCGGGGTAGGCGTCCTTGGTGTGCAGCCGCTGGAAGATCACGAAGACCTTCTCGGCGAACTCGGGGTCGATGCCGATGCCGTTGTCGGTGACGGAGAACCGCCACAGGTCGCCGTCGCGCCGGGCCGCGACGTGGATCCGCGGTGCCCGGTCGGGGTGGCGGAACTTCACCGCGTTGGAGATCAGGTTCTGCCAGAGCATGCCCAGTTGCGTGGTGTCGCCGACGACGGTGGGCAGCGGGTCGCGGGTGATCTCGGCGCCGGACTCCTCCAGGGCGACGCTCAGCGCCTCCTCCGTCGCGCCGGCGATCCGCTCCAGGTCCACGGTGCCCTGCTGGTTGTGGACCCGGCCCACCCGGGAGAACGCCAGCAGGTCGTTGATGAGGGTCTGCATGCGGTTCGCGCCGTCGACGGCGAACGCGATGTACTGGTCGGCCCGCTCGTCCAGTTGGTCCCCGTAGCGGCGCTGCAGGAGCTGGGTGAAGCTCGACACCTTCCGCAGCGGCTCCTGCAGGTCGTGCGAGGCGACGTAGGCGAACTGCTCCAGCTCGGCGTTGGAGCGCTTGAGGTCGGCGGACTGCTCGTCGAGGAGCTGCCGGGCCCGCTCGGCGAAGGAGAGTTCCTCCGCGAGCCGGCGCCGCATGCCCTCCACGTCCCCGCCGAGCCGGCGCAGGTCGGCCGGGCCGTTCACGGTGATGGGGTGGTCGAAGCGGCCCCGCGTCACGTACCGGACCTCGGTGCCCAGCAGCTCCAGGGGCCTGGTGATGCCGCGGCGCAGGCCCTCGAAGACGAGCACGGCCAGCAGAACGATGACGGCGGCGATGGCGGTGAGCACCACGTTGCGCAGCCGCACGGCGGCGTCGAGTTGGGTGCCGGCGGTGATGCGGGCCTGCCGCAGGTGCTCCTGCTGGGAGCCGAGGGCGTCGCGGACCCGGTCGAAGGCGGCCCTGCCCTCGTCTGCCCGCTCGGTGGCGAGCGGCACCGGCTCCCCCGGCGTGGCCGGCGCCGAGGCGACGGGCCGGGCGATCAGCCCCTGCCAGGCGGTGGCCGCGTCCACGACGGCGTCGAGGTCGGCGCGGGCCCGCGCGTCACCCTGGACGAGGGGACGCAGCCGGTCGAGGGCGGTCCGCTCGTCCGCCAGCCCCTGGGTGTACGGGTCGAGGAACTCCCGCTGCCCGCTGAGGCCGTAGCCGCGGACACCGGTCTCCTGGTTCACCAGCGCCGCTTCCAGCCGGACGGAGTTGACCAGGGCCGGGGACCGCACGTCGACCAGCTGGTCCGTCAGGGCCGAGCTGCGGTCCAGCGCCCAGATGCCGAGCGCGCCGAGCGCGGCGAGCACCGCGAGTGCGAGGCTCACCCCCACCCGGAGCCACCGCCGGGTGGTCCACGCCGACAGCCGGCCCGGGCGCCGGGCGTCATCGGGCACACGGGCCGTCTCCGGCCTGCCGGTCGCCTGCACGATCGTCTCGCCCGTTGCCACGCTGTGCGCCCTCCGCTTCGCTCGCCGCCGCCGGATGCCCGAGGACGGAACCACTGTATCGGCCACCGACAACACTTGTTGTCGTGCGATTGTGCAGGTCCTAAGGTGGGGGCCATGCCTGGCACCCACTTCGCTCCGCGCCTGCCGGAGGACGAGCTCGCCGCCCTGGCGATCGGCGCGGTCGACGACCTCGCCCGGCACCTTGCCCGTCGTGCCCTCCGCCCGCTCGCCGTCCCCGGGGCCACCGACGACGGTACCGAAGCCCGCGGGGAGGCCCTGGCGTACCTGTACATGCTCAGCCTCCTCCAGCAGGCGGTCGAGCACCTGGAGAACCAGGCGGCCGAGCAGGCGGCCGCCGCAGGTGCCGGATACCCCCAGATCGGCCGCGCCTGCAACATCAGCCGCCAGGGCGCCCGCCGCCGCTGGCCCGGCCTGGTGACCAGCGACACCCCCCACCGTCCCCCGCGGCGCACCGACCGGACCCGGAGCCAATGATGATGATCGCCCCCGCCCGCCCCCACGACGTGCTGCTGGTCGAGGACGACCCTGCGGACGCCATGCTGATCGGGGACGCCCTCGCCGAGCGCGGTGCCCGCAACCTGACCCAGGTCGAGGACGGCCTCGCGGCGCTGGAGTACCTGCGCGACCCGGCCAACCGGCTCCCCGACCTGATCGTCCTCGACCTCAACATGCCGCGGATGAACGGCCACGAACTGCTCTCGATCCTCAAGAACGACGAGAAACTGCGCGCGGTCCCGGTGGTCGTCCTCACCACCTCCGCGGCGCCCGACGACGTGACCGGCGCCTACCGGCAGCACGCCAACGCGTACGTCACCAAGCCGGTCAACCTGGACGACTTCGAGCGCGCCGTGCACAGCATCGACGCCTTCTACCTGGACACCGTCACCAAGCTCCCCCGCCAGTGAACGCGACCGGAAGCGGATGAGCGTCAGTCGCGGAAAACGGGGTAGACGGACGGCTGGCCGCGCCTGAGCGCGGCCGGCCGGGAAGCAGTACGAAAGGCACCACCATGGAACCGAGGCTGGACGGCCACCCCGCCCACCTGGCCGACTGGCCGTGCATCCACGCCGGATTCGCGCACGAGGGCGACTCGGAGGCGATCTCCGCGGCGCGGCGCTTCACCGGCGGGTTCCTCGCCCGCGTCCAGGGCGAGCACGGCGTCCCGGTACCGGTGGAGACGGTCGAGACCGCACAGCTCGTCGTCAGCGAGCTGATCACCAACACCTGCAAGTACGCTCCGGGCCCCGGTCTGCTCGACCTCGAGGTGGACGTCGACACGGCGACGCTGCTGGTGTCCGTGTGGGACACCAGCAGCACCCTGCCCCTGGCCCGCGCCGCCGAGCCGGGACGGATCGGCCAGCACGGCCTGGAGATCATCCTGGCCCTGTGCGAGGGCTACGACGTGCAGCGGCAGCCGGTGGGCAAGCGCATCACGGTCCGCATCTCCCTGGAGCCCCGGACCCGCTGAGCCGCGGCAGGCGCCGCCGTCACGGCGATCGGGTGAACCCCCGGCCCCGCCGGGTTCACCGGCGGGCGCGCATGGAAGGTGCCTCACGCGCCGGTCCGCCGCCTCCGGCGCCCCGCCCGGCCACCGGAACAGGACCGTCCAGGAGCAACGCCATGACCAGGATCGCCATCATCCTCGGCAGCACACGCCCCAGGCGCCTCGGCGAGGCCGTCGCCCGGTGGGTGTACGAGAACGCCACGCTGCGCGGCGACGCCGAGTACGAACTGGTGGACGTCGCCGACTACGACCTCCCGCTGCTCGACGAACCGCTGCCGCCGTCACTGGGCCAGTACAGCCGGCCGCACACCTTCACGTGGGCGGAGAAGATCGGCTCCTTCGACGGCTACGTCTTCGTGACGGCCGAGTACAACCACTCGATCCCGGGGGCGCTCAAGAACGCCATCGACTACCTCTTCGCCGAGTGGAACAACAAGGCGGCCGGGTTCGTCGCGTACGGCAGCGTCGGCGGCAGCCGCGCGGTGGAGCACCTGCGGCTGGTGATGGCCGAGCTGCGGGTGGCCACCGTGCGTGCCCAGGTGGCGCTCTCCCTCTTCCGCGACTTCGCCGACATGAGCCGCTTCGAGCCCGGCCCGCGCCGCGCGGGCGAGCTCGGCGTCGTCCTCGACGAGGTCCTGGCCTGGACCAAGGCGCTGGAGCCGCTGCGCCGGGCGCCGTCCTGACCTCGGTCCCGCCCCGCCCCTCCCGTAGCGCACGGCCCCTCGTAGGGTCCTGTCATGGACGGACGACAGGGGGGCGGTACGCCGACGTGCGAACGCTGCGGTGGGACGGTGGCCCCGGACGGTTACTGCTGGGACTGCGGTGTCGCCCAGGCGGCGTTCCGGTCGCGGGTGGAGGTATCCGCGGGCGGCGCGGCGGGCGTCAGCGACCGGGGGAAGCGGCGTGAGGTGAACGCCGACGCGATGGCCGTGACCACGGCCGGCGCATGGACGATCGGGGTGGTGTGCGACGGGGTGTCCATGTCACCCCGGTCCGAGCGGGCGGCCCTGCTCGCGGCCGAGGTCGCCTCGGCCGCGCTGGCCTCGGCGTTGCGGGCGGGGACCGTACCGGAGGTCGCGCTCGAGGACGCCACCGGGCGCGCGGGACGCGCGGTCGCGGCACTCGCCGTGGCACCGGACGAGGCACCGGCCTGCACCTTCGTCGCGGGCGTCGCCGGTCCGGACGGCCTGTGGTGTGCGTGGATCGGTGACAGCCGTGCGTACTGGCTGCCGGACGAGGGCCTGGCCATCGCGCTGACCGAGGACGACACCGGCGAACTCGACGTCCTGACCGGCTGGCTGGGTGCCGGGAACGGCGAGCCCGTACCGCGGGTGCGCAGCAGCCGGCCGGCGGTGCCCGGCCGTCTCCTGCTGTGCACCGACGGGCTGTGGCGGTACCTCCCCGGCGCGGAGGCGCTGCGGGCCCGGCTGGCTCCCGCACCCGGCTCCCGCGGCGGCGGGCTTCTGGAGGGCGCGCGCTCGTTGGTCGGGTACGCGCTCGACGCCGGCGGGCACGACAACGTGACGGCGCTGCTCCTCCCCGTTCCCGCCGAGGTCCCGCCACGGGCGGGGGCGACGGGAGGGGTGTAAGCAAGAGATATGCGTTTTGCACCACGCGCAGGCACGTACTGGTCAGCCGAGCGGACCCCTGCCCTGATCGCGGTCCCGGTGCTGCTGATCGTGGCGATCGTCATCAGCGACCTGGTGATCCCCACGGAGGGGCACCTGGGACCGCTCCTGGTGGTGGCACCGGCACTGACCGCGTCGTTCGGCGGGCTCCGGCTCACCGCCCTCATCGGTGCCCTGGCGGTGGCGTCGCTCACCGTGGTGTCGGTGGCCGACGGCACCATCACCACGTCGTACCGGCAGAGCGAGATCATCGCGCTCGTCCTCGTCTCGGCCCTCACCGTGCTCTTCTGCCGGCTGCGCGAACGGCACCAGGCCGAGCTGCAACAGGTGCGCTCGGTGGCGGAGGCCGCGCAGCAGGTCGTCCTGCAGCCCCTGCCGGAGCGCATCGGCCCGCTGCGGATCGCCTTCGACTACCAGGCCGCCGAGGACCAGGCCCGGATCGGCGGCGACCTGTACGCGGCGGTGCGCACGCCCGGCGGCACCCGGCTGCTCATCGGGGACGTCCGCGGCAAGGGCCTGCCGGCGATCGGCGACGCCTCACTGCTGCTCGGGGCGTTCCGCAGCGTCGCCTACCGGGCCCCGCCGCTGCCCGCGATGTACGCGCACCTGGAGGCGACGGTGTCCTGGAAGGCGGCGCAGGGCTGCGCCTACGGCCTGGACGAGGACACGGCGGTCGAGTCGTTCATCACCGCGATCCTCGTCGACTTCCCCGACGACCGTCCGGAGGTCCGCATCCTCAACTGCGGCCACCCGTCCCCGTACCGGCTGGCCGCCGACGGCCTCGCGCCCCTCGACCCGACGCAGCCCGCGCCGCCCATCGGCCTGGGGCTGCTGCAGCCCTCGCACCCGGGCGTGGACACCTTCCCCTTCGCACCCGGCGACATGCTGCTGCTCTACACCGACGGGGTCACCGAGGCCCGTGACGCGTCCGGCCGTTTCTACCCCCTCGCCGAGCGCATCGCGTCGTGGCCGGGTCAACAGACCCCGGAGGACCTGGTGCGGCACGTACGCGAGGACCTCCTCCTGTACTGCGGGGGCCGACTCGGCGACGACGCGGCGTTGATCACCGTACGGAGGGAGCCGCTGGGTCTCGGCCTGTCGTACGAGCCACGGGCGGTCGACGGGCCCTCGGCCCTGTCGGGCGGCCCGGAACCCGGTCCCCCCACGAAGGTGCCGCCCTTCGGCCCCGAGCGGGAATGACCCGCCCTCGCGCCCCCTCACCCCCGGCCGTGTCCCGCTGTCGGAGCGCTGATCTACGCTGGGGCCGCCCACGCGACCGGCGGCCCCGACGCACCCTGCCCAGAGGCCCGCCCGACCGGAAGGACGGTCCATGAACGAGCAGCGCCCGATCGACTGGGACGAGGCCACGTGGCTCAACACCCCGCAGGAGGCCACGGCGGACGGATCCGGGATGCTCGTCACCACCCGTGACCGCAGCGACTTCTGGCGCACCACCGGTTACGGCTTCGTGCGCGACGACGGGCACGCCCTGCTCACCGCCTTCCCGGGGGACACGTCGATGGAGGTGACCTTCCGCGCGGACTTCGACACGCTGTACGACCAGGCCGGGCTCATGATCCGCGTCGACGCCGAGAACTGGGTCAAGGCCGGGATCGAGATGTCCGACGGCGTGCCGCACCTCGGCGCGGTGGTCACCCGCGGGGTGTCCGACTGGTCGCTCGCGCCGGTGCCCGACTGGGCCGGACACGCGGTGACCGTGCGCGCCAGCCGTTCCGGTGACGCCCTCACGATCCGTGCCCGCCGCGACGACGGTCCCTGGCGGCTGGTCCGGCTGGCGCCGCTGTCCCCGGACGCCGCCGCCACCGCGGGGCCCTTCTGCTGCTCGCCCGAACGCGCGGGGCTGTGCGTGGCCTTCACGGGCTTCACCCGGGGCGCGGCCGACTCGGCGCTGCACGAGGAGCCGCAGCAGGCGGGCGCCGAGGCCACTGAGGGCCGGTGAGCACACGATGGGGTTCGTGGGCGGGATCTGGCGGGTGCTGAGCGACGGGGATCCCGTCGGGGACATCACGGTCGAGGAGGCCGACTTCCCGTGGCTGTCGGGGCGGTTCGAGCCCGCCGCGGCGTTCGACCGGGTCCGGCCGCTGTTCGCGCGCGAGCTCGCCCTGATGGAGACGGCGATGACCGCGCCGGCCGAGGAGGACGAGCCCTGGGCCGCGTGGGAGGCGGCGTACGACGAGGTCCGGCGTGCGGTGTCGCTGCGCTCGCCCTCGGGGCCCGTGGCCGAGTTCCTGCTGCACATCGAGGACGACCGGGCCTGGTTCCGGTGGAGTGACGAGCCCTTCGACGACGACTCGCCGAGCGACTGACGTCCCCGCCCTCGGCACCCCCCTCCCCCTGAGCCTGGTAGTGGCACTACCAGGCTCGCTCCTTGACGTCACGACCTGACAGTCGCAGCGTGGGGGGCGTGGACAAATAGTGGCAAAGGCAACATTTCGAACATCACCTACTTGACTGCGGACCTCACAACCCGCAGAGCGGTGGGGCGCCGCTCTTACCGTCCGGCGCAGCGGCCTTTGAACCTCGTCCACGCCCAGGAACCGACCGGGCTAGGAGAGTTCTCATGCGTATTTCCAAGTGGCCCCTCGCCGCAATGGCAGGCCTCGCGCTCGCCCTTGGGGGTGCGGCCTCAGCGGCCGTCGCGGCACCGACGAGCTCACCAGCCTCAGCAGTCAGCTACGCCGAACACGGCGGTGGCGGCGGCGGTGGCGGTGGCCACGGCGGCGGTGGCGGCGGCCACGGCGGCGGCGGCTACGGCGGCGGCGGTTACGGTGGCGGCGGTTACGGTGGCGGCGGTTACGACCGCGGCGGCGGCTGGGGCGGCGGCTACGACCACGGCTACGGCGGTGGCTGGGGCGGCGGCTACGACCACGGCGGCGGTGGCGGTGGCCACGGCGGCGGCGGTGGCGGTGGCCACGGCGGCGGTGGCGGCGGCCACGGCGGCGGCGGTGGCGGCGGCGGCCACGGCGGCGGCGGTGGCGGCGGCCGGTAACACCCCGACCGGGGACCGGCCCTCGACCGGCCCCCGACACCAGCCGAACATCTGGCGACCGGCCACAGCAGGCCTCTGACCAGCGACTGGACGGTCGCGCACCTCACGGAAGCGGAAGCCGCGCCCACGGGAGACCGGTGGGCGCGGCTTCCGCTCTTCACGTCTCCGTGCCCCGGTGCACCACTTCCGTGCGCCGAATTGCCCGATAAAGAATGTTTCCCGTGAAACATTCCTTACGTACTATATTGACACTGTGCTCATATCGCCGGATCCGGCCGATGGGGTGGCGGCGGTCCGGCCGACCTCAGGGAAGCGCCATGTTCGACCTGTCCTCAGCAGTCTCCGCGGGAACCGGCCAGGGCTTCTACATCGGCGGCCGCTGGGTCTCCCCCAGCGGGACCCGCCGCGCACCCATCGTCTCCCCCTCCACGGAGGAGGAGTTGCTGCACGTGCCGCTCGCGGACACCCGGGACGTCGAACGCGCGGTCGCCGCCGCGCGCACGGCCTTCGACGAGGGTCCCTGGCCGCGGATGTCCGCGCACGAACGCGCCGCGCACCTCAGACAGCTGGCCGACCAGGTGCGCCGGCGGCTGCCGCTGCTGGCACGTCTGTGGACGGCCCAGGTCGGGGCGCCGGTCGCCTTCGCCGAGGGACTCGTCCAGGCCGGCCAGAGCCGCTTCGACTACTTCGCCAAGCTCGCCGGCTCGTACGCGTTCGAGGACCGCCGTCCCACCTCCCGGGGGCACGCCCGTGTGACCCGTGAACCCGTCGGCGTCGCCGCGCTGTTCGCCCCGTGGAACGCCACCTTCAACATCTTCGCGCACAAGATCCCCACGGCCCTGGCGGCAGGCTGCACGGTGGTCGTGAAGTCGCCGCCGGAGAGCCCGCTGGACGCCCTGGTGGTCGCCGAGTGCGCCGAGGCGGCCGGGCTGCCGCCGGGGGCCGTCAACGTGATCACGGCGGATCGCGAGGAGTCGCAGACGCTGGTGGCCTCGCCCGGCGTGGACAAGATCAGCTTCACCGGCAGCGTGCCGACGGGCCGCGCCGTCGCCACGGCCGCACTGGAGCGCTTCGCCCGGGTCACCCTCGAATTGGGCGGCAAGTCCGCCGCGATCCTGCTCGACGACGTGGACCTGCAGGACACCCTCGACACCCTCACCCCGCTGAGCATGCCCTTCGCCGGACAGATCTGCTTCGCCCAGACCCGCATCCTCGCGCCGCGCTCCAGGATCGCGGAGGTCCTCGGGGCGTACGCCGACCGCGTGCGCCTGCTCAGGGTCGGCGACCCCTGGAGCCGTACGACGCAGGTCGGCCCCGTCCTCAACGAACGGCAGCTGCGCCGCGTCCTGGGCTACATCGACAGCGGCCGCCGCGAGGGCGCGAGGGTGGTGACCGGCGGCGGCCGCAGCCCGGGCCACGAGCACGGCCACTACGTGCTGCCCACGGTGTTCGCCGACGTCGAGCCCGGCATGAAGATCGCCCGCGAGGAGATCTTCGGCCCGGTCGTGACCGTCCAGGCCTACGAGGACGTCGACCAGGCGGTGGCGATCGCCAACGCCACCGACTTCGGCCTCAGCGGCAGCGTCCACGGCGCCGATCCCGAACGCGCCTACCAGGTCGCACGCCGGGTGACGACCGGCCAGCTGAGCGTCAACGGATTCGAACTGGCACCTTCGGTCCCGTTCGGCGGCCGGAAGTCCTCGGGCCTGGGGCGCGAGGGCGGCCCCGAGGGGCTGGAGGCCTACCTGGAGACCAAGGCCGTCTTCATGCCGGGTCCGTGACATGGCCGCCCACGCCGTGCAGCAGATTATGCACGATGGTCTCCGCGAACCCCTCGCTGACGGGGTGGTCGGCCACCAGGAGCCGGAAGTAGCAGGCCCCCCACAACTGGTCGATCAGCACCTGCGGATCGATGTCCGCCGCCAGCTGGCCCCGGTCCCGCGCCCGCTCCAGGACGGCGGCCATGCGCGCGCGGCGCGGCCCGGAGTAGCGCTCGCGGAACAGCTCGCCGAGCGGTGGATCGGTCTGGGCGCAGCCGATGAGCTCGGACACGACCCGTCCCGCGGGGGTGCCGCACAGATGCCGCACGAACTTCCGCATGTGGGCCGTCAGGTCCGCTTCGATGTCGCCGGTGTCCTCGAAGACCAGACGCTCGTCGACGACGGCGACGTAGGCGTCGAGGGCCAGTGCGCCCCGCGACGGCCACCACTTGTGGATGGTCATCCGGCTCGCCCCGGAGCGCCGCGCCACCTTCTCGACGGTGAAGGCGGCCATGCCCTCGGCGAGGAGCAGTTCACGCGCGGCCGCGAGCACCTCGCCGCGGACCAGGGCGGCCGGCCTGCGGCCCTGCCCGGGCCGCGGCGCCTCGTCGGTCCCCCCGGCCGCCCAGGCGCCCGCTCCGCGCGCTGCGCTCATTCCCGGCTCCGTCCTGCGGTCCGCCCGCCCGCCCCGCGGTGGGGCGCCGCTGCGGGCTGATCACGGAAATCACTGCCAACGAGCCTATATCGGGCATCCCGTCGATTCCCCGGAGCGACAGGACCGTCCCGGACCCGGACTCCGAGAGGAACACTCGATGATCGTGTACGACAGGCTGTACATCGGTGGTGCCTGGACCGCCCCGGCGCATCCCGGGCTGCTGGACATCCGCTCACCCCACGACCGCTCCCTGGTCGGACGCGCCGCCCAGGCCGCGCCGGGCGACGCCGACGCCGCCGTCGCCACGGCGCGCGCCGCCTTCAACAGCGGGCCGTGGCCGCATCTGGGCCCCAAGGAACGGCAGGAGGTGGTCCGGCGGGTGAACGGGCTGCGCGAGGAGCGTGCGCAGGAGGCGGCCGCACGGGTGTCCGCCTCGACCGGGACGCCCCGCCGGTTCACCGATGCGGAGCAGGCCTCCCTCACGCGGCGGGTCGACGCCTGCCTCAAGGCCGCCGGGGAAGTCGGCTGGGAGGAGGCCGTCCGTCCCTGTGACCCCACCCCGGGTTTCGACACCATCGTGCGGCGCGATCCGGTCGGCGTGGTCGCGGCGGTCATCCCCTGGCAGTGCCCGTTCGCGGCCGCCACGGCGCAGCTGACCCCGGCCCTCCTGGCGGGCAACACCGTCATCCTGAAGGTCACGCCGGAGAACTCGCTGGGCATGGGACTGCTGGCCGAGCTGTACGCCGAGGCCGGACTACCCGAGGGCACGCTGAGCGTACTGCCCGCCGACCGGGACACCGGCGAGTACCTGGTCACCCACCCGGACGTCGACGCGATCGCCTTCACCGGCTCCGCCCGGGCCGGCCGCCGCGTCGCCGCCCTCGCCGGCGAGCAGCTCAAGCGGGTCCGGCTGGAACTGGGCGGCAAGGCGGCCGCGATCGTCCTGGACGACGCCGACGTCCCGCGGACGGTGCGGGGGCTGTTCGCGTCACCCGGCGACGACGGGGGGACGTGCGCCGATCGGACCCGCGTCCTCGCCCCGCGCCGCCGGTACGAGGAGTTCGTCGCGGCGGTCGAGGAAGCCGTCACGTCGCTGAAGGTCGGTGACCCGGCGGCACCGGACACCCGCATCGGGCCGATGGCCGGCCGTGAGCGGCAGCAGCGGGTGATGTCGTACATCGAGCTGGGCATCGAGGAGGGCGCCCGGCTGGTGACCGGCGGTCCCCGGGTCCCCGCGGGCCTTGAGGAGGGCTACTACGTGGCACCGACGCTCTTCGCGGACGTCGACCCCCGCATGCGCATCGCCCAGGACGAGGTCTCCGGCCCGGTGGTCACGGTCATCCCGCACGACGGGGACGACGACGCGGTACGGATCGCCGACGACTGCGAGTACCGGGTGTCCGGCGGGGTGTGGTCCACCGACCCCGGACGCGCCGTCGCCGTCGCGCGCAGGCTGCGCACCGGCCCGGTGACCGTCAACGGGGCCCCGGCGGGCCTCGACGGGACGGTCGGCGTCGACGCGTACGTCGCGCACCGGACGATCACCCGGCCCCGCTGAGCGCACCCGGTCCGCCCGGGGGTCAAGGCACGACGCGGCCGAGGAAGCCCCGCACGTACCCGGCGACGGCGTCCAGGTGGCTCTCCAGGGCGAAGTGCCCGGTGTCGAGGAGGTGCACCTCGGCCTCGGGCAGGTCGCCGAGGAAGGCGCGGGCACCGGCCGGGGCGTAGACCTCGTCGTTCGCGCCCCACACGGCCAGCAGCGGCACCTGGCCGGCCCTGAAGTACTCGTGCAGCGCCGGGTGGAGGTCCACGTCCCGGGGGTGGTCGCGGAACAGCCGCAGCTGGATCTCGTCGTTGCCTGGACGCTGCAGGAGCGCGGCGTCGTGGGCCCAGGTGTCCGGGCTGACCAGGTCCGGGTCGGGGACGCCGTTGAGGTACCGCCAGCGGACGGCGTCCGTGGTGAGGGCGTAGCGCACGGCCTTCTCGTTCCCCGGTGACGGGTCGGCGGCGTAGGCCCGCACGTCGGACCAGAAGGAGTCGACGAGGCCCTCCGCGTAGGCGTTCCCGTTCTGCGTGACGATCCCGGTGATGCGCGCCGGGGCGCGCAGTGCCAGGCGCCAGCCGATCGCCGCCCCGTAGCCGTGGACGTACATCGCGTGGCGTCCGACGCCGAGGTGCTCCAGCAGGGCGGCCGTCACGTCGGCGAGGGCGTCGAAGGAGTAGGGGAAGTCCTGCAGGGACGGCATCGAGGACCGGCCGAAGCCGATGTGGTCGGGCGCGAGGACCCGGTAACGGTCCGCGAGCAGCGGGATGAGGTGCCGGAACATGTGGGAGCTGGCGGGGAAGCCGTGCAGCAGGACGACGACGGGGGCGTCGCGGGGGCCCGCCTCGCGGTAGAAGACCTCCCGGTCCGCGACGGCGGCCGTGAGGTGGTGGACCGGGACCATCGCTGACCTCCTGGGAGCACGACCTTCCTGTCGCATGCCACGTGGGGCAGGGGAATCACGTTCCGGCGGACGGATTCACGCGGTTGCTGCTCGCTTCTCCGGCAGGCATGCGATTCGGTCCCACCGGCCCCCGCGCCACAGCACCGGGGCGCAGGCGGGGTGAGTAGCCGTACTCATGCCCGCAGGCCGACCGGGCGGGACGATGGCGGCAACGAACCCTCGGACGGAGGAGGTTGGTGACGGCGATGGGGAGATTCCTTGGCGCGGTGCTGGCGTTGGCGGTGACCGCGGGGGCGCTGGCACTGGTCTACGCGGTGGGCGCGCCGCTGCCGGTGGTCCTGGGCGTGGGCGCGGGGGTGCTCTGCCTGCTGTGGCTGCTGGTGCTGCTCACGGTGCCGTGGAACGTCTACTTCCGGGCGCACGCGGTGCTGGCCGAGATCGCCGTGAGCCGGGAGAAGGGCCTGGTGGTCCCCCGGGCGCGGGACGCCGAGGCCGCGCGGATCGCCCGGACGATGCTGCGGGCCGCCCTGGCGGGGCACCTGCTGACGACGGCCGGGGTGCTGGCGGTGACGCTTGCGACCGGTCACGGCGCAGGGTACTGGATCGCCGGGTTCTTCCTGCTCAGCACGGTGTTCCGCCCGGCGGGCGCGTGGTTCGGGCAGATGCGGCAGCGGCTGGGAACCCTGCTGAAGGACGTCACCTACCCACGCGACGACGTCCTGGAGCTCAAGAAGGGCGTCGAGCGCACGGACAGCGGCATCAAGGTCCTGGAGGAGAAGGCCGAGGAGCAGTACCGGGCCCTGGCGGAGCTGCGGCGCACGGTGGACGTGCTGGGCGTGTCGGTCTACGAGCGGGCCGAGGACACCGACCGCCGGATCACCGCGCTGGCACGGGAGTTCGAGGCCACGGTCAACCGGCTCACGGACAACGAGGAGATCATCACGGGTCTCAAGGCCTTCCTCCGGCTGCTGCGGGCGGGCGACGGCGCCCCGGGCCGGGCAGCGGCCGACGTCTGACCGGAGGCCAGGCGGTCTCCATGTGCGGCCCGGGGCGCCGCCCCGGGCCCGGTCCTACGCGGACGGCGCGTCCGGGCCCGCCGCCAAGGCGCTGAAGCCGGTCAGCTTGGCCGGGTTGAGCACCCACATGAGCTGGTCGATGCCCTGCTCGGAGGCGCTGATGGCCAGCAGGGCCATCGGCGTGCCGGCCTGGGACACGAGCGCCGCGGTCTGCCCGTTCGCCTCGACCCACACCACCTCGGTGTCGGGCCAGAAGCGCGGGGCGAAGGCGGTGACGAACCTCGCCACCTTGGCGCTGCCGACCACGGGGATCTTGGCGGCGTTGCGCACGGCGCCCCCGCCGTCGCCGTAGTTCACCACGTCCGTGGCGAGCAGCTTCTCCAGGCCGGCCAGGTCGCCCGCCCTGGCCGCCGCCACGAACGCCTCGAGGAGCCGGCGGTGCTCCGCGCTCCCCACCTGTTCGCGCCGCCCGGCGGCGATGTGCTTGCGGGCGCGGCTGACGAGCTGGCGGGAGTTGGCCTCGCTCAGGTCCAGCACGGTGGCGATCTCCCGGTACGGGTAGTCGAACGCCTCGCGCAGCACGTACGCCGCCCGCTCGGTGGGCGTCAGCCGCTCCAGCAGGAGCAGGACCGCGAACTCCACCGCCTCGCCGCGCTCGGCGCCGAGCACGGGGTCGGCGCGCGTGTCGACCGGTTCCGGGAGCCAGGGCCCGACGTAGCCCTCGCGCCGCACGCGGGCGGACTGGGTGACGTTGATCGCCAGCCGGGTCGTCGCCGTGGTCAGGAACGCGGTCGGATTCTCCACGGCGTCGCGGTCGGCGGCCTGCCACCGCAGCCAGACGTCTTGGACGACGTCCTCGGCCTCCGCGGCGCTGCCGAGCATCCGGTAGGCGATGCCGAACAATCGGGGGCGCAGGGCCGTGAACACCTCCGCGGCCTCGTCGAGCGAGCCGCCGCGTTCCGCGTCGCCTGGCTGCATCGTCGCGTTTTCCTCCACCGTCAGATCCGCCCGACTGCCCGTTCCAGCGTACACAGACGGCGATTTCCTCCGGGCCCGGGGGCACTTCGCCCGGGCCCCATTCAGCGCAGTTGAGGAGCGACGTCGCGGTACGGCAGGCATTTCCCGCGCCGCGCGCGAATTGCCGTGGCGGGCCCACCGGGGGGCCTTCCGGCCGGGTCGGGGAATTCCGGAGCCATTGCGGACCCATTCCGGTCGCGGCCTCCGGGCGCACGGACCCCAAGTTCTGACCGGACAGCGGCGCCGTTTGTGACAGCGGGATTCCGCCGGTGGTCCCGGCCGGTTCCGCGCGGTGTGCTCACAGATCTTCACGGGATTTCGCACACGCGTTCCAAAAACGCCGTGGAGCAGGGTAACGTTACGTATCGCAGCAAGATCCGCACAGGGAGGGACGGGGCATGGAGCCCACCAGGACGACAGTGCGCCGTGGGCGCCCGCAGGGCTCGGACAACCCCGGCCCCGACGGGCTGACCAACCGTCAGACCCGTATCGTCGAGGCGATCCTGGGCTCGGTGGAGAGCCGCGGTTTCCCGCCGTCGATGCGCGAGATCGGTGAGGCCGTCGGGCTGGCGAGCACCTCCTCGGTCGCCCACCAGTTGGCGGTGCTGCAGCGCAAGGGCGTGCTCGAGCAGGATCCGCACCGGCCCCGCGCCTACCGCGTGCGGTGCTCCTGGCCGTCGCAGCACGACTCCGAGCCGGGTGCGGTGCCCGTCAGCGCCTCCCCGTCCGCGCGCGTGCCGGTGATCGGCCGGATCGCGGCCGGCACCCCGATCCTCGCCGAGGAGCAGGTCGACGAGGTCTTCGTACTCCCCCGGCAGATCGTCGGCGCGGGCGAGCTGTTCGCCCTCAAGGTCGTCGGCGACTCCATGACGGGCGTCGCGATCTGCGACGGCGACTGGGTCACGGTGCGCAGCCAGGACGCCGCCGACCACGGCGACATCGTGGCCGCGATGATCGACGGCGAGGCCACCGTCAAGCGGCTCAAGCACGAGGGCGACCGGGTCTGGCTCATGCCGCACAACCCCGCCTACGACCCGATCCCCGGCGAGGAGGCGGTCATCCTGGGCAAGGTGGTCGCCGTGCTGCGACGCCTCTGAGGCCGTCCGCCGGCTCCCGCTCAGTCCGTCGCCGCGGGCAGCACCGACCGGAGCCCGCCGAGCAGATGGGCCCGGAAGGCCGCGTCGTGGTAGGCCTGCGCGGAGTGCCCCAGCGCGGTGTAGAAGACGGGCCCTCCGCCGTACTCGTGGCACCACACCAGCGGATGGTCCGCGCCCATCGAGCCCCCCGTGTACGAGGACTCGTCGGCGCAGGCCAGGACCCGCACCCCGGGGCGGGGACTGCGGTCGAAGTCGTACCACTCGTCGGTGACCTTCCACGCCGCGCCGAGGTGCGCGGTCGCCGGATGGGCGGCGTCCTCGACGAGGACCGTGCCCGCCTGCAAGGGCGGGTGCCCCGTGAAGCGCGCGCCCAGCAGCTCCCCGTAGTAGGGCCAGTCGTACTCCGTGCAGGCCGCGGCGTGCACGCCCATGAACCCCGCGCCGTCGGCGTGGTGCGCCGCGAGGGCGGCCCGGCCCGCGTCGCTGAGCACCTCCCCGCTGGTGGAGAGGAACACCACGGCGTCGTACGCGCGCAGGCCGGCCCCCTCGAAGTCCTCGGGCCGTTCGGTGGCGTCCACCCGGAAGCCGTGCCCGGCTCCCAGCTCGGTGAGCGCCCTGACGCCGTCGGGGATCGACTCGTGCCGGTAGTCGGTGGTGCGGGTGTAGACGAGCACACGGGGGTCGCGGCGGGACAATCGGCTCTCCCAGGACGGTGACGGACGACGGGCAGCGCCCACCAGTCTCCCCGCCGCGGTCCGGGCGCCGGCGGCGGCCCGGGTCCCGTCAGTGGCCGATGCTGTCGATCAGCTCGCGGGCACCCTGCCGCAGCAGTGCCACCGCGACCGACGTCCCGAGGGTGGCGGGGTCCAGCGGTCCTGCCCATTCGTGGGCGTCGAGGACGGTCTTGCCGTCCGGGGAGAAGACCCGGGCCCGGAGCGAGAGCCGGCCGTCGCGTTCGGCGTGGGCGTAGCCGGCGATGGGGCTGTTGCAGTGGCCCTGCAGGACGTGGAGGAACATCCGCTCCGCCGTGGTCTCCCGGTGCGCGGCCGGGTCGCCGAGGTCGCTCACGACGTCGATCGTCCCGGCGTCGCCCTCCCGGCACTGCAGGGCGAGGACGCCCGCGCCGATCGGCGGGATCATCGTCTCGACCGGGAGCACCTCGCTGATCACGTCGGTCCTGCCGATCCGCTCGAGCCCGGACACGGCCAGCAGCAGCGCGTCCGCGTCGCCCGCCGCGAGCTTCTCCAGGCGGCGGTTGGCGTTGCCCCGCATGGGGACGCAGGTGAGGTGCGGGTGCGCGGCCATGATCTGCGCGATGCGGCGTACGGAGGAGGTGCCGATGCGCGTGCCGGGCGGGAGCCGGTCGAGGGTGAGGCCGCCGGGGTGCACCAGGGCGTCGCGGATGTCGTCCCGCTTGAGGAAGGCGGCGAAGACCGTCCCGGCGGGCAGCGGCCGGTCGGCGGGGACGTCCTTCACGCAGTGGACGGCAAGGTCGGCCCGGCCCTCCAGCAGCGTGGCGTCGACCTCCTTGGTGAACGCACCCTTGCCGCCGAGCTGGGCCAGGTCGCCCATCCAGCGGTCACCGGAGGTGGTGACGGGCACGACCTCCGTCCGGATGCCGGGGTGGAGCGCCGCCAGTTCCGTGCGGACGCGCTCGACCTGGGCCAGCGCCATCGGGGAGGAACGCGAGACGATGCGGATCAGCTCGGGGACTGCCATGCGCCCACGGTACGGCGTCCGGCACACGTCCCGCGCAACACCCCGAACCCCACGCGCCGTGACGACGGCGGGGCTAGTGTGTCCCGCGGCGCCCACCGGGAGGGCGCCGGCGCGGAGCGGTGGCGCCACAGGTACAGGCGACGGGGTAAGCGCACGATGACGCAGGAACGGCCCTCGCCCGCCGCGGTGTCCCCCGAACCGGCGACGCCCACCACCCTCGCCACGGTCCCGGTCCGCGGGTTCCCGGCCGGTCTGCGCCACCGGCGTCCGCTGTACGTCCTGGCCGTGCTCGTGCTCCTGGCGCAGATGGCGTTCGCGATGGTCACCACGGCCGTCCAGCAGACGCCCACCATCGACGAGCCGGTGTACGTGGGCACCGCTACGGTGTATCTGCGCGAGCACAGCCTGCGCTTCAACCCCGAGCACCCGCCGCTCGGCAAGCTCCTCATCGCCGGTGGTCTGGCGTTCGCCCACCCCCACCTCGACCCGGCCTTCGAGGGCGACCAGACGGAGCTCGGCCGCAGCGTGCTCTACGAGTCGGGCAACGATCCCCGGCGCCTGATGCTGGCGGCCCGACTGCCGGTGATCGCGCTGACCCTGCTGTTCGGGCTGGTGGTGCTCGCCTTCGCGCGCGATCTCACCGGGCCCGCCGGGGGGCTGCTCGCGCTCGCCCTGTACGCGTTCTCGCCGGACGTCATCGCGCACGGCTCGCTCGCCACCCTCGACGTCCCGGCGGCCGGTTTCCTGCTGACGTCGGTGTGGGCGCTGTGGCGGGCCCGGGAGCGTCCCCGGCGGTACCTGCCGCTCGCCGGTGCGGCGTTGGGCGCGGCGGTCGCCACGCGGATGAGCACGCTCCCCGCGGTGCCGGTCCTGTTGCTCCTGGCAGCGCTGTCGGTGCGGCACGTTGGTGCGCGGGGCGCGCAGCGGCCCGGCACCGCCCGGTCGCTGCGGCGCGCCGCGATCGCGGCGGGCGGGGTCGGGCTCGTCGCCGTCGCGGTGGTGTGGGCGGCCTACCTCGTCATCGACCCGCGTCTGCGCTGGACCGCGCCGGACACCCTGCCGGCCCTGCACGGACTTCGGGGCTGGGCCGTGGACGCGCTCCCGCTCCCGCGGGCGTACCGGGACGGGATGGCCGTCCAGTTCGGCTTCGAGGACTCGACCTTCGAGGGGTTCCTCTTCGGCCGCCACTACCGCGGGGCGCTCTGGTACTACCTGCCCGCCGCGGTGCTGGTGAAGACTCCGCTCGGCATGCTGGCCCTGTGGCTCGCCGGCACCGCCGCGCTGCTCGCCCTCCCCCGGCTGCGCCCCGCCGCCCCGTACCTGCTCGTCCCGGCGGCCGTGCTGACGGCCGCCGCCATGACCGGCTCACGCGACTTCGGCGTCCGCTACGTGGTCTTCCTGCCGATGTTCGGGGCCGTCGCCGCGGCCTGCGTCACCGCCCTGCGACGGCGGTGGGCGGACGTGGCGGCGCCGGCCCTCCTCGCCTTCGTCGCCGTCAGCTCGCTGCGTACCTTCCCCTACTACCTGCAGTACTCCAACGAGGCCTTCGGCGGCACGTCCCGGACCCATCTGCGCCTGCACGACTCCAACGTCGACTGGGGCCAGGACCTGGGCCGCCTCGCGGACCGGCTTCGCGACCGCTACCCCGGCGAGCGGGTCTGGCTGGTCTACAAGGGCAGCGGGGTCCCCGCCCACTACGGCATCCACGCCGTCGATCCGCGCCAGGTCCCCGAGGACCAGGTCCACGGGCTGCTCGTGGTGTCGGACTCCTCGGTCGCGAAGGCCGAGGGCGCGCTGGCCGAACTCATCGCCACTAGCGAGCCGATCGACCAGGTGGGGCACTCGATCACGATCTACCGCCGCGGCTGACGACCGCGCCGCCCCCCGTCCGGGAGGGGCGGCGTCGGGCACGGCGGGGTCAGGGCTTGCGGGCCACCACGGCGTAGACGTTGATGTCCGCGTCCGTGACGTCGGTGATGCTCCGGTAGCGGATCGCGTCGATGTCCTCGAGGCCCTCGACGAACTCCGGCGAGGCGTCGGCGTGGGTGGCGAGGGTGTCATCGACGTCGTCGGGGCGCCAGTGGTGGACGGGGACGAGCCCGGGCTCGACGATCTCCAGGCCGTTGTCCGTGACGAAGCGCAGGACCTCGGCGTGCTCGCGGAGCACGAAGGAGAAGCCGCGGTCCTGGTAGGTCTTGGCGACCTTGGCGATCTGCTCGGCGTTGAGGTCGGAGGTGAGGTGGCTCAGCACGACGTGGCTGCCCGAGGGCAGCGCGTCGACGAGGTGCTTGACGATCCCGTACGCCTCGTCGTCCTCGACGAAGTGCAGGACGGCGACGAGCACGAGCGCGACGGGCTCGGTGAGGTCCAGCGTGCCGGCCGCCTGGCGCAGGATCGCGGCGGGGTCGCGCAGGTCCGCGTCGATGTAGTCGGTCCGTCCCTCGGGGCCGCTGGTCAGCAGGGCGCGCGCGTGGGCCAGGACGACGGGGTCGTTGTCGACGTACACGACCCGCGCGTCGGGGGCGATCCGCTGCGCGATCTGGTGCACGTTCTCCTGCGTGGGCAGGCCGGTGCCGATGTCGAGGAACTGGCGTGTGCCGGTCTCCCCCGCGATGTGGTTCACCGCGCGGCGCAGGAAGTCGCGGTTGTGCCGCACGTCCAGGTAGCCCCGGGGATTTGCGGCCAGCGCGGCCGCGGCCGCCTCACGGTCGACGGGGTAGTTGTCCCTGCCGCCGAGGAAGACGTCGTAGACGCGCGCCGGGTGCGCCTTGGTGGTGTCGATCCGCCGGCGGAGCTGCTCGGCGGAGTCGTAGTCGTCGGGAGCGTCGCTGCCGCTGGTCATGGCCATCCCCTGGGGACTCGAATACGCGAACTGATCTGCACACAACTTAGCTGTTGAAGCTGCGAGTTGGCGCCATCCCTGCCCGCTCCTGCGGGCGGCCCGTACAGGGGCGCGCAGAAAGGCCGGAACCTGCCCTCCCGTTGGCCGTCCCCGCTCGTTGACCTTGGTGACCGCACACCCCCGGAGCTTGCTTGGAGGCTCGCTTGACGTCGATCCACGACGGTGCACCGGCTGCCGGTGAACCGCGCAACGCCTCGGTGCTCATCCACAACGACCGGGGCGAGTACCTCCTGCACCTGCGCGACCACCGCCCGGACATCCGCAACCCCGGCGCCTGGTCACTGCTCGGCGGCGGCCGTGAGCCGGGCGACGTGTCCCTGGAGGCGACCGCCCGGCGTGAACTGCGCGAGGAGGCGGGGCTCGACCTGCCCGCGCTGCGCGCCTTCGCGGTGGAGCACGTCCACGAGCCGGACGGGTCGCTCCTGCCGGTCCAGGTGTTCACCGGCCGCTGGAACGGCGATCCCGACGCCCTGCGACTGACCGAAGGCGTCCTGCTGCGCTGGTTCCGGCCCGATGTCATGCCGCGGCTGCGGTTGGGCCACGCGACCCTGGAGCTCGTCCGCCGGCACGCCGGCCTGGCCGTGCCGCCGGGCACCGGGGCCCGGGCGGCCGGGCGGGGCGTCCTCCACGTCGTCGGCGCGCACCTGTACCTGGAGAACCCCGGCGGCCAGGTCCTGCTCGGACTGCGCCACCCCGACTCCGCCTTCGCCGGCGGCGAGTGGCACTTCCCCGCCGGGCACTGCGAGCAGGAGAGCGCCGTCGCGTGCCTGGTCCGCGAGGCGGACGAGGAGACGGGCCTGCGGATCAGGCCGGAGGACGCCGAGTTCGCGCACGCCGTGCACCTCGTCGACGCGCCGGGCGGCCGCCCCCGGCTGCAACTCGTCTTCCGCGTACGCCGCTGGCAGGGCGAACCGGTGGTCCGCGAGCCCGACAAGTGCCTGTCCTGGCGCTGGTGGCACCCGGACGCCCTCCCCGAACGCCTCGTGCCGTACACCCGGGCCGCGATCGAAGGCATCCGGGCCGGCCGCCACTACACCGAGTCGGGCTGGGCATGACCTGCGGACCGGGCCTGCCGGAAGCCCGGGTGCGACGGTTCGCGGAACGCGCCGTCGGCCCGATCGAACGGTGGACGGACACGTCCTGGCCCCGCGAGAGCAGTCGGGTGTGGCGGGTATGCGGTGCGGGCGGCCTCGTCGGCTACGTCAAGATCCACCAGAACGACCGCTTCCACCACCGGGAGGTGACGGCCTACCGGACCTGGGTGCGGGCCCTGGGAGCCGCCACGCCACGCCTGGTGGCGGCCGACGAACGACTGCGCGCGATCGTCGTGACCGCCGTCCCCGGACGTCCGCTCCACGTCGGCGTCCGGCCCCCGGAGGAGGAACAAGCGATGTTCGTCCGCGTCGGCGCGCTCGCCGCCGCCGTCCACGGCAGCGCACCGCCACTGCCCGCCTCCGGGGACAAGGGACCTGCCACGGGGAAGCTCGACCTGCACCTGGACGGCGCCCGTCCCCACCTGGCCCCGGGTGACGAGGAGTTCGTCCGCGCGCTGGCGGCCCGGGCGGCCGCGCTTCCCGCTCTCGACCTGGTGCCCACGCACGGCGACTTCCAACTGCGCAACCTGCTGTGGTCGGGCCGGCTCGCCGTGATCGACTTCGAGCGCAGCGAGCCGCAACCGGCGCTCCGTGACTTCGTACGGCTCTCCGACGCCTGGTCCGGCCGACCGGACCTCCACGAGGCCTTCCTGACCGGCTACGGGCGGGAGCTCACCCCGCTCGAGCACGAACGCCTGGCTGTCGACTCCGCCCTGGACGCCGTCTCGGGCATCCGTTACGGCGCCGCCCACGACGATCCGGAGGTCCTCGCACGCGGCCTGCGCACCCTCGCCCGGCTCCGCACGACCGGCCACTGACCCGGTGATCCGGGTCGCCACGCTCAGGTCTCACCCCGCCGGCGCGAGCGCGAGGGGCGGAGAGGGCAGCCCGAAATGGTCGGCGATGATGCGCACGGTGTGGGTACCGTCGGCGTTGAAGGCGGGGTCCGCGTCGTACCGCGGGGTGTCGCGGCCCACGATGCCCGCGTCCAGGAGTTCACGGACGAGCAGGTCGGCCGAGCCGCCCGCGCGACGGGACTCGCGTCGCATGCCGAAGTTGAAGTAGGTCCCCTCGAAACCGCCCGAAGCGTGGGTGAACTGGATCGGGTGCTCGTCGCAATGGGGGACCACGTAGCCCTGCCCGTGCGGGCAGGGGCAGGGGGGCGTGGAGGCCAGGAAGACACTTTCCACCGGCGCACCTCCCGGGTCGCTCGCACGATGTGCGTGCCGGAAGCCGGTGAGATCGCGCGCCAGTTCCCAGGCTTGCGACCGGCGCGGGGCACTGTAGGCGTCGTGGGTCAGCCAGACCCAGCCCGCCCCTGATCCGCTCGCGAGGGCAGGCCGGCCGGCCTCGGCGTAGACGGCGGCGACCGTCGGCAGCGTCATGCCCCTCACAAAGGTGACGAACGTGTTCGGGGTGAGCCAGGCCATCAGGCGCAGACCTCCGAGGACAGGGGCGGCGAGGGGAGGATGAAGAAACCGGCGATCGCCCGCACGAGGCGCGCGTGGTCCTCGTCGCGGTGGTCGAAACAGTCGTGACCGGGGTCGGCCTCCCGCGCGCACTCCGAGTCCGGACCGATGAGGTTCGCGGCCAGCAGTTCGGGCGAGAGGTGGTCGGGGTTCTCACCGCTGCGGAGCTGCGGGCTGCCGAAGGAGAGGTAGAGGACCGTACGGCCGTCGCGGAAGTAGGTGAAGGACGGCGGATGGGCCTTCGCGCTGCAGGGCTCCGTCTCGAACACGACGACCTCCGCGCCGTCACGGCACAGGCGGTTGTAGTCCACTCCGTCGTAGTCATCGGCGTCGTAGTCGTGCATGTCGTGAACCGCCCACGCCCATTCGCCCGCCTCACCGACCATGAGCGGTTCCCGCTGCGCGCCCCGCAGGCGCCGCGTCAGCGCGTCGAGGGTCATGCCGCGGGCGAAGACGAGATTCACCTCGTGCCCGGCGAACGATCCGCGCATCCAAGTCGTCATGCCGCGACTGTAGGAGTGGGCACCGACAACGGGACCGCCGGGACGTCAGCCGGCCTCCGGTGCGCCGCCGCGCTCGTCGAAGGTGAGCTCGGGCGGCGGCCTGCGAAAGCCGCGGGTCAGGTAGGCGAGGTAGCCGACGCCTAGGGCGAGCCAGATGACGCCGAGGGTGAGGGCCTTGCCGTCGAGGTGGAACAGGAGCCAGAGGTCGATCAGGGCGTCGATGGCGGGGACGACGGCGTAGCCGAACACGCTCGCGTGCTCGCCCGCGCGGCGCTTGCGCAGGTACGTCGCGATCACGCTGAGGTTGACGAAGGGGGCCGCCGCGGTCGCCCAGGACCACGTCCAGGCACTGCACCGGACGATGTTCATCGGCCTCCCCGAGGCCGTGCCGGGAGCCGCGACCGCCGAGGACTGGGACCCGGTCGCGACACCAGTACAGTCGAGCCACACGTGCGGCGTGCGCCGCCACAGGGGTGGAGGAGACGTCCGTGGAGGGGCTGGCGCTCGTCGCGCTCATGGTCGGTGCGGTGCTGGTCACCGCCGTCGCCCGGCGTCTGGGGGTGTCTCCGCCGCTGCTGCTGGTCGCCGTCGGCCTGTGCGCGTCCTTCGTGCCGGGCATCCCCGCGTACGCCATCGAGCCCGAGTTGGTGATGGTACTGGTCCTGCCCCCGCTGCTGTACTCCTCGGCACGGGAGAGTTCCTACCTGCGCTTCCGGGAGAACCTGCGCCCCATCGGGCTGCTGGCCGTGGGGCTGGTGCTGTTCACCACGGTCGCGATCGGCTACGCCGCGTTCTGGCTGGTGCCGGGGCTGCCGCTGGGCTCGGCGCTGGTGCTCGGCGCGGTGCTGTCGCCGCCCGACGCGGTCGCGGCGACCTCCATCGGACGCCGGCTGGGGCTGCCGCGCCGGCTGCTGACCGTGCTCGGCGGCGAGAGCCTGGTGAACGACGCCACCGCGCTGACGGCCTACCGCGTGGCCATCGCGTCCGTGGCCGGCGCCGGCTACACCCTGCTGCAGGGCGTCGGGGTCTTCCTGATGGCGGCCGTCGGGGGCTCGCTGATCGGTCTGGCGATCGGCTGGCTGGCCCGCATCGGGCACCGGTTCCTGCCCGGGGACCTGGCCAGTGCGCTCGGGCTGCTCGTGCCGTTCCTCGCCTACCTCGTCGGCGAGGAGGCGCACACCTCGGGGGTGCTGGCCGTGGTCGTGGCCGGCCTGTACCTGGGACACCGGTCCCCCGACACGGAGGCGACCTCCCGGCTGCAGGTGTACGCGGTGTGGAGCGCCCTGGACACGGTGCTGGAGGCCCTCGTCTTCGCCCTGATCGGCCTCCAGGTGCGGGGCATCGTCGACACGGTCGACACGGGCGTGGGGCGGCTGGTCGCGGCCGGTGCCGCGCTGACGGCGGTGACCGTCCTGGCGCGCGTCGTGTGGGTCTATCCCGCGACCTACCTGCCACGGCTGGTGTTCCCGCGGATCCGGGCGCGCGATCCGTATCCGGTGTGGCAGTACCCGGTGGTGCTCTCCTGGGCGGGCATGCGCGGCGTGGTCTCGCTGGCCGCGGCCTTCGCGGTGCCGGAGACCACCGACAGCGGCGCGCCGTTCCCCGGGCGCGACGAGATCCTGTTCCTGACCTTCTTCGTCACGGTCGCCACGCTGCTGCTGCACGGGATGACGCTGCCCCCGCTCATCCGGCGGCTCGGCATCTGCAACAAGGAGGCGTACGAGGACGCCCTGGCCGAGGCGAGCGCGCAGCACAGTGCCGCCCGTGCGGCCCTGGCGCGCCTGGAGGAACTGGCCGGGGACAAGCCCTCCCACCAGGCCGTGCTGGAGACCCTGCGGCAGACCGCGGAGGCCCGCCGCAACGCCGCCTGGGAACGGCTGGGCGGCCCGACCGGCGGGGGCGCCGAGCCTCCGAGCGTGGCCTACCGGCGGCTGCGCCGCGCGATGCTGGACGCCGAACGGCAGGAGTTCGTGCGCTTCCGCGACGAACGCCTCATCGACGACGAGGTGCTGCGTCACGTCATGCGCGAACTGGACCTGGAGGAGGCGGCACTGCAGCGCGAGTAGCCGTGGGCCCGGTCCTCAGCCCATGGACTCGTGGACGAAGCACCAGCGCCAGCTCTCGCCCGGCTGGTACGAGCGGATCACGGGGTGGCCGGTGGCCTCGTGGTGCCCGGTGGCGTGCCGGCCCGGCGAGCTGTCGCAGCATCCGATGTGGCCGCAGGTGAGGCACAGCCGCAGGTGGACCCAGTCGTGGTGTCCTGCGGCCAGGCACTCCGCGCAGCCGTCGACGGGCGGCGCGGCCGCGACGTCGGCCGGGGCCTGCTCGAGATCGGGACATGCTGCTGTCGTCACGCCGGCCCCCTGTGCCGTCTGCGGATCACTGCTGATGGACGCCCCAGGCTACGTCAAGCGCACGCCGTGCGCGATCAGCGTGCCGGGGCGTCCCACCGTGGCGGGCCCGCGGCTCAGTCGAGGAGTTCGCCCTCCAGGAGGCCCATGGTGAACATGTCGTACCACCGGCCGTCGCGCCGGAAGACCTGGCGCAGCCGGCCCTCCTCGACGAAGCCGACCTTCCGGTAGACGTGGTGCGCCGCCTCGTTCTCGGTCACGACGGTGAGCGAGATCTTGTGCAGGCGCATCTTCTCGAAGCCGTAGCGGCACATCGTGCGCATGGCGTCGGTGGCGTAGCCGCGACCCCAGTACTCCTTCTCGCCGAGGTAGATGTCGAGTTCGGCGCATCCGGTCTCGGGTTCGGCGTCGCGCAGCCGCACCAGGCCGATCAGCCGGCCGTCCTGCGGCACCTCGATCCCGTAGAGCACGTCGCCGTAGGCGTTGCGGGGCCGCTCCTCCATGCGCTTCCTCACCTGTGCGAGGGGCTGGGCGTAGTCGTCGTCCGTCCAGCGCATGACCTCGGGGTCGTGGTTCCAGCGCCACAGCGCCTCGGCGTCCGTGGGCTCCATCGGGCGCAACTTCACCAGTCGTCCGGGCACCATGGGGGCGGCCCTCCTTCGGGTCGGCATGATCGACGTCGTGGAACCCGAAAGGGTTAGCACGGTCGCCGTCGGCCGCTCAATCGATTTGCCCGCCGGGAGCGGGCGTTCAGCTCGCCTCGGCCCGGCCCTGGCCGTCCCCCGCCAGCACACGCTCGACGTCGGCCCACGACGCCCCGTGCTCGGCGAGGACGTCCGCGACCACGCCGGGGCCGATGGTGAGGGCGAGCAGGACGTGCTCGTCGCCGATGTGACGGTCGCCCCGGGCGACGGCGGCGCGCAGGGAGCGCTCCAGGACGCCCTTGGCCCCGCGGGTGAACGGTCGTCGTCCCGCGGGCCGCCACCGCCGGGGCCCGCGGCGGGCGGCGAGCGCGCCGGCGCCGTGGGCGTCCTCCACGCGGGCGACGATCGCGGCGACGTCGATGCCGAGCCCGGCGAGCGCCTCGGCGTCGGCCCGTGAGACCCCGCCGCGCCGCCGGGTCTCCCCCAGCGCCTCCTCCAGGGCCTCGCGGCGCCGGTCGACGCCGAGCGCGGCCAGGGCGGCGGAGGCCCGGGTGCCCTCCAGGTCGAGCAGCGACAGCAGCAGGTGCTCCTCGCCGATCGTCGGGTCGCCCGCCCGTTCGGCGTGCCCGACCGCGCCCTCGACGACCTCGCGCGCGCTCTTGGTGAACTTCTCGAACATCCTCAATGCCTCCCGTACTTCTTGTGCACGGCCTGCCTGCTGACGCCGAGTTCGTGGGCGATCTCCTGCCACGACCACCCCTGCGCCCGCGCGCTCCTGACTTGTACGGTCTCCAGCTGCTCCAGCAGCCGCCGCAGCGCGGCGACGGCCCGCAGCCCGACCCTCGGGTCGCGGTCGCCCGCCCGCTCGGCGAGATCGGTTGCCTCGGTCATGTCTGTCAATTTACGTTGACAGACACGGCACTGTCAACTCTGGTTGACAGTGCCGTGGGCGGGGGCGGAACGTCAGGCGTGCCCTTGTGCGGCGGCGCGGCGCTGCCGCTTGCCCAGCGGCGCCTGGGAGAGGTCCTCGGCCTGGGACCTGAGGTTCTTGTAGCCGTAGCCGCGCTCGTCCAGCCAGGCCCTGGCCGCCTCCTCCGCGCGTTCGGTCGCGTCGAGGACGTCCTCCTCCGCCTCGCCGGAGTCGACGAAGCGGAAGGTGAAGGCGGGGCGTGCCGCGATGTCGTAGCTGAGGTGGCCCTCGGGGGTGAAGGCGGCGCGCAGGACGTCGTGTTCCGGTGCGCGGGCGAGGAGTCCGGCGCGCTGCTCGGTGGTGAGTCCGTCGAAGACGCCGCGGACGGTGACGCGGAAGGTGCGTGTGCTCATCCGCCGACCTTAAGCAGCGGGCTCCGTCCGGCTCCACCGCATTTCACGGGGCCGGGCCGCGGCGCCGCGGGACCGCGCGGGGAGGCGTCCCGCGGCGTCGTGCCCGCGCGGTCAGCAGGTGGTGGACAGCGGCCGGGTGGTGGTGTTCCGGGAGGTGGGACGCAGGCCGGTGAGGCCGATCATGACGGTGGCGAAGCGGCCTGTCCGGCGGGCCGGCCGAGGGCTTCGGCGCGGTTCTCCGTCGTGGAGCCGCCGGCCACGACGAAGGTGACCGCCGACGGCATGCGGACGCCCGGCAGGCAGGTGCCGACGGCGGTCAGGGCGAACCACACGGCCGCCGCACGGGCGGGGCCGAGGCGGTCGGCGACTCGCCCGGTGGGCAAGGGACCGCGCGAGAGCCGGGCGGGCGCCGCCTCAGCTGTCGCGCGTCACCGCGAGGAGCGCCATGTCGTCGTCGGTCGGACCGCCCGCGTGCCGGTGCACGTCGTCGAGCAGCGCCTCCAGCATCTCGGCCGGCCCGCCGCGCTCCACCCCGGCCAGCCGCGCCTGCGGGTCGTAGAAACGCCCCTTGGCATCGCGGGCGTCGGTGACGCCGTCCGTGCACAGCAGCAAGGTCGAACCCGGCGGGAACGGCACCGTGTCCACCACGGCCTCTCCTTTCCCCAGGCCCTCCACCAGCAGCAGCCCGTACCGCGAGGGCTCGGCGGCGCGCACCTTTCCGCGCCGCAGGAGCAGCGGTGCCGGGTGACCGAGGTTCACCAGCCGGACGTGGTCGCCGCCGTGCGGGAACTCCACCAGGACCGCGGTGGCGAACCACTCCAGTTGCTCGCCCTCCTCGCGCCGGCTCAACTCCCGCCACAGGGCCCGCAGCATGTGCCCCGCCACGTCCGCCAGGGTCGCCTGCTCGTCCGCCGCCATCCGGAAGCTGCCGAGCACCAGCGTCGCCGCCTCCACGGCGTCCAGACCCTTGCCCCGTACGTCCCCGACGATGCAGCGCAGCCCGTACGACGTGTCCTGGACGGCGTACAGGTCCCCGCCGATCTCCGCCTCGGCCTCCGCCGCCTCGTAGCGGGCCGCGATCCGCAGGTCCCGGACCCGCGCGGGCGGTTCGGGGAGCACCGCCCGCTGGACGGCCGCGGTGATCGAGCGGGCGGAGCGCAGCCGGTCCTCGCGCGCCTCCAGCAGCCGGTTGATGAACACCGCGACCACGGCGACCAGCGAGACGGTCAGCAGCTCGCTCATCCCGCTCAGTCCCCGCAGCCGGCCGAAGTGGGCGAGGATCGCCGCGTCCGCGACGATCGCCGCCAGACCGACCACCATCGTGCCCTGCATCGACAGCAGCGGGGCCGCGAGCACCGGGGCGACGGAGTAGAACGACGCGCTCGTGTACTGCGTCGGGGTGAGGAAGTCCACGACGAGACCGCCGACGAGCACCACGACCGGGAGCAGCCGCACGTACCAGCCCACCTCGGCCGGGCCACCGAAGATCTCCTCGTCGGCCCTCCCCACGCACCCTCCCGGTATCTCCCGCTGGCGATCCCTACACGCTCCCCGGCAATCGCCACTGCAGCCACCGCAGACCCTCCCGTGGAGTGAACCGCCCGGTCAGGTACCCGTCTGGCCCCACGCGGCTACAGCCGGGGGCCGAAATTGTCGATCATTGCAGCAGGACGCACGGACCTGGTTCCCGCCACCGCCGAGGAGTCGCGCCGATGACGACGTGGACGAAGGACGAACTGGACCGCATCGAGCACGCCGACGAGCTCGCCATCGCGCCGCGGCGCGACCCCGGCACGCTGGACCCGCCGACCACCATCTGGGTGGTCCGCGACGGCGCCGACCTGTACGTACGGGCCTACCGCGGGCGCGGCGGCACATGGTTCCGCGCCGCGCAGGCGCGGCACGAGGGCCGGATCAGCGCCGGCGGCGTCGAGCGGGACGTCACCTTCGTCGAGGTCGACGACCCGGACGTCAACGAACGCCTCGACACCGCCTACCGCGGCAAGTACGGCCACTACAGCGCGGAGTACGTGGAGCCCATGGTGGCCGGGACCGCGCGCGCCGCGACGCTCAAGCTCGTGCCGCGCTGACATGACGACCATGGTCATCGTCGGGGCGGGGCAGGGTCTGGGCGCCGCCGCGGCGCGCCAGTTCGGCTGCGACGGCTTCGACGTCGCGCTCGTCTCCCGCGACCAGGAACGCGTGGACTGCCTTGCGGCCGACCTGGACAGGGACGGCGTGACCGCGCGGGGGTTCGCCGCCGACGTCCGCGACCCGATCGCCCTCGGGGCCGCTCTGGACGCCGCCGCGGCAGCGCTCGGGCCGATCGAGGTGCTGCAGTACAGTCCCGCGCCGCACCAGGACTTCATGAAGCCCCTCCTGGACAGCACGCCCGCCGACTTCGCGGGACCGCTGGAGTTCTCCCTGTACGGCGTGGTCACGGCCGTCCACGCGGTGCTGCCCGACATGCGCTTCCTGGGCCGGGGCACGATCCTCTTCGTCAACGGCGGCAGTGCGGTGCGGCCGCTGCCGTCCCGCGCGGGGACCTCCGTGGCGTACGCGGCCGAGACCGCCTACGCGCGGATGCTGCACGACACGCTGGCCGCCGAGGCCATCCACGTCGCGCAGATGATCATCCCCGGGGTCATCGCGCCCGGGCACCCGAGGAACGATCCAGCCGCGCTGGCGCGCGCCCTGTGGGCGATCCACCGGGAACGGACCGGGTTCCGGCACTTCGCGGGCGTCCTGGAGGGCGAGGGCTGAACGACGGCGCGGTGACCACCGGGCCGCAGCGGCGGCCGTCCCGAACGGCCGTCCCGGCGGCGAGCCGACTTCGGGGGTGACGGTACGTGAGGTAGACAACCAGCGCGGACACGGAGCGTGTGTGTCCGCCGCCCACGTCGCCGCCCCGAGGAGCCAGCCGTGACCCAGGAGTTCTCCGGATCCACCGCCCTCGTCACGGGCGCCACAGCAGGGATCGGGCGAGGGGTCGCGTTGCGGCTGGCGGCACTGGGCGCCGAGGTCGTCGTCCACGGGCGGGACGCGGAGCGCGGTGCGGAGCTCGTCGCGGAGCGGACGCGGGCGGGCGCGCCCGGTTCGTCGCCGCCGACCTGTCCGACCCCGGCGACGTGTTGCGCCTCGCCGAGGCGGCGGGCGCGGTGGACGTGCTGGTCAACAACGCGGGCATCTACCGGTTCGCGGGCGCCGCCGGCACCACGGCCGGGATGTTCGACCTCCACATGGCCGTCAACGCCCGCGCGCCCCTGCTGCTGGTCGGGGCCCTCGCACCCGGCATGGCCGCCCGCGGCCGGGGGGCGGTCGTCAACCTGAGCACCCTGGCGGCGAGCGTCCCCGCCCGTGGGGCCGCCGCCTACGGGGCCTCCAAGGCGGCGCTGGAGCTCATGACCCGCGTGTGGGCCGACGAGTTCGGCGCCCACGGGGTACGGGTGAACGCCGTGGCCTCCGGGCCGGTCCGCACCCCCGGAACCGTCGGGATGGGCGAGGACGCGCTGGCGGCCGTCGCACGGAACACCGTCCTGGGCCGGGTCGCCGAGGTCGACGAGATCGTCGAGGCGATCGTCTTCCTGGCCTCGGACCGCGCAGGGTACGTCACCGGCGCCGTCCTGGACGCGTACGGCGGTCAGCCGGCGATCGGCTGACCGCACCTCCTCCGGAAGGACCCTCGCGCATGAAGGTGCCGCCGCATCCCGGCCTCGGCGGGGACCGCGTCTACCTGGACCACAACGCCACCACCCCCGTCGACCCGAGGGTGGTGGAGGCGATGGGGCCCTGCCTCACCACCGGGTTCGGCAACCCCTCCAGCGGGCACGCCTGGGCCGCGGAGCCGGCCGCGGCGCTGGCGCGGGCGCGCCGCCAGGTCGCGGCGCTGATCGGGGCGACCGCGGAGGGGATCGTGTTCACCGGGTCGGGGTCCGAGGCGGACAACCTCGCCCTGCGCGGCGCGGTGCTCGCCGCGGGTACCGACCGTCCGCACGTGATCACCCAGGTCACCGAGCACCCGGCGGTGCTGGAGACCTGCCGCGCGCTGCAGCGGCTGCACGGGGTGCGGGTGACGTACCTGCCGGTGGACCGGGAGGGCCGGGTCGACCCGGCCGCGCTGGCCGCGGCCCTCACCGGGCGCACCGTGCTGGTCTCCGTCATGGCCGCCAACAACGAGACCGGCACACTGCAGCCCGTCGCGGAACTCGCCCGGCTCGCCCGCGCCCGTGGCGCGCTGTTCCACTGCGACGCCGCCCAGGCCGCCGGGAAGGTCCCGCTGGAAGTGCGCGGGCTGGGGGTGGACCTGCTGACGGTGGTGGGGCACAAGATGTACGCGCCGAAGGGGGTGGCCGCCCTCTACGTGCGCCCGGGGCTCCGCCTGGAGCCCCTGGTGTACGGGGGCGGGCAGGAGGGCGGGCTGCGGGCCGGCACCGAGAACGTCGCCCTCGCGGTGGCGCTGGGGGCCGCCGCCGAGTTGGCGGCCGCCGAACTCGCCGGCGGCGGGGCCGAGCGTGCCGAGGCGTTGCGCGACCGCCTGCACCAGGGCCTGACGCGGGCGCTGCCCGGCCGGGTCCACCTCAACGGGTCCGTCCGCCACCGCCTGCCCACCACGCTGAACGTCAGCATCGACGGCGTCCCGGCCCACGAACTGCTCGCCTCGGTGCCCCGGCTCGCGGCCTCCACCGGTTCGGCCTGCCACAGCGGCAGTCGTACGGCGTCCCCGGTGCTGCGTGCGATGGGCCTGGACGAGGCCCGCGCCCAGGCCGCCGTACGCCTGTCGGTGGGGCGCTGGACCACCGCGGACGACGTCGACCGTGCCTCCGCGCTGCTCGCCGCGGCCGTCGGCGCCCTCGCCTGATCCGGGAGCCGCCACGGACTTGCGGGCGGCCCCCCGAGCGGTAGCGTCGAAAAGGCGGACGAAGGGCAAGGCCCCCGCACGAAGGAGCACGCGGATGGGCGTGAAACGGTGGATCGAGGCATGGCCGGTGTACCGGCAGCTCACCGGGACGGACCCGCTGGGCCGGGGGAAGGCCGCGCAGTCGGCCCGGTCGGCCACGCTCGGGGCCCGCACGGAGAGCGCCGACCGGGTGGCCGGCTCGGTGTGCCCCTACTGCGCCGTGGGCTGCGCGCAGCGGGTGTACGTCAAGGACGAGAAGGTCGTGCAGATCGAGGGCGACCCCCACAGCCCGATCTCCCGCGGCCGGCTGTGCCCGAAGGGCTCGGCCAGCAAGCAGCTGGTCACCGGGCCCCAGCGGGAGCAGCGGGTGCTCTACCGCCCGCCGTACGGCACCGCCTGGCAGGAGCTGGACCTGGACACGGCCATGGACATGGTGGCCGACCGGGTGCTCGACGCACGGCGCAAGGGCTGGCAGGACACGGACGCGGACGGCAGGACGCTGCGCCGCACCATGGGCCTGGCCAGTCTCGGCGGGGCGACGCTGGACAACGAGGAGAACTACCTCATCAAGAAGTTGTTCACCGCCCTGGGCGCCCTGCAGATCGAGAACCAGGCCCGCATTTGACACTCCGCCACGGTTCCCGGTCTGGGAGCCTCGTTCGGACGTGGCGGCGCCACCGACTACCAGCAGGACCTGGTCAACTCCGACTGCATCGTCATCATGGGATCCAACATGGCCGAGGCCCATCCGGTCGGGTTCCAGTGGGTCATCGAGGCCAAGGCGCGCGGTGCCAGGGTCATCCACATCGACCCGCGGTTCACGCGGACGAGCGCGCACGCGGACCAGCACGTCACCATCCGGGCCGGCACCGACATCGCGTTCCTCGGCGGCGTGATCAACCACATCCTCACGCACGACCTCGACTTCCGGGAGTACGTGGAGGCGTACACCAACGCGCCCTTCCTGCTGAGCGAGCGCTACCAGGACACCGAGGACCTGGACGGGCTGTTCAGCGGGTACGACCCGCACACCGCCGCGTACGACGCGTCGAGCTGGACGTACGCGAGCGCCCCCATGGAGGAGCGGCCGGGCCACCACCTCAAGGAGTCGTCCGCCCCGTTCCAGCACGGCGCGGGCGGCCCGTTCATCGAGGGGGCCGCGGGAGGGATCGAGTCCGACCCCACGCTGGAGCACCCGCGCTGCGTGTTCCAGGTGCTCAAGCGGCACTTCTCCCGCTACACCCCCGAGATGGTGGAGCGCATCTGCGGCGTGCCGCAGGAGCTGTTCCTGCAAGTGTGCCGGGCCTGGACGGAGAACTCCGGCCGGGAGCGCACCACCGCGCTGGTGTACAGCGTCGGCTGGACCCAGCACTCGGTGGGCGCCCAGTACATCCGGGCCGGGTCGATCATCCAGCTGCTGCTGGGCAACATCGGCCGCCCGGGCGGCGGGATCTTCGCGTTGCGCGGCCACGCCAGCATCCAGGGTTCCACGGACGTGCCCACGCTCTTCAACCTGCTGCCGGGCTACCTGCCGATGCCGGACACCACCCACGACGACCTGGCCACGTACCTGGAAGGGGTCCGCGGCCGGGGGCAGAAGGGGTTCTGGGGCGCCGCCGACGCCTACACGGTCTCGCTGCTCAAGGAGTACTGGGGCGACGCCGCGACCGCCGAGAACGACTACTGCTTCGACTACCTGCCCCGGATCAACGGTGACCACGGCACCTACCGCACCGTGATGGACATGGTCGACGGCGGGAAGGTCTTCGGCTACTTCCTGCTGGGGCAGAACCCCGCGGTCGGCTCGGCCCACGGGCGGCTGCAGCGCCTGGGCATGGCGAACCTCGACTGGCTGGTCGTGCGCGACCTCACGATGATCGAGAGCGCCACGTTCTGGAAGGACGCGCCCGAGATCGAGACCGGGGAGATCGCCACCGAGCGGTGCCGCACCGAGGTGTTCTTCTTCCCCGCCGCCTCGCACGTGGAGAAGGCCGGCACCTTCACCCAGACGCAGCGGATGCTCCAGTGGCGCGACCAGGCCGTCGAACCGTCCGGGGACCAGCGGTCGGAGCTGTGGTTCTTCCACCAACTGGGCGTGCTGCTGAAGGAGAAGCTGGCCGGCTCGGCCGACGAACGCGACCGCCCCCTGCTGGACCTGGCCTGGGACTACGAGACGGAGGGCGACGAGCCGTCCCCGGCGGACGTGCTGCGCCACATCAACGGCATCGACCTGCGGACCGGCCGGACGGTCGACGGCTACCCCGACCTGAAGGCCGACGGCACCACCGCCTGCGGCTGCTGGATCTACAGCGGCGTCTACGCGAACGAGACCAACCAGTCCCGGCGCCGGACCTCGCGCTTCGAGACGGGCCCGTACGACGCCGAATGGGGCTGGACATGGCCCCTCAACCGCAGGGTGCTGTACAACCGCGCCTCCGCCGACCCGCAGGGGCGGCCCTGGAGCGAGCGGAAGAAGCTGGTCTGGTGGGACGCGGAGGCGGGTGAGTGGACCGGCCACGACACCCCGGACTTCGAGAAGCACAAGCCGCCGGACTACCGGGCACCGGAGGGCGCGTCGGGCGTCGAGGCGCTCGACGGCGACGACCCGTTCATCATGATGCGCGACGGGAAGGGCTGGCTGTTCGCCCCGGCCGGGCTCGCGGACGGCCCGCTGCCCACGCACTACGAGCCGCACGAGTCGCCGATGCGCAACCTGCTCTACGGCCAGCAGGGCAACCCGGTGCGCAAGGTCTACGGTCGCCCCGACAACCCGTCCAACCCGGCGCCGCCCGAGGCGCATTCCGAGGTGTTCCCGTACGTGTTCACCGCGGCACGGCTGACCGAGCACCACACGGCGGGCGCGATGAGCCGGCAGCTGCCCTACCTGGCGGAGCTCCAGCCGGAGTTGTTCGTGGAGGTCTCGCCGGAGCTGGCGGCCGAGCGCGGGCTGCGCCACCTGGACTGGGCCCATGTGGTCACCAGCAGGACCGCGGTCGACGCGCGCGTGATGGTGACCGACCGGATGGCGCCGCTGCGCGTCGACGGACGGGTCGTCCACCAGGTCTGGATGCCCTACCACTGGGGCCAGACCGGGCTCACCAAGGGCGACGTGGTCAACGACCTGATCGGCGTGGTGGCCGACCCGAACGTGTTCATCCAGGAGAGCAAGGTGCTGACCTGCGACGTCCGGCCCGGGCGGCGCCCGCGGGGGCCCGAACTGCTCACGTACGTCGAGGACTACCGCCGCCGCGCCGGGATCACGCCGGAGACCGGCACCCGCATAGCGACGGCAGGCGGCCGCGCCGAGCGGGCGCACCTCGAACCGGACCCGCCGGAGGAGCCGTCATGACGCAGGACAACAGCTTCTACGGGCCGCTCGCGGACCCCGCCGAGGACGCCGGCCACCGCGACCACCCGCCGCGCATGGGCTTCTTCACCGACACCTCCGTGTGCATCGGCTGCAAGGCGTGCGAGGTGGCCTGCAAGGAGTGGAACGCCATCCCCGAGGACGGCATCGACCTGCTGGGCATGTCGTTCGACAACACCGGCATGCTCGGCGCGAGTTCGTGGCGGCACGTCGCCTTCATCGAGCAGCAGCGGCCGCTCGGCCGCCAGGACGCGGGGCTGGCGGGGCTGCCCGTGGGCCCGTCCGCGACGGAGGCGACGGAGGAGGTGGTGGCCGACGCCCTGGAGGTCGCGAAGCGCGGTGGCGGCGACCTGGGAACCGCCCCGGTTGACCTGGGCTTCCCCTCCTTCGACCTGCCGGGCGCCGGGACGGGCGCGGAGGCCCGCAGCGAGTTCCGCTGGCTGATGTCCTCGGACGTGTGCAAGCACTGCACGCACGCCGGCTGCCTGGACGTGTGCCCCACCGGCGCGCTGTTCCGCACCGAGTTCGGCACGGTCGTCGTCCAGCCCGACATCTGCAACGGCTGCGGCTACTGCGTGTCCGGCTGCCCGTACGGCGTCATCGACCGGCGGCCCGACGACGGCCGGGCCTGGAAGTGCACCATGTGCTACGACCGGCTCCGCGACGGCATGGAACCGGCGTGCGCCAAGGCCTGCCCCACCGACTCCATCCAGTACGGCCCCCTTGACGAGCTGCGCGAACGCGCCGACCGGCGTCTGGAGACGCTGCACGAAGCGGGGGTGCCCGAGGCCCAGCTGTACGGACGCGACCCCGACGACGGCGTCGGCGGGGACGGCGCGTTCTTCCTGCTGCTCGACGACCCGGAGGTGTACGGGCTCCCGCCGGACCCGGTCGTGCCGACCCGCGACCTGGCGTCGATGTGGAAGCACGCGGGCGTGGCGGCGTCGGCGCTGCTCGCCGCCTCGGCCGCGGTGTTCCTCGGCGGGAGGCGGCGGTGAGCGGCGACCGGGCCGTGCGGCACGGCCGGGGCGGCCGCGACGACGACGGGAGCCGCGAGCGCCCCATGGTGCCGCGGGCCACGTTCCGCTCGTACTACGGGCGTCCGGTGCTCAAGCCGCCGGTGTGGGAGTGGAAGATCCCCGCGTACCTGTTCACCGGCGGGCTGTCGGCCGGCGCCGCGCTGCTCGCGGCGGGCGCGGACCTGACGCGGCGTCCCGGGCTGGCCCGGGCGGGCCGGGTCGGCGGCTTCGGCGCCCTGCTCGCGAGCATGTACCTGCTCGTCGCGGACCTCGGGCGGCCGGAGCGCTTCCACCACATGCTGCGGGTCGCCAAGCCGAGTTCGCCCATGTCGGTGGGCACCTGGATCCTCGTCGCGTACGGGCCGGGCAGCGCCCTGGCGGCCGCGGCCGAGGTGCTGCCCGCGGGAGTGCGCGCCACGCTGCCCGGGAAGCTGCTCCGCGCGGCCGCCCGCCCGGCCGGACTGTCGGCGGCCCTGCTCGCGCCGGGCGTCGCCTCGTACACGGCCGTGCTCCTGTCGCAGACGGCCGTACCGGCATGGCACGACGCCCGTGGCGAGCTGCCGTTCGTCTTCACCGGCTCGGCGGCGGCGAGCGGCGCGGGCCTGGGCATGCTCCTGGCCCCCGTGGCCGAGGCGGGCCCCGCGCGGCGGCTCGGCGCGGTCGGCGCGGCGGCCGAGGTCGTCGCCTCCCGCCTGATCGACCGGCGCCCGGGCCTGGTGACGGAGGCCTACACCACCGGCCGGCCGCACCGCCTGCGCAAGGCGTCCGAGTACCTCACCCTGGGCGGTGCGCTCACCGCGCTGACCCTCGCCCGGCGCAGCCGCGTCTGCGCCGCCGTGGGCGGACTGGCCCTGATGGCGGGCAGCGTCCTGCAACGCTTCGGCACCTTCGAAGCGGGCGTCACCTCCACGAAGGACCCCGCCTACGTGGTGAAACCCCAGCGCGAACGCCTCCAGGCACGCGCCGAGGACCACGACGGTCCCGCCGGGACGTGACCCCCGGGCACCCGCCCGTCACGGGCCCTCACACCGGCGGTGCGACGACCGCGCCGACCCCGCCCGGCGCAGCCGCGTCCGCGCCGCCGTGGGCGGACCGGCCCCGATGGCGGGCAGCGTCCTGCAACGCTTCGGCACCTTCGAAGCGGGCGTCACCTCCACGAAGGACCCCGCCTACGTGGTGAAACCCCAGCGCAAGGCACGCGCCGAGGACGACGACCGCTGCGCCGGGGCGTGACGCTGCGATGACCGGGCCGACCTCGCCCGGCGCAGCCGTGTGGGAGCCGCCGTGGGCGGGCCCATGACGGAGGCGGCCCGCGCGAGGCGTCCGAGTGCGTCGCGCCGGGTGACGCGCTCACCGCACTGACCCCTGCCACGACGCAGCCACGCCCCGGCGGCCCTTGGCGCCAGCGGGTGCGCGGAGGGTGCTGCGCCCGGTGGTGCGGCGCCATGGTCGAACGAGGCCGCCACGGGCCGGTCCGGCCCGCCGGCGCCCGGGCGTGAACGGCTTCCGGCACATACCGGCGGCCGGTCACGACCCCACCGTTGGCCCGGGTGCTCAGCCCAGCCGGGAGTCGGCGTAGGCCAGGTTGACGTCGCGCTGGTAGGCCGCGAGGCCCGGCGCGATCGCCTCGTACGCGGTGCGCCACCGCTCGTCGTCGACGCAGGCGCGCCCGATCGCCCGGTACTCGTCGGCGGTGACGGGGCGCATGGCGGTGAGCGCGCGGTACTGGACATCGGCCTCGGCCTGGGCGGGTGCCCCGTCGGCCGGGACGCCGGCGGCCATCAGCTCGGCCAGCCGGATCATCTGTGCGGTGCGCTCGCGTTGCCCGGCGTCGATCTCGGCCTCGCTCATGCCGGCGGTCCTGCGGGCGACCGCTTCGGCGTGCTCGGGGAAGTCGCGCAGGCTCTCGCCGTACTGGTCCGGCCGCACGCCTTCGAAGAGGTTGTCGGGGCGGTTGATGGCGTCCATGGGTGTGCCGTCCTTCCTTGACTTCTCCAGTCCGGCGATCGTGCGGGAGACGGTGCGGGCGAGTGCGTCGAGCCGGTCCCGTTCGGCGAGCAGCCGCCGGTGGTGCCCGCGCAACGCGTCCACCTCGTCGACCTGCCGGGCGAGGACCCGGCCGATCTCGGGCAGGCCGAGCCCCAGCGTCCGCAGGACGAGGATCTGCTGCAGCCGCAGGAGCTGCGCCGGCCCGTAGTAGCGGTGACCGCCGGCGCCGGTCCTGGCAGGCGGCAGCAGACCCGTCTCGTCGTAGTGCCGCAGGGTCCGGGCGGTGACGCCGGACATCCGGGCGACCTCCGCGATCGGCCACTCCATCGCCGCTCCCTCACGACCGCTTCCTCGGGCCGGTCCCTCCGGCCCTGGTCAGGACGGTAGAAGTTGCCGCTGCGGCAACCGCAAGCCCCGGACCACAGCATCCCGCGGCACCGGGCTGCGCACGGTGTGGCGGGAGCGCCCCGCGGCCACCGCCGCCGTACCCTTGGCCGCAGCCAGGCCAGAGCGAAGGTGCTGCTGATGGACCGCGACCGGACCTCCACCGCTCCCTCCCCGCCCGCCGACGCGCGCCGCCGGGTGCCCCGCACGGACACGCTGCTCGCCGACCCCCGGCTCGCCGCGGCCGCGGATCGGCTCGGGCGCACCGTGGTCAAGGAGGTGGTGGCCGGGGTACAGGAGCGGGCGCGGTCCGGAGAGGTCCCCGTCGACGAACTCGCCGAGCGGGCCGTCGCGGCGCTCCCGGCGACCGCCGCCGGGCTGCGTCCGGTGCTCAACGCCACCGGCGTGCTGCTGCACACGAACCTCGGTCGTGCCCCGCTGTCGGGGGCGGCCCGCGACGCGGTGCTGGCCGCCTCCGGGACGACGGACGTGGAGCTGGACCTCGCCACCGGCGCGCGCTCCCGCAGGGGGCGTTCGGCGCTGGAGGCGCTGCTGCGGCAGGTGCCCGCCGCCGAGGCGGCCCATGTGGTCAACAACGGCGCCGCGGCGCTGGTGCTGGCGGCCACGGCGCTCGCACAGGGCCGGGAGATCGTCGTCAGCCGCGGTGAGCTGGTGGAGATCGGGGACGGCTTCCGGCTGCCCGACCTGCTGGTCTCCACGGGCGCCCGGCTGCGCGAGGTGGGGACGACCAATCGGTCCGCGCCGGAGGACTACGCGGCGGCCGTGGGGCCGGACACCGGGTTCGTCCTCAAGGTGCACCCGTCCAACTTCCGCATCACCGGCTTCACCCGGGACGTGCCCGTCGCGGAACTGGCGCGGCTCGGCGTGCCCGTGGTGGCCGACATCGGTTCCGGGCTGCTGGTCCCCGACCCGGTGCTGCCGGACGAACCCGACGCGACGAGCTGGCTGCGCGCGGGGGCCTCCCTGGTCACCGCCAGCGGCGACAAGCTGCTGGGCGGACCGCAGTGCGGCCTCGTGCTGGGCCGCGCCGACCTGGTGCGCAGGCTCGCCCGCCACCCGCTGGCCCGTGCGCTGCGCGTGGACAAGCTGACCCTGGCGGCCCTGGAGGCGACCGTCCGCGGTCCCGCCACCCCGACCCGGACGGCGCTGCACGCCGACCCCGCACGGCTGCGGGACCGCGCCGGACGCCTGGCCGCCGGGCTGCGTGCCGACGGGTTCGACAGCCACGCGTGCGACTCGCTGGCGGTCGTCGGCGGGGGCGGTGCCCCCGGCGTCACCCTGCCCAGCGCCGCCGTGTCGTTGCCCGCCGCGTACGCGGTCCTGCTGCGGCGGGCCGATCCCGCCGTACTGGCCCGCGTGGAGGAGGGCCGGTGCCTGCTCGATCTGCGGGCGGTGCCGGAGGAGGCGGACGAGGAGCTGGCGGTGGCCGTGCGCCGGGTCGGCATCCTGCCGGGGACGGAGGGCTGACGTGCACGTCGTCGCCACCGCGGGCCACGTCGACCACGGCAAGTCCGCGCTGCTGCGGGCCCTGACCGGGATGGAGCCCGACCGCTGGGCGGAGGAGCGCCGGCGCGGCATGACGCTGGACCTCGGGTTCGTGTGGACGCGGCTCCCCGGCGCGGGGGACGTGGCCTTCGTGGACGTGCCCGGCCACGAGCGCCTGGTGGGCAACATGCTGGCCGGTGTCGGCCCGGTTCCCGCGGTGCTCTTCGTGGTCGCCGCAGACCAGGGCTGGCAGCCGCAGTCCGAGGAGCACCTCGCCGTCCTGGACGCCCTCGGCGTGCGGCACGGCGTCCTGGCCGTCTCCCGCTGCGACCTCGCCGACCCCGACGCGGCACGCAAGGAGGCCGGGGCCCGCATCGCGGAGTCCTCGCTCGGCGACGTGGAATGCGTGGCCGTCAGCCCCGTCACCGGCGCGGGCCTCGACGCACTGCGGGCGGCCCTCGTCCGGCTGGCGGGCGGGCTGCCCGCCCCCGATCCGGCGGCGGACGTACGGCTGTGGGTCGACCGCGCGTTCACCGTGCGGGGCCGGGGCACGGTCGTCACCGGCACGCTCGCGGCGGGCACCCTCCGGGTCGGCGACCACCTCCATCTCGCCCGTGACGGACGGCCGTTGCGCGTGCGGGGCCTGGAGTCCCTGAAGGAGCCGAGGCAGGAGGTGGGCGCGGTCGCCCGGTTGGCGGTCAACGTCACCGGGCCCGCAGCGGGCGACCTGCGGCGCGGGGACGCGCTCCTCACCCCGGACCGCTGGCTGACCACCGACCTCGTCGACGTGCGGCTGCGCGGCGACCCCTCCGGCGACCTCCCCCGCGAACTCATGCTGCACGCCGGCTCGGCCGCCGTGCCGGTGACGGTCCGTCCGCTCGGCGACGACAGTGCGCGCCTGCGGCTGGCGACGGCGCTGCCCCTGCGGGTCGCCGACACGGCCCTGTTGCGCGACCCGGGGCGGCACCGTATCCCCGCGGGGCTCACCGTCCTCGACGTCCGTCCGCCCCGGCTGACCCGCCGTGGCGCTGCGGCGGCGCGGGCCGCCGAACTCCGGTCCTTCACAGGGGCCGCGGACGGGGCGGCGGAACTGCGCCGCCGTGGGCTGGTCCGGCGCCCCGAACTGCTCGCGATGGGGGTCCCGGCGCCCGGCGACCCGGTGGCGGGCGACTGGCTGGCGGACCCGGAGCACTGGGCGGCGCTGCGTGAGCGGCTGCGGGAGGCGGTCGAGGAGCACGCCGTAGGTCACCCGTTGGAGCCGGGCATGCCCTTGGAGTCGGCCCGCCAGGCACTCGGCCTGCCGGACCGCACCCTGGTGGAGGCACTCGCCTCGGCCGTACCGGGCCTGCGGCACGGCGACGGCAGGCTGTACGGGAGCCACGCCCGCCCGACGCTGCCGCCCGCGGCCCAGGCCGCCGTCGAGGCGGTGCGCGCCGATCTGGCACGTACGCCGTTCCGCGCGCCGGAGGCCGAACGGCTGGAGCAGCTCGGGCTGACCCCCAAGCTCCTGGCGGCGGCCGAATCGGCGGGCGCGCTGCTGAGGATCGGCGAGGGCCTCGTGCTGCTGCCGGGCGCGGACGCGCGGGCGGCGGCCGTACTGGCCGGGCTGGAGCAGCCGTTCACCGCGAGCGAGGCGCGCAGGGCCCTGGACACCACCCGGCGCGTCGTCATCCCTCTACTGGAACACCTGGACCGGCAGGGCCGCACCGTCCGGCTGGACGGTGCCGTCCGCCGCTGCCTCGGGGCGGGCGCCGCGCAGGCGCCGGGCGAGTCCGATGAGGGCTGAGGCACCGGGGCGGAGCGGCCCGCGGAGACGGACGGGAATCGAACCCGCCTGCCCGAGTTGCTCGGACACCTCGGTTTTGAAGACCGGGAGGGCCACCAGGCACCCTTACGTCTCCCCGCCGGACCGGAGGCCCATGGAACAGCCGGCCACCACCCAAGTCAACCCGCCACACGGCGATGTCACCCGGGCCCGCGCGACCACGCCCGGCCCCACAGCGGAAGGACCACAGCAGCCATGACGGGAACCGGCGTCCGGCAGGACAGCGTGCGACTGACGCAGTACGCCCACGGCGGCGGCTGCGCCTGCAAGATCCCCCCAGGGGAACTGGAGCAGATGGTGGCGGGGCTGACCCCCGAAGGCATGGCGGGCGCACTCGGGGCCGACCTGCTCGTCGGCCTGGACACCGGCGACGACGCCGCCGTCGTCCGGCTGCCCGGCGGATCCGGCGCACGGGCGGTGGTGAGCACCGCCGACTTCTTCACCCCGGTGGTCGACGATCCGTACGACTGGGGGCGGATCGCCGCCGCCAACGCCCTTTCCGACGTCTACGCCATGGGCGGCACCCCGCTGGTGGCCGTCAACCTCCTGTGCTGGCCGCGGGACGTCCTGCCGCTGGAACTGGCCCGGGAGGTGCTGCGCGGGGGGCTGGACGTCGCGGCCGAGGCGGGCTGCGCCGTGGGCGGCGGCCACAGCGTCGACGACCCGGAGCCGAAGTACGGCATGGCCGTCACCGGCACCGCCGACCCGGACCGCCTGCTGCGCAACGACGCCGGCCGGCCCGGTGTGCCGCTGTCGCTGACCAAGCCCCTGGGACTGGGCGTCCTCAACAACCGACACAAGACGACCGGCGAGGTCTTCCCGCAGGCCGTGCAGACCATGACCACGCTCAACCGGGACGCCGCCGCGCAGGCACTGGCGGCGGGCGCGGTGTGCGCGACCGACGTGACCGGCTTCGGGCTCCTGGGCCACCTGTACAAGCTCGCCCGCGCCTCCGGGGTGAGCGCCGTCGTCCACGCCTCGGCGGTCCCGTACCTCGAGGGCGCGCGGGAAGCCGCCACGGACGGCTACGTCAGCGGCGGCACGCGCCGCAACCTGGACTGGGTCGCCCCGCACACCGACTTCGGCGGCGCCGACGAGGTGACCCGGTTGCTGCTGGCCGACGCCCAGACCTCCGGCGGCCTTCTGGTGGCCGGGGAACTGCCCGGTGCCCCGGTCATCGGGGAGCTGGTGCCGGCCGGTGAGCACCGGCTCGTCCTCCGCTGATCGTCCCACCCGCGGCCCGACCTGCCGGAACAGTGGTTGTTACACTGTTTCTCCGGACGACGACTCCATCACCCGCCCGGAGAGAACCGTGACCATCACCCACGCCGACGTACGGGCCGCGGCCGCCCGCATCTCCGGGCACATCCGCCCCGTCACGCTCGCCCCGGTGGACCAGGGGGCGTTCGGCGCCGCCGTACAGGGCTGGCTGGCGCTGGAGTCCATGCAGCACACGGGGTCGTTCAAGGCGCGCGGTGCGTTCAACTTCGTCCGCCGCCACGTCGAGCGGGACGCCATGCCCGAGGCCGGTGTGGTCATCGCCTCCGGGGGCAACGCGGGCCTGGCATGTGCCTGGGCCGCAGCCCGGCACGGCGTGCCCGCCACGGTCTTCGTCCCCGAGACGGCGCCCGCGGTCAAGGTCGGGAAGCTGCGCGACCTTGGCGCGGACGTGCGCCAAGTCGGCAGCGAGTACGCCGAGGCCCTGGAGGCCTCGCAGAAGTACGCCGCCGAGAGCGGCGCGCTGGAGTCCCACGCCTACGACCATCCGCTCATCGCGGCCGGGGCGGGGACCTTGATGGAGGAGATCGTCGCGGCGCTCCCCGGCCTGGACACGGTGGTCGTCGCGGTCGGGGGCGGCGGACTGTTCGCCGGGGTCGCGGCGTCCGCGCTGGAGCACGGGGTGCGGGTGGTGGCGGTGGAGCCCGAGGGGTCGTGCGCGCTGCACGCGGCCGTCGCGGCCGGCGAGGTGGTGGACGTACCCGTCCGGTCCGTCGCGGCGGACTCCCTGGGCGCGCGCCGGGCCTCCCGCACGGCCCTGGAGTGGGCGCTGAAGGACGGCGTGCGCTCCGTCCTCGTCCCCGACGAGGCGATCGTCGCGGCCCGCCGCACGCTGTGGGACCACCGCCGCCTCGCCGTCGAGCACGGCGCCGCGACCGCCCTCGCCGCCCTCACCTCCGGCGCCCACCGCCCCGCCCCCGGCGAGCGCGTCGCCGTCATCGTCTGCGGGGCGAACACGGATCCGTCCGACCTGGTGCGCGTCTCCTGAGGGTCCATCCGACGGAACGCCACGGGCCTGGCGCCCGCAGCCCCTGGGGAGGTTGAATGCCGCGGTGACGAACGACATGCGGGAACAGTCCTCCACGGGAACGGCCAGCGACGGAGTACGAGCCGTCGAGTTCACCTGGCTGCCGGGCACGGACGACATCGCCGAGGTGCTCGGCGCGCAGAGGCGCCGCCTCGAGCTCTGGCGTGGCCCGCTGTTCTTCGCCGCCGTCATGGTCGCTGTGATCGTCGGACTGCGAGTGTTCGCTCCCGATGCGGCCGACATCACCGGTCTGACCGTCGGCGGCGGCCTGGGAACGCTGACCTGGCTCGTGGCCGGAGTGTTCGACCGGCGCCGCCAACTGCGGAAGGCGACCGCGTACGCCCGGTCCCAGGGCGAATGCACCATCAGCGTGGACGACGACGGCATCCGCACCGCCTCCGCCTTCACCGAGTTCAAGGTGCCCTGGACGTCGCTCACCCACTACGTCGAGACGCCGCGGCTCTTCCTGCTGGTCCACGGCGACGGATTCGGCAGCATGAGCCTGCTGCCGAAGTGGGGCCTGGGCGGCGGACCGGAGGTGGAAGGGCTGCGCACGATCGTGACCCGGCACCTCGGCCCACGGGCGCGCGTCGTCAGCGGTGCCCGGCCGGGAGGTGCTCGGCGCTGGCGGCGTGGATGAGGGCGCGCAGCGCCTCGTAGTAGACCTCGTGGTCGACCAGGGCGGGGAGGACGACGTTCACCGCACCGGTCAGCGTGGGGAAGTCCTCGGGGTCGAGCGCGGCCAGGGCCGTGCGGGCGGAGGCGACGACCTTCTTCTCGTCGCGCTGGTCGCCGAAGGCGACGGCGCCGAGGGTGAGCAGGTAGAGCCGGCGGTAGACGCGGATGGCCGTCCCGGCGTCCATGCCGGCGGCGACGCTGTGGGCCATCTGCGGCTCGACGAGCCGGCCCAGCATCTGCGGGCCCAGCCAGGAACGGCCGGCGCGCAGCGCCACCAGTCCCGGATGCCGGGTGAGCAGGCGGTACAGGCCGGTGAAGCGGGTCTCCGTCGCGGCGGCCCAGTCGCCCTCCAGGGGCACCAGGGCCAGCGACGCGGCGACGTGGTCGGCGCAGGCGCTCAGCAGCCCGTCGAAGTCGCCGCAGCGCCGGAAGACCGTGGCGTGCGAGACGCCCAGGCGCGTGGCCACGGCGCGGAAACTGAGCCCGGCGGGCCCGTCCTCGTCGATGACGGCGAGCGCCGTCTGCGCGACGGCGTCCAGCGTCGGCTGCTCGGCGGCCGCCTGCTTCCTCTTCACACGCGACAGCGTATCGAGCGGTGTGTCAGACGGTGACGACGTCGAAGGGCACCTTGCCGCGCGGCTCGCCGTTGACCTGCAGTTCGAGGGAGTGCTCCCCGGGGTGGAAGACCCGGGTGCTGATCGGCTTGAAGGAGCGGGTGCCGGTGTGCTCGCTCCGCTCCCCCGGCTGGAGGGTGCGGGTCGTCAGCTTGTAGACCTTGGGCGCCGTGGTGCCGTTGGCCTTGCGGTAGTGCACGACGTAGTCGACGACGAGGCGGAGCGGCGTGTCGCCGTGGTTCTCCAGGGTGAAGGCGAAGCGCAGTTCCCCGCCCACCTCGACGACGGGCCGGGCCACGGAGGGCCCTTCGACGGTCAGGCCCCTGGCGGGCTCGAACCCCAGCAGTGCCAGGGCTCCTTGGTCGCCGCGCTTGACGGCGGTGCGCAGCGCGTGGCGGACGAGCCGGGGCGTGTGGGTGTCGGGGGCCACCGACCACCGCCGGGCCGTCTCCACGGCCAGCTCCACCCGGGCGTGGCTGATGTCGTTGACGTGGTTGGCGACGGACCTGCGGACGTACTCCGAGGGGTCCTTGTAGAGAGCGCCCAGGATCGGCAGGGTCGCCTCGGGCCGGGCGAGGATCGCCGGTACGCGCACCGCCCACGGCAGGCGGGGGCGGGTTCCCTCGCTGGCCAGGCGGCGTACGTGCTCGTCGGGGTGTTCGGTCCATCGGGTGACGACGGCGAGCGCCCGGTCGAGGTCGGCGTTGAGCAGGCGGCGGATGGCGAACTCGGCGGTCAGGCGCGGGGTCAGGTCCGCCAGCAGGTGGAGTCCGTCCTCGAAGGCCGTGCCCTCGGGGGTCCCGGAGGCGAGGGCGGCGACCGCCTCGGTGACCGGCCAGATCATCCAGCCGGTGAAGCGCGGGTCGGGCAGCGCGGCCCGGACGACGGCCTCCAGGGCCGCGGGATCCGTCGGGCCGGAGGCGAGCATCGCGTCCCGGACGAGGTCGCTGCGTTCACGCAGTGCCAGGCCGTCGAGCGCGGGAAGGGCGTCGCGCACCGCGGCGGCCATCGGTGCCTGGCTGGCCGCCGTCAGGCAGTCGGCGAGCCCGGCGACGGCGGCGGGGCCGAGCAGTTCGTCCGCGGTGGGCACGGGACCTCTTCCTCCGGTGGGTCAGGTACGGTCGCGGCCCGCGTAGCGGGCACGCATGATCTCGCTCGCGGCGGGCCCCGCGGCGTAGACGAAGGCCTCGCTGTCGTCGAGCCGCCGGCCCGTGGCGGCGTCGACCACGACCGGGTCGACCTCCTCGCCGGTCTCCGCGTCGACCAGGATCATGCTGCGCTGCTCCGGCGCCAGGCGGGAGTTGCCCCATGCGGCAAGGGCGACGACGACCGGGCGCAGCGAGCGGCCGAGGTCGGTGAGGAGGTACTCGTAGCGGGTCGGGTGGGTCTGGTACGGCCGCCGTTCGAGCAGCCCGTCCTCGACGAGGGTCTTCAGGCGGGTGGTGAGCATGCTCGACGAGATGCCGAGGTTCTCCTGGAACTGGTCGAAGCGGGTGTACCCGTCGAAGGCGTCGTGCAGGATGAGCAGCGTCCACCACTCGCCGACGTGCCCGACGGTCGTCGACAGCGGGCACTCACGGTCCTCCAGCCGGATGCGGCTCACCATGTCGACCACCTCCGTGCGGTTGGTGCCAGGGTCGGCGCAGGCTGTGGCTTTCATGTTAGCAGCAACCCTGGCACCCCCCGTCGGGGACGGATCCGGGGGTCAGGCCCCGATCACCAGGCGTTCGATGAGGCCGTCGCGCAGGGCGAACTGGTAGCGCAGGTCGACGGTGCCGCCGGGGAAGTTCCCCTCGAGGTGCTGGACGGCGACGTAGTGGTGGGCGTCGGCGCGCTCGGCGCCGGTCAGTTCCGTGGTGTAGGTGTACTCGCTCGCCGCGGTCTCCAGCCATTCCCGGATCGCCGCCGTGCCGTGCCGTGTCGCGCCCTCGTCCGTCACGACCGCGTCGCCGGTGAAGGCCGAGAGGGCGGTGGCGGTGTCGCGGACGCGGTGGGCGGCCAGGTAACGGGTGATCACCTCGGGGAGGCCGGTGGTGGGGATGGACTGCGGGCCGGTGGTGTTCATCGTGGTCCTTCCAGGGGAGGGGGCCGGTCAGAGGGTGGGGACGGTGCCGCCGTCGATGACGTGTTCGGCGCCGACGATGGCCGACGCGCGGTCGGAGACGAGGAAGGCCACCAGCTCCGCGACCTCCGCGGGTTCGTTGGGCCGGCCGAGGGGGATGCCGCCGAGGGAGTCCATCAGGCGCCCGAGGGCGGCCTCGGCCGAGATGCCCGCCTCGCGGGCGATGCGGTCGACGAGGGCGTCGGCGGCCGCCGTCCGGACGAAGCCCGGCGAGACGGTGTTGACGCGGACGCCGTAGGGCGCGACCTCGTTCGCCAGGCCCTTGCTGTAGGTCGCCAGGGCGGCCTTGGCCGCGGCGTAGGCGAGGGTGCCGTTCCACAACGGCATGCGGCGCTGGATCGAGGTGACGTGGACGACGGCGCCCCCTCCGGACTCGATCATGCCGGGGAGCAGGCCGCGGTCGAGGCGGACGGCGGCGAGGAGGTTGGTGTTCAGCTCCTTCACCCAGTCGTCCTCGTCCAGCGCCGCGAAGCCTCCGGCGGGCGCCTCGGAGTGGCCGAGGTTGTTGACGAGGACGTCCACCCCGCCCACCCGGTCGATCACTTCGCGAACGACGGCGGCGGCCCCCTCGGGGGTGGTCAGGTCCGCCGCGACGAAGGTCTTCGGGTCGGCGTCCGCGGGCTCGTGGCGGGCCGTCACCAGGACGGTCGCACCGGCCTCGGCCAGCCTGCGGGCGACGGCCGCGCCGACGCCTTTGGTGCCGCCGGTGACCAGGGCACGACGGCCGGCGAGGGATTCGTTCAGGGCGACGCTCACACTGCACTCCGGGTGACTGCTAGAACAGAAGTTATGACTTCGACTTTAGCAGCTACTCGGGACAAACGCGCCCGGGGCTGGGAGGACCCGGGCAGCCCGGCGGGCCTCGCCGAGCTGCGCCGTGCCCTCCGCCACGTAGCGTGCCGCGGGCTACCCCGTGGTGCCGAAGGTCACCCGGTAGTCGCACCGGCCCTTGCACGCCATGGTCGCCGCGTCGTCGAAGGCGTACGAGTAGGCGTACGGCGCGGCGTCCTTGAAGACCCGGGTGTAGTCGACGGGCCATTTCGACGGCACGCAGTGCTCGCGGCCCGCCCAGGCACCGCGGCAGCAGTAGGCGTCGCCGCCGAAGGCCGCGCAGGGCGGCTTGCAGCCGATCACCTGCCCGCCGGCCTTCGCCTGCATGGCGGCCGGGCAGTCGACCGGCTCGGTGCACGCCCCGCGGTAGCAGCCGTCGGGGCTGACCGGGTCGCGGGTGGTGGTGCGGGAGATGTTGATGTACATGGGCAGGTTGGCGCCGTCGACCATGCTGACGTCGTAGAAGTCCATGCCCGCGTAGGCGTCGAAGCTGAACTCCCCCAGCGTGGTGGGCGGGTTGGGCCCGGTGCACACCGATGTGCAGTCCCCGGTACGGCAGGGCCCCGCGGCCGTGGAGTCGCAGCCCGTCCGGCCCCAGATGCGGCCGCCCCAGCCGTCCGGCACCGTGAGCGAGGTGCCCTGCCCGGGGGCGAGCCGGCGTCCCCGCGGATAGGCCGGCGAGTCGGTGACGACCGCCCAGACGGTTTCCTGCGTGCGGTTGACCAGGGTGATCAGCCGCGTGCCGGGCGGGGTGGGGGCGGCGGACGTCCGTCGTGTCCCGGGGGTCTTCGTGGCGGTGGCGGCCGTGGGGCCGGGCGTTCCCGAAGGACGGGCGCTCGGTGAGGGGAGCGTGGCCGAGGGCGAGGGTGACACGGACGGAGGCGTCCCGCGGGAGGGGGCGGTGGACGTGCCGTGGGCCGTGGTGGCGCCGCGCCCGCCTTCGGCCGTCGCCCCGCCGGGCCGGAACGGTGACAGCGCGCCCCCGGCGATCAGCGCCGTGACCACGATCCCGGCCACCGCGAGCACCGCGACGGCCGCCCACCGTCCGCGCCCGGTCCTGGATCCGGTTCCGTGCCGGCTGTGTCGTGCCATTCTTGTGCCTTCCTCGTCCTCGCCTGGTGCGTACGCACGTATCGGGGACCGCCGGGGCCACCGGCGGACAACACAAATCCGCTGACGGACCCTGCGGGATTTGTGTTGTCCGGGCACGCGCGGCCCGTCTCCTGTAGGTGGAGGCATCGCGGTCGCCGGACGGCCGCGCGGTCGTGGACGGCGAGACCAAGTAGGGAAGAGTGGGGCCACATGCGCAAGACGCACCGGAGCGGACCCGGCGCCGGGGTGGTGGTGGCGGCACGCTCGGGCGACCGGCAGGCCCTCGACCGGCTGGTGGCGGAGTGCCTGCCGCTGGTCTACAACATCGTCGGACGGGCGCTGGACGGCCATGCCGACGTCGACGACGTCGTACAGGAGACGCTGTTGCGCATGGTGCGGGGGCTGTCGGAGCTGCGGGACCCGGCGGCGTTCCGGTCCTGGCTGGTGGCGATCACGATCCGGCAGGTCCGCGACCGTGAGCGGGACCGTGCCGTGGCCCGGCACCGCAGCGCCGGCCTGGAGGACGCCGAGCGCATACCGGACCCGGCCCTGGACTTCGCGGGGTTGACGATCCTGCGCCTCGGGCTCACCGAGCAGCGCCGTGAGGTCGCCGAGGCCACCCGGTGGCTGGACGAGGACGACCGGGAGCTGCTGTCGCTGTGGTGGCTGGAGGAGACCGGGGAGCTGGACCGGGCCGACCTCGCCGCCGCGCTGGGCCTTTCGGACCGGCACGCGGCGGTACGGGTGCAGCGCATGAAGAAGCAGATGGAGGCCTCCCGCGTGGTCGTCCGGGCGCTGGCCGCGGCGCCCGGCTGCGGCGAGTTGCGGGCGACGGCCGCCACCTGGGACGGCGTGCCGAGCCCGCTGTGGCGCAAGCGGTTCGCCCGGCACATCCGCGAGTGCGGTGTCTGCGGCGGGATGGAGGAGGGGCTGCTCCCCATGGACCGGCTGCTCAGCGGGCTGCCGCTGCTCGCGGTGCCGCCGGCGCTGGACCCGGGGCGGGTGGTCGCCGAGGTGACCGGGCAGGCCGGGACCGGGCCCGCACCCGCGCCCCGTCCGGCCGCGCGCGGCGCCCACCGGGCCACCGGCCGGGCCGCGTCGCGCGGGCTGAGGACCCCCGTCCTCGGCGGGGCGGCCGTCGCGGCGGTGGTGGCCGCGGCGCTCGTCGCCACCCGGCTCCTGACCGGTCCGTCGCCGGCGCCGCAGGCGGACGCGCTCCCGGCGGCCTCCGCCCCGGCCGCCACGGAGACGGCCACGGCCTCGCCCCGCTCCCCCAGCCCGTCGCCCTCGCCGAGCCCCTCCAAGAAGCCCACGAAGAAGGCCCCGTCACCGAAGCCGACCCGGCAGGCACCCGTGGTGCGGGTCGCCTCGTCCGGCAAGAAGGGCGTCGGTGTGTGGACCTTCCCCGGCGTGGGCAGAGCCCTCACCTCGTCCGGTGCGAGTTGGTACTACACCTGGTCCACGGGCCACCAGGGCGTCGCCTCGCCGCCGTCGGGCCGATTCGTCCCCATGATCTGGGGGCCCGCCTCCGTCACCGCGGACTCCCTGGCCCAGGCGAAGGCGCAGGGCCCGTACCTGCTGGGCTTCAACGAGCCCGACATGGCCCAGCAGTCGAACATGTCGGTGGAGCAGGCCCTGACCCTGTGGCCGCGGCTGATGGACGCCGGCCGGATCCTGGGCAGCCCGGCCGTCGCCACGAACGGCGCCACCCCCGGCGGCTGGCTCGACCGCTTCATGTCGGGCGCCCAGGCCAAGGGCTACCGCGTCGACTTCATCACCCTGCACTGGTACGGCGGCGACTTCCGCACCGCGGAGGCCGTGTCGCAGCTGACGTCCTATCTGGAGGCGGTCCACCAGCGCTACCACAAGCCGATCTGGCTGACCGAGTACGCCCTGATCGACTTCTCCCACGGCACCCGTTTCCCCACCCCGGACCAGCAGGCCGCCTTCGTCACCGCCTCCACCAAGGCCCTGGAGGCGCTGCCCTACGTCCAGCGCTACGCCTGGTTCGGCCTCGGCGCCGACCCGGCCGAACCCAGCAGCGGCCTGTTCACCGACGGCACCCACACGACCCCTGCGGGCCGCGCCTTCCAGGCGGCGGGCTGATCCCCCAGACGTGATGGGCCGCGCCGGCGACCAGGGGGGGTGGGTGGTCGCGGCGCGGCCGTACTGCTCGGGTTCCCGGGTGGGGCGGGTTCATGCAGCGGGTTCCGGAAGAGGGAACCTCTGCCCGGGCGGGCGGCGTTGGAGGAACCGGAGGGGGCGACATGAGGACACGTCAGAAGGATCGCGACGTCCCGGCGCCGGGCGCGGCGTGGAACGAGGTCGTGCCGGGGCTGTGGATGGGCGGCCACTACTGGACCGACGCCAGGGGCGAGCTGCAACCGGCGGTGGCGGGCGGCGAGTTCGACCTCGTCGTCAGCCTGTTCACGCGCTCCGGGCACGGCCCGGCACCCGGCGTGGAGCACCTCGTCGCCGAGATCCCGGACGGGCCGCTCACCTCGGCGCAGATCGAGGCGGTGCAGCGGCTCGCCCGCACGCTCGCCGGGGCCGTGCGGGACGGACGCCGCACACTGGTGCGCTGTCACTCCGGTGACAACCGTTCCGGGCTGGTCGTGGCGCAGGCGCTCGTGGACAGGGGCCACGAGGTGACCGCCGCCGTCGCGCTGGTCCGGGAGCGGCGCTCACCCTGGGCACTCAACAACGGGACCTTCGTGGAGTACCTCACCACGGGCCTGGACGTGGCGCGCCTGCTCACGGACCTGGACCCCACCCTCAGATGACCGCCGCCGCCGGCGACTCCAGGGCGCGGAGCTCCTCCGGGGTCCAGCGGCGGCCGGAGAGGCCCTGGGCATGATCTCGCCGGAGGCGAGGGGTCCGGAGAGGGTGCGGCCCTCGGCGACGCGCTCGCCCCGTACCGTGCCGGTCGGCGAGGATGCCGCGCATCCACACGCAGGCGGTGAGCTGGAACCCGGGGTGCCGACGCTCATGCCGCGCAAGTCCTCGGGGTACCCCATCTCCGCCCCTCCCCCAACGTGCCGGGATCCCCGGGCGCCTGAGCCGGGCGGCGGGCGTGCCCCGGCTCCGGTGGCGCAGTGCGGGGTCCGGCGCGTTACTGGAAGGTATGCACGCGACGACCGGCACTCCCTCCCCCCGGCGCGACGGCGCGCCCGACCGTGGCGCGGTGATCCGGTGACGGGCCGCAACGGTTTCGGACCCGTGCACGGGGTGCTGTGCGGGGCGGCCGCGGGCGCGGCGGGCACGACGGCGCTCAACACCGTGGGCTACCTGGACATGCTGCTGCGCGGCCGTGCCGCCAGCTCCGCCCCGGCGACCACCGTCGAGCGGCTGTCCGAGACCACGCACGTACCGATCCCCGGCGACGACGCCGCCCGCCGCAACCGCATCTCCTCGCTGGGCGCCCTCACCGGCATCGCGGCCGGGGCGGGCATGGGCGCGACGCTCGGGCTGGCCGTGGGCTGCGGCTGGCGCCCGGCGACGGCCGTGCTGACGGCGACGGCGACCGTGGGAGCGCTGATCGGCACCAACGGCCCGATGACCGTGCTGCGCGTGACCGATCCGCGCACCTGGTCGCGGTCGGACTGGATCTCCGACCTCGTGCCGCACGTGGCGTACGCCCTGGTCACCACGGCCGTCCTCACGGGGCTCCGGGCGGGACGCGTACGAACCGGGCGATGAGCGCCAGCAGCGCCGTGAGCGCGGCGCCGGGCCGGCGCACCGAGGAGTAGGCGACCCCCAGCGACCACTCGAGGGGTCCGCCCGCGACGGGGCGCACGCACACGCCCGGGTCGTCCGCGGCGACCGCGAAGGACGGCATGATGGCCACGCCGAGGCCCTGCCGGACGTAGTCGGCGGTCATGGTGATGTCGGTGACCTCGATGACCACGAAGCGCTCCAGGCCAGCGGCGGCGAACGCCCGGTCGACGACCAGGCGGTTCCCGAAGCCCACGGGCGAGTCGATGAAGGGCTCCCCCACCAGGTCGGCGAGGTCCACCGCGGATCCGGCTCCGGCCGGATGGCCGGCGGGCAGGACCGCCGTGAGCGGCACCGTGGCCAGCGACCGGACGGTCAGCCAGGCCGGCGGCCTGCCGGGCAGCGAGACGAACGCGATGTCCAGCTCACCGTCGGCGAGGCCCTGGACGAGGCCCGCGGTACCGCCGATCGACGCGCTGAGGCGGATGCCGACCCGGGGATGGTCGGCGTGGAAGCGGCCGAAGAGCCCCGGCAGGTCGATGAGGGCGATGGAGGTCATCGTGCCGACCCGTACGGTGCCGCGCAGCCCACCGGCGACCTGGCCGACGGCGTCCCGGGCCGCCTGCGCGGCGGCCAGGGTCGCCCGCGCCTCGGGAAGCAAGGCCTCCCCGGCGGCGGTGAGGGCGACCTGCTTGGACGTGCGCTCGAACAGCGGCGCCCCCAGCTCGCGCTCCAGCGCCCGGACGGCCGCCGACACCCCGGACTGCACCACGTGCAGCCGGCGGGCCGCGCGCGTGAAGTTCAGCTCCTCGGCGACGGCGAGGAAGTACTCGAGGTGACGTAGCTCCATGACTGACCATCCATCAGATTGATCGACGTGAGCACGAATCATCGTTGGACGCGATGGTACGTCCCCGCGCACTCTTTGAGCGTTCAATCATTCCGGTCAGCTCAGGAGAAGATGTGTCCCCCCAGACGGCCACCGCACGGCACGCCGGCAGGCCCGCCTCCCGCGTCGGCGTCACCGCTCGCCCTCCCGTCCGTTCCGACCGCCGGCGTCCCCTCGGGCACGGCTCCGGCTTCTGGGTCATCGCCTTCGCCTTCCTCGTGGCGATGGCCTTCACCGCCGTCCCGGCCCCGCTGTGGGCGCTCTACCAGGCCCGCGAGGGCTTCTCCACCTTCATGGTCACGGTCGCCTTCGCCGCCTACGCGGTCGGGGTCGTCGTGAGCCTCTTCCTCGCCGGGCACGTCTCCGACTGGCTCGGCCGGCGCCGCGTCCTGCTGCCCGCCGTGATCGTCGAGGCCCTCTCGGCGGTGATGTTCCTGACGTCCACGTCGCTCGGCGTCGTGATCGCCGCCCGCGTCGTCTCCGGGCTGGGCGTCGGGATGATCACCGCCACGGCCACCGCGCACCTGTCGGAGCTGCACACCACCGCGCGGCCGCACGCGGGACGGGGCCGCTCCGACCTGATCTCCACCACCGCCAACATGGGCGGCTTCGCGGTGGGCCCGCTGGTGTCCGGACTGCTCGCCCAGTACGCGGGCGCGCCGCTGCGCACCCCGTACCTGGTCTTCCTCGGGCTGCTGCTGCTCGCCGCCGCGGGTGTGGCGCTCGTACCGGAGACCGTGGAACGGGCCGAGGAGCGACCCGCCTACCGGCCGCAGCGCGTCACGGTCCCCCCGGCGGCCCGCCCGGCGTTCTTCGCCGCCTGCGGGGCGACCCTGGCGGCCTTCGCGGTGCTGGGTCTGTTCACGTCGGTGGGGCCCTCGTTCGTCGCCGGTACGCTGCACCACCCGTCGCGCGCGCTGGCCGGTCTGGTGCCGTTCCTGGACTTCGGTTGCGCGGCCGGCGCTCAGGCGCTGCTGCTGCGGGTCAGCGCCCGGCGCCAACTGGCGACCGGCCTCACCTCGATGGTGGGCGGACTGGCCGCGGTGACCGCGGCCGTGTGGCTGCCGAGCTTCGGTCTGTTCCTGGCCGGCGGCATGGCCGCCGGTGCCGGTGCCGGGGTGCTCTTCAAGGGCACCGTGTCCACGGTCGTCTCCCTGGCGGAGCCGCAGCGCCGCGGCGAGGCCCTCGCGGGCCTGTTCCTGGCCGCGTACATCGGCCTGGCGGTGCCCGTCCTCGGGCTCGGCGTGGGCACGCTGTACGTCTCGCAGCGGCTGGCGCTCCTCGGCTTCGCCGCCGTGCTGATCGCGATCTGCGCGGTCGTCAGCCGCCGCCTCCTGCGCCGCTGAGGACCGCCGGGAGCGGCCGGGTGGGCCCCGCGGAGATGCGGGAGCCCGCCCGGTCGCCGGGGCCGACCCGCCACCAGGTGCGGGACCGTTCGCTGTCGCCGGAGTGACCCACTTCGCGTCGTCGACGACGGAGCCGTCGCGGACCCGGTGGACATCGAACTGTTGCCGGCCGCACTCGCCGCGTCCGTATGTTTCCGAGGTCAGACCGCGACGAAGCTCGTCCCCTTCTCGCCCATGAGGGTTTTCGGCGATCAGAGCCCCGATGTCGACCGGCTGTCCCGCGTCCCGCCTTGGTCGCCGCGCGGCGGTCAGTAACCCGGGAAGAGCGCGCGCAGGTCGTCCAGGGTGACGCCGTCGCGGGCGGTCACGGCGTCCCGGGGGCGGTTGCGGCCGTAGACGAGGCGGAGCACGGCCTCGGACGGTCCGGACACCGTGCCCGAGGGTTCGGCCCCCTCACAGGGAAGGATGTGCAGCTCGGAGCCGAGGGCCAGGCACAGGGTGCGCGCGGGGTCGGTGAGTTCCACCGCGATCTGGCGCGGGCCGAGCCGGGTGAGGGTGTCCCCGTCGCGGCTGCGCGAGGCGACCATGTCGACCCGGTCCCACAGCAGCGCCACCTCGGATGCCGGGATGGCGGCGGCCTCGTCCAGACCCACCTCCACGTCCCAGGTGTGCACGGACTGCTCGGACAGCCAGTAGCCGGTGAAGTCCGTGAAGCCGACCGGACCGGTGAAGTACGGCACCGTCACCGACGCGCGCACCCCGGCGTCGAAGGAGTCCAGCAGCCGCAGCAAGCCGGATTCCGCCTCGTGCCATGCGTCGCGCTGCGCGACCGGCCTCAGGGGGATCCACCGCTCGTACACGTCGGTGATGTCCTCCCGTGAGGGTCTGGTGGGGTCCCCGGTGAGACTGCGGCGCACGGCCGCGGTGCACAACTCGGCCCCCGTGCCCAGGTGGACCAGCACCTGGGCGATGCTCCAGCCTTCGGCGAACGAGGGCCGGAGCAGTTCCTCGCCGGTGAGGCCGCCGACCGTGGCGCCCAGGCGCCGCGAGACCGTGTGCATCGCCGCCAGTCGGACGTCGCCGGTGTCCATGGACTGCCTCCTCACGAGGTCGCTCCGTACGGCCGGGAGGTCGTGCGCCCCCTTCCCCCCAGGCAACCTCGCGCGCCCCCCGATCCCAAGCGGGTGGCCATGCGCGCCCCCGAAGGACGCCATAAGCGGCGCTTCTGCCGGTTCGTGGCAGGGGCGCGGACGGCATGGTGCGATGGGCTCATGGACATGCGGGAGCTGCGCGCGTACGTGGCGGTGGTCGAGGAGGGGGCGCTGTCGGCGGCGGCACGTCGGCTGCACCTGAGCCAGCCGGCCCTGTCCCAGACCATCGGCGGACTGGAACGGCACCTCGGGGTGAAGCTGCTCGTGCGCAGCAGCACCGGGGTACGGCCGACGGACGCGGGGGCGACCCTCCTCGGGGAGGCGCGGGCCGTGATCGCCCGGCACGACCAGGCGGTGCGGGCGATGGCGCGCCACACGGCCGTGGGCGGCGGGGTGCTCCGGATCGGCATCCCGCTCGAACTGCCGACGGGACTGCTCGTCGCCCCGCTCGCGGAACTGGCCGAGGATTTCCCGGAGACCCTGGTGCAGGCCCGGCACCTGTCCACGGCGGAGCAGCTCGCCGCGCTGCAGGCCGGGGAGCTGGACGTGGCGCTGCTGCGGGAGCGGCCCGCCGGGCCCGAGTTCGACGCCCAGCTCGTCGTCCGCGAGCGGCTGGGCGTCCTGCTCGCTGCCGAACAGGCCGCGGAGCTGACCGGCCCGGACGGCATCGCGCTGGAAGCCCTCGCGGGCCTGCCGTGGGTGGGCTTCCCGCGTTCCGGCAGCCCCGCCTGGTACGACGAGCTGACGGCGATCCTGCGCAGTCACGGTCTCGACCTGGGCCCCGACGCCCCCGAGGGGCAGAAGCTGATCGCCGAGGTGAAGCTCGCCGCCGTCAGCGCGGGCCACGCCTTCGCGCTGGCGCCGCCGGACTGGGCGCAGCCGATCCCGGAGAACGTCGCCTGGTCGCCCCTGGTGGGCCACCCGCTGATCCGGCGGACCTGGGCGGTGTGGCCGGCCACCTCCCGGCGGCGCGACCTGGGACGGCTGATCGCCGCGTTCGAACAGCCCGTGGGGGCCTGAGGGCCGCGCGCGGGGGCACGGCCCTCAGGGTGCGGCGATGCCGCGGACGGAGGTCAGACCGCCGTGCGCCCGCCGTCCACGGGCAGCACCACGCCGTGCACGAAGCTCGCCGCGTCGCTGGCCAGATAGGCGATGGCCTCGGCGATCTCCTCCGGTGCCGCCGGCCGCCCGGCCGGCGCCTGGGAGGCGAGCGCCGCGAGGTCATCCGCCATCCCGGAGGTGCCCTCGGTCCGGGTCGGCCCCGGCTCCACCGCGTTCACCCGGACCCCGCGCGGTCCGTACTCGGCCGCCCACGACTTGGTGAGCAGGTTCAGGGCCGCCTTGCTCGACCCGTACAGCGCCATGCCCGCGGCACCGTAGTCGGCGACCATGGTGCTGACGTTGACGATCGCGCCGCGGCCGCGGCCGGCCATCGCGGGCGCGAGTTCGGCGACCAGGTAGAACGGCGCCTTGACGTTGAGGGCGTAGACGGTGTCGACGTCGCTCTCCGGTGTCCGCTCCGTCGGCCCGAACGGGTAGACGCCCGCGTTGTTCACCAGGATGTCGACCCTGCCCCCGCCGAGCGCCACCGCCTCGCGGGCGAGCGCCCGGACCGACCGGGCGTCCCCCAGGTCGCCCGCGACGAAGTCGGCCTTCCCGCCGCGCCCCCTGATCGCGGCGACCACGGCCTCGCCCCGTCCGCCGTCACGGCCGGCGACCAGTACGTGCGCGCCCCGCCCGGCGAGCGTCACCGCGGTCGCCGCGCCGATCCCGCTGGTCGCCCCGGTCACGAGGGCGACGTCGCCGCCCAGGTCTGCTGAAGTCATGTTCCAACCCTGTTCTCTTCACCGAGCGCTCCGCGCGCCGTGCCGAATTCCGGATGATCACGTCGCGCATCGAGGCACGTTGCGATCGCCTGGAAGAGCACGGGGAGAACACCGGCGATTCCGGGGCGCCCATCGGCGGATGCTATGACCGGCATCATCGCCGCCTACTGCACTGTTTCCGCCGCCCGGCGCCGGGTTGGCCGGTGTATCGGCGCCGCTCCCGTGAGCATCGACGAACAGGAGCCGATCAGAACCGTCGGCCTCGCCCTGTGGCACGGCATCACCACCCCACGTCGACGGGGGCCTTCAACGACGTGCCGGTGGCGGACGTCCGTGCCGGCATGCGGCGCGAGGGAGCCCCGCCCGCTCAGGGTTCACAAGGTGGCGTCGAGATCCTCGGCGTAGTAGGCGACGGCCTGCCGGTAGCGTGCGATGTCCGGATCGGAGCTGCTGTCCGCCAGCAGCGTCAGCAGGAGCCGCATTGCCTCGCGGTGTCCGCCGGTGTTGTACAGGGCCATCGCCAGGAAGGTCCGCAGCGCGCCGTCGTGGGGGAAGTCGATGAGGGCCACGCGCAGCAGGCGGACGGCCTCGTCGTACCGCCCGAGGATCCGGTAGGTGCTGCCCAGGCCCAGCAGCGCGCCGCGCCGGTCGTCCTCCGACAGCCCCGTTCCGCGCAGGGCCTGCTCGTAGAAGGGCACCGCCTCCGCCTCCAGGCCCAGTACGTCGTGCGCCCACGCCGCCTGGTAGGCCACCTCCGCGTCCCCCGGGAACCGCTCCGCGAGGGCGACCAGCCGCTCCCTCGCCGCCTCCGCCTCCCCGCGCTCGCGCAGCCCCACCGCGGCGGCCAGCAGTTCGTCCCGCCCGTGATCGTTCTCGTTCATGCGCACATCCTGGCAGCCCCGCGCCGCGGCGGTGCACGACCCCGGCACCAGCGACTGCCTGAAGGAATACGCCCGTTGTCGACCGGTTGCTTCGCTTCGGACGCCACCTCACGGAAAGCCCCGCTCCGGTTCACCTGGAATGGTTTGATACCTCGCAAGACGCCGACGGGGGCCGGATACCCGGCGCAGGCAGGCGGGGCGGCGCGCACGGTTCGCGCTCCCCGCGGGGCGGAGCGCGCGGCCCCGTCCCAACAGGGGGAATTCCCATGACCAAGCACGTCCGTATCGGCGTGGCCGCGTTCGCCGCGGCCTGTGCGACCGCCGTCCTCACACCGGTCCAGGCGCACGCCGCGGAGTACAGCTCCGCCCTCAAGATCCGCGGTGCGCAGTACGACGCGCCCGGACGGGACTCCAACAACTGCTCCTCCGGCAACACCCGCGCGGAGTACCTGACGATCAAGAACTACTCGGCCGCGGCGACGGTCAACCTCAAGGGCTACGTCGTCAAGGACGCCACGGGCAACCGCTTCGTCTTCACGGCGAACCACTACCTCCAGCCCGGCGACTACGTGAAGCTGCGCGGCGGCCGCGGCACGGACTCCGACAAGGACAACGTGGTCTACCGCGCCAATTGCAACTTCATGTGGAACAACGACCGCGACACGATCTACCTCTACAAGCCCTCCGGCAGCCGCTCCGACGTCCACGCGTACACCAAGCGCGGCTCCGACGCGGACGGCGACGGCTACATCCGCTTCCACAGCTGAGGCGCGGCCACCCCGCCCCGGACGCCCGCCCCGCCCCGGCTCACGCGGCCGCGGCGCCGGGTACGGGCACGGGGCGGGGGTGGTGCAGGCGCAGGCCGTCGACCCGGCCCGCGGCGTCGTGGGTCATCAGCCAGGCGACGGCGGGCGGGCAGTGCCCCGGGTTGTCCGGCGGGTTGACGATGTCCATCTCCCAGACGGTCAGCGAGCGCCCGGCGACGGCGTGCACGAGGCGCTGGCGGACCCCGGCGGTCAGGTCGGAGTCCATGCCGCGGATCAGCAGGCCCCTGCCCCCCACCCGCTCCCTCCCGCTGAACAGGCCGACCTCGGGTGACCAGCGTTCCCGCAGGAAGCCGGCGAAGTGGCCGCGTTCGGCCGCGGCCAGGGTCTCGTGGGCCTCGGTCCTGCTGGCCCTGGTGCGCCGGGCGCTGTCGTCGTGGGCGCCGTCCGCGGTGTCGGCGAGTGCCTGGGCGAGCTTGGCCCGGGCCTGGCTGAGCCGGCTGCGGACGGTGCCGACGGGAAGCCCGCAGGCCGAGGCGATCTGTTCGTACGAGCTGACGCCGGTGGTGAAGTGGCGCAGTACCAGCGGCAGCCGCAGCGTCGGGGAGAGCTGCTCGATGGCCTCCCAGATCCAGTCCCGCAGCGCGGCGGACTCCAGCCACCGCTCGGGTCCTGAGTCCGCCGCGCGCAGGACGAGGTCGTCGACCGGGCTGGTGGGGGCCGTGCCGCGCAGCAGGGAGCGGGCGTTGTTGCGGACGATCATCCGCAGCCACGGCCCCACCGCGGCGGGATCGCGGACGTCGCCCACGCGGCGCAGCGCCGTCAGCGCGGCGTCCTGCAGCACGTCGTCCACGTCGGGCCCCGGGCCCAGGACGCTCAGGGCGACGGCGCGCATGCCGGCCCGGTGACGCTCCAGGAGGAGACCGAGCGCCGTGACGTCACCCGCCTGCGCGGCCCGGGTGAGCGCCACGTCCTCGGCACGGGCTCCCACGGATTCGTCCAGGCCCATCGCGTCCCTTCCGGCGTTCGTCCCTCTCCAGCGGATGCTACGGCGTCACCGCGGCCATCCGGAAACGCCTCCGCACGGGAGGCCTCAGGGGCCCGCCGGGGGAAGCACCGCCGCACGGCGGCACACGACCGACCAGGTGGCCTGTGCGGGATCGGCGCCCTGCGGCAGCCGGCGGGTTCCGGAGAGGAAGGTCACCGTGCGCCGGCCCTCCAGGTGGCACCAGACGGACATCTCCGACAGGCCTCCGGCCACGGGCTGCTCGTAGAAGTACCACCGGGTGGTGACGTGCCGGTCGTCGCCGAGGAAGGGCTGCTGCAGGAAGCGCTGGGCGCCCGGGGGCAGGTTGCCGAGGAAGTCCCGGGCCTCCCTGGTCAGCTCGGGTTCGGCGCCCTCGGCCTCGGCTGCCGCGGGGGAAGGCGTGGGCGCCGACCGTCTTGAGAGCAGCGAGGCGGCGGCCCCGAGACCGGCGGCGCGTGCCGTGGGGGTCGCCGGGCCGCTCCGGAAGGGCCGGGTGACGAAGGAGTCCGGGTCGAGCCGCAGGGTGCGCACCGAGAGGCCCGGGCCGTCGCCGGGTTCCGCCACGCCGAGGCCCTCGGTGCCGAGCACCACGGCCTGGACCCCGCCGCCGGCCGCCGCGTGCGCCCACCACTCCAGGACGGTGCCCGTCCCGTGCGCCATGCGCGCGCGGACGTATGCGGGCAGCAGGGCCCAGTAGTGGTGCCGGTCGGGTCCCGGGGAGACGCTGAGATCACCGGGCCGGTGCAGCCGTCCCCGCGGCGCTCCCGCCGCCCCGCCCGGACCGCGTGAGAGCGGGCCGTCCGGCCCCCGCGACATCCCGTCCATCGGTCTCCCTCCCCCAACCGGCCGACGTTCCAGCCTAGGTCGTGCCGTCACATGCCCTCCCCCAACCTTCGGCCGGGGGTGCCCCCACCCCGCGGCGCTCCCCCAGCCTTCGGCCGGGGGTGCCCCCACGCTGCGTTGTCGGAGTCGTCCACGTACGTCCAGTACGCGGCCGATCCTCCGCCTTGCGATAGCACGCACCAGCCGCCACGAGCCCCGCCCTCCGGGCGGACGGCGCTATTTGTCAGACACGCCCCAGTCGGCCTCGCGGACCTCCTCCACGTACCGCAGCAGGGCCCGCATCCGGTCCGGGGGCCACGGCAGGTTCCGCGCGAGTTCCTCCCCGCGCTCGTCCCACAGCCGCCGCGCGGCGGCCCTGGTCGCCTCGCCGTCCTCACCCGCGGCGTGGAAGCCCCTCCCCACGGCGTCCCAGCGACCGACCAGGGCCCTGACCTCCCGGTCGTCGGCGGGCGTGCCCGCCTCGACGTGCGACAGCAGCGCCTCCACGAGCCCGGTCCACTCGGTCCTCGCGGCCTCGACGCCCTCCGGGCCGATCTCGGCCCGTCGCGCGGCCAGTTGCTCCCGCTGCCCAGCGGTGAAGTGGGTCTCGAACACGGACATCAACTCCAAGGTCGTCATGAACTCTTCGGGATCGGGCATCGACGTCCCCTCGATCCGCCCGAGGAGCCCGCGGAGCTGCGCGGTGAGCTGCCGGATCCGCCCGGCGTGCGCCTCCAGCGCGGACAGCTGTGCGCTCAGCAGGTCGCGCATCGACCCCAGGTCCTCCCCGCTGTCCGCGAGGACGCGCTGGATCTCGTCCAGCGGCAGCCCGAGCGCGCGCAGTGCTCGCACCCGGTAGAGCCGGCGCACGTCCCGCTCGGTGTAGCGGCGGTGTCCGGCGGCGGTGCGTGCACTCGCCCCGAGCAGGCCGATCTCGTCGTAGTGGCGCAGCGTGCGGATGGTCGTGCCGGTGGCGCGGGCCACCTCGCCGATGCTCCACAGACGCCGGTCGTCGTCGTTCCCGATCACGCCGACAACGCTATGACCTCCCGTTACGGCCGGTTCAAGCCCGCCGCGCGGGCTCCGGCAGGATGACGCGGTGGTCGACTTCGCCGGCGAGCAGGCCGAGGTCGACCACAACGAGCAGGACGAGCTCTCGCTGACGTGGCACAGCGTCGACCCGCGCCGCCTTCCGACGCCCTGGACGAGAACGGACTGGACATCGGTCCTCCCGCGGGGTGACGCAGGAAGGGGCCCGGCCGTCAGGGGCGTTCGGGTTTCTCCGCGAGGAACGTGGCGACGGCGCGTTTCGCGCCCGCACCGGGCTCCTGCACCAGGCGTGCCGTGACGGTGAGACCGGCCTCCTCGAGCAGCGCGGCGATCCGCGGGGCCGGCTGCAAGTGGAGCCCGTACGAGACCGGGTGGCCGCCGTACGCGTGCTCCGGGCGCAGGTGCTCGTCCTCGCCCACCCAGCCGGCAAGCATCAGGTGGCCGCCGGGTGCCAGGACGCGGCAGAACTCGGCGAAGACGACGGGCAGCAGCTCGGGCGGCGTGTGGTGGGTGGAGTAGTAGGCAAGGACGCCGCCCAGTTCGCCGTCGCCGATGTCGAGCGCGGTCATGGACCCCACGGTGAAGCGCAGGTGCGGGTGGGCCCGCCGGGCCAGCTCGACCATGCGCGGCGACAGGTCGACCCCGTACGCGGGCACCCCCAGCCCGGCGAGGTGCGCCGTCACGTAGCCGGGGCCGCACCCCAGGTCCGCCAGCGGGCCCCGGCCGGCCGTGCGCACGGTCTCGGCGAAGGCTGCCAGCATGGCGCGGGAGAGCGGGTCGAGTCCGTCCGGGGTGCTGACCTGTGCGGCGTAGTCGGCGGCGACGGTGTCGTACGACTCCCGGACCGCGGCGAGGTAGGCGTCTTCGGGCACCGGGCGAGCCTACCCATGGCGGGGATCAGCACAGCACGCGGAGTGCTCCCGGGCGGATCCGCGCGGTGACCGGGAGGGCGGCCTCCACCTCGCCGTCCGCGCCGTACGGGACCGCGCGGTCGGCCTCGATGTGGATCTCCTTGCCGCGCACGATCTCGACCTCGGGGCGCTCCACGTGCGCACCGGTCTTGAGTTCGTTCATCAGCGCGAAGAAGAGGCGGCGCGGCGCGTCGTGGATCATGACGACGTCGAGCAGCCCGTCGTCGACCCGGGCGCCGGGCGCGATGGCCCGGCCGGAGCCGTAGTAACCGGAGTTGGCGGCGACGACGGTGTAGCCGCGGCGTTCGTGGACGACTCCGTCGACGGTGACGCGGTAGGCGGCGGCACGCCAGCCGGCCACCGCGCGCAGCCCGCCGGCGTAGTAGGAGGCCGGGCCGCGCAGCAGCCGGGCGGTGTTGGCGTGGTGGTTGGCGACCGCGTCGACGCCTGCGTAGACGCTGCCGAGGACGACGGTCCGGTCGTGGACCGCCGACTCGACCTCGATGGTGTCGACGGCGCGCGGCTCGTCGCGGAGCAGGATCCGGGCGAGTTCGGCGGGCCCGGAGGGCAGGCCGAGGGCGCGCGCGAAGTCGTTGCCACGGCCTGCGGGGACGAGGCCGAGGACGGTGCCGGTCCCGCTGAGGGCGCCGCCGATGCCGCCCACGATGCCGTCGCCGCCGACGGCGAGGACGACGCGGCCGCGCTCGCCGGCCCGGCGCGCCAGGTCCTGGGCGTGCCGGAGGCTGTCGCTGTACACGGTCTCCAGCTCCGCGCCCGCCTCCCGCAGCAGCTTCGCCAGTGGGAGGAGGGCTGCCGCCCCGGTGGAGCCCCCGGCGGTGGGGTTGACGACGGCCGTGAACTGTCGCATGGGTGTGCCTCCGGGGGCGGCGGATCGGCGGGACGGCGGGGCGGGGTCAGCGGGTGGGCAGCAGGATGCCGGGGTTGAGGAGCCCGTCGGGGTCGAGCGCGTCCTTGACGGCGCGCAGGGCCTCGATGCCGAGCGGACCCGCTTCCCGGACGTACCAGTCGCGGTGGTCGGTCCCCACGCCGTGGTGGTGGGTGATGGTGCCGCCCGCGGCGAGGACGGCCTCGTTGGCGGCCTCCTTGGCGGGGGTCCAGTGCGCCACGGGGTCGTCGCCCTGCGCCGAGACGACCGTGAAGTAGAGCGAGGCGCCGTTCTCGTAGACGTGCGAGATATGGCACATGACCAGCGGCGGGGTGCCGGCCGCGGCCAGCGTCGCGGTGAGCGCCTCGCGCACGGACTCGTACAGCTCGGGGATCCGGGACCAGAAGGTGGCGGTCTCCAGGGTCTCGGCGAAGGCGCCCGCGTCGAGCAGCGAGTCCCGCAGGTAGGGGGCGGAGTACCGGCCGTGGGCCCAGCGCTCGCCGGGCTCCTCGCCCAGGTACGCGCCGCCGCACTCGCGCAGTACGGCCGCGGCCTGCTCCCGGCGCAGGGCGGTGTCCTCCGCGGTGCCCTCGTAACCGGCGATCGCCGTGCAGCCCGCGGACGCGGCCCCGTCCGAGCCGATCGCGTCGGGCTGGGCGAGGCCGACCATCGTCTCGGTCTCGTCGGACAGGCGCAGCACCGTGGGGCGGGGGCCGTCCTGGGCGAGCCGGCGCAGGGCCGCGGCGCCCTCGGCGAAGGAGGCGAAGCGCCAGCCCTCGTAGACCTTGACCTGGGGAAGCGGGCGTATCCGCACCGTCACGGAGGTGATGACGCCCAGCGCGCCCTCGGAGCCGAGGATCAGCTGGCGCAGGTCGGGGCCGGCCGCGGAGCGGGGGGCGCGGCCGGCGTCGAGGGTGCCCTGCGGGGTGGCGACGGTCAGACCCAGCACCATCTCGTCGAAGCGGCCGTAGCCCGCGGAGGCCTGGCCGCTGGAGCGGGCGGCGGCGAATCCGCCGATGGTGGCCCACTCGTAGGACTGGGGGAAGTGGCCCAGGGTGAAGCCCTGTTCGGCCAGGAGCGCCTCGGCGTCGGGGGCGCGCAGCCCCGGCTGCAGGATCGCTGTCCGCGAGACGGGGTCCAGCGACAGCAGACGGTTCATGCGGCGCAGGTCCAGGGCGACGAAGGGGCGCCGCCCCTGCGGGGCGAGGCCCCCGACGACGGAGGTGCCGCCGCCGAAGGGGACGACGGCGAGGCCGTGTTCGGCGCAGACGGCGAGGACGGCCAGGACCTCGTCGTGGCCGGCGGGCAGCACGACGGCCGCCGGGGTGTCGTCGACGTCGCCGCCGCGGATGCGCAGCAGGTCGGGGGTGGACTTGCCGCGCGTGTGGCGGATCCGGGTCTCGGCGTCCGTGCGCACGTGGGCCGGGTCGCCCACGCAGTCGGCGAGGTCCTGCCGGGCCTCGTCGGTGAGGGGGGACCCGGGTACGGCGACGTCCTCCAGGGCGGCGGGTTCCGCGCCGCGGGGTTTCACGCCCAGCAGATCGCGCAGCAGGCCGATCACGGTGTCGGGCAGCGGGGCCGCTTTGGCCGGGTCGCCCCAGCCGCTCCACAACATGTCCACGGGCTCGTCCTCACCGGTCGTTTCTGGGGGTGCCGTCTCCTGCGTCCCCCACAGGGGCGTTACACTGTGACACATGGCGCCTATTCGTCACAACAGCTCGGACAGCGACCCGGTGCTCGACGCGGTCCGCGACTGCGTCCTGGCCGTCGGCGTCCGCCGCACGACCCTGACCGACGTGGCCCGCCGGGCCGGCGTGTCCCGCATGACGCTCTACCGGCGGTGGCCCGACGTGCGCACGCTCGTCGGCGACCTGATGACCCGTGAGTGGGTCTCGGTCGCGGTGGACGCGATGCCCGAGCGGCACGAGGGCACGAGCATCCGGACGTACATGGTCGAGGGACTGGTGGCGGGGGTGCGCGCTTTCCGCCGCCACCCGCTGTTCGTCAAGATCCTCGACGTCGACCCCGAACTGCTCCTCCCCTATGTGCTGGACCGCCGCGGCGCCAGCCAGGACGCACTGCTGGAACGGATCGCCGGCGCCCTGGAGGAGGGCCACGCCGACGGCTCGGTCCGCGCCGGTCACGTCACCCGGCAGGCCCGTTCCGTGCTGCTGGTCGTCCAGTCGTTCACGCTCTCGTTGCGCACCATGACCGACGAGGACGACCCCGACCTGACCTCCGCGGCCTTCCTCGGGGAGTTGCGGGACATCCTGGAGAGGACCCTCGCCCCATGAGTTCCATGAGTTCCATGAGCCCCATGAGTTCCATGAGCAGCCCGGCCCCCTCCCCCGCGTCCTCGCTCAGCGCCGCGCGGCGCGCCCGCGAGCTGGCGGAACTGGCCGCCGGCGAGCAGGTGGACGTCCTGGTCGTCGGCCTCGGCGCCACCGGCGCGGGCGCGGCCCTCGACGCGGCGTCCCGCGGGCTGTCGGTCGCCGCGATCGACGCCCACGACCTGGCCTTCGGCACCTCCCGGTGGAGCTCCAAGCTGATCCACGGCGGCCTGCGCTACCTGGCTTCCGGCCAGTTGGACGTCGCGTACGAGAGCGCGGTGGAACGCGGCGTGCTGATGGAGCGCACCGCCCCCCACCTCGTCCGCGCCCAGCCCTTCGTGCTGCCGCTGACCCCGCTGGTCTCGCGCGGGCAGGCCGCACTGGCCTGGTCCGGTTTCCGGGCCGGCGACGCGCTGCGCCTGTCGGCGCGGACGGCGCGGGCCACTCTCCCGGCGCCGCGCCGGCTGTCCGCGGTGGAGACCCGGCACCTCGCCCCCGCCCTGCGCACCGCGGGGCTGCGCGGCGGCCTGCTGTCCTGGGACGGCCAACTCGCCGACGACGCCCGCCTGGTGACCGCGATCGCCCGGACCGCCGCGGCGCACGGGGCGCGTGTCCTCACGCGGGTGCGCGCGGTCTCGCTCAACGGCTCGGGCGCCGTCGTACGCGACGAGCTGACCGGCGAGGAGCACACGATCCGGGCCCGTGCGGTGGTCAACGCCTCCGGCGTGTGGGCGGGCGGCCTGGTCGACGGCGTACGGCTGCGTCCGTCCCGGGGCACTCACCTGGTGCTGCGCTCGGAGGGCCTCGGCGGCCTGCCCGCGGGCCTGCACATACCGATCCCCGGGGAGTCCAACCGGTTCGTGCTCGTCCTGCCGCAGAGCGACGGCCGGGTGTACGTGGGGCTCACCGACGAGCCGGTCGGCGGAGCCGTCCCCGACGTGCCGGAGGTGCCCGAGACGGACATCGGCTTCCTGCTCGACGTGCTCGGCACGGCGCTCGACGTCCCCGTCCACCGCGACGACGTGGTGGGGGCGTTCGCCGGACTGCGCCCGCTGCTCGACACCTCCGCCGACGGCTCGGGCCGTACCGCCGACATCTCGCGCAAGCACGCGGTGCTCACCTCCGCCGAGGGCGTGGTGACCGTCGTCGGCGGCAAGCTGACGACCTACCGCCGCATGGCCCAGGACGCGGTCGACGCCGCCGTCACGGCCCGCGGGCTCGGCGCCGCCCCCTGCCGCACCACGTCGCTGCCGCTCGTGGGCGCCGCAGCGCCGCACGTGCTCACCGGCCTGCAGGCCCCGCGCCGCCTGGTGCAGCGCTACGGAACCGAGGCCCCCGCCGTGCACGCCCTCGGGGCCGCCGATCCCGCCCTGCGGGAGCCGGTCGTGCCCGGTCACCCCGTCACGCGCGCGGAGTTGGTGTGGGCCGTACGCCACGAGGGGGCGCTCGACACCGGCGACCTCCTCGACCGGCGCACCCGCGTGGGCCTCGTCCCGGCCGACCGCGAGACGGCGCTGCAGGCGGCGGAGGAGGCACTGGCCGGGGCGTGAACCCCGCCCGGGGTCACGGGACGGCGGCGGCCCCCTGGGCGCGGTCCGGGGCACGCCAGCCGGCTTCGAGGCGGTCCAGGAGCGTACGGAACGCGGGGTCCGCTCGCTCCTCGTCCTCCTCCATCAGGGAGGCGAGCAGGAGCCCGAAGACGGCGTCCACCAGGACGGATGCCTCGATGCGCGCACGCGCCCGCGCCATGCCCACGCCTTCGAAGACGGGGATGAGGAGCCCGGTCCACTCGGTGAGCAGTCCGCGCATGTGGGGGCCGTAGCGATCGGGTCTCAGCACGGTGCCTGCCATCAGTTCGAAGTACAGCGGCAGCAGCGCACGGCGCTCGGGGCTGCGGATCTCCTGCCACAACGCCTCCGCCAGGCGGCGCATCCCCTCCGCGTCCCGTGGCGTGCCGGCCACCGCGAGGACCTCGCGGAAGCGCAGGACCGGACGGCTCGCGTCCAGGGCGAGGGCCTCGGCGACCAGGCGTTCCTTGCTGCCGAAGTAGTAGAGGAGCATCCGGTCGCTGGTGCCCAGCGCCTTGGCCATCGGCCGCAGGGACAGGTCCGCCAGGCCGTGCGCGACCACGTACTCCCGTACGCGGTCCAGGAGTTCCCGCCGCTTGCCGGCATCGGCCCGTCGCGGCATGACATCCTCCCAGGAGTCCATATTGATAGCTTTTGGATGCTTCTTTACCGTAGCACCCGCTACATGTATATTTGGTAGATGTAGCGGGTGCTACAGGAAAGGCTCTCGCGCCTGGCACCCCCGGCAGCGGAAGGGAATGATCACCATGGCCGCCCAGGCCATCGGCACGGACGGGACGCGCACCCAGGCGTCCTGGCTCGCCCGGCAGCTCAGGCTGTGGTCACGCACCCTGGAACCGGTGCGCCCCCTGCACGCTCCGGCCGGACGCGCCACCACCCGGGACGCCTCCTGGCCGCTGGAGCACGAGCTGACCTCGGTGGGCCGTGCCCGCGGGCTGGCCACGGCGCAGGCCGGCGCATGGGGCCTCGGCGACCTGGCCGACACGGTGGAGCTCCTGGTCAGCGAACTGGTCACCAACGCCCTGCGGCACGCGCGCGGTCCGGTGCGGATGAACCTGCGCGTCGCGCAGGCGCACCTGCGGTGCGAGGTCGAGGACATCAGCTCCCGGGCCGCGGTCCGGCGCGTCGCCGACACCGACGCGGAGGGCGGGCGCGGCATGGAGATCCTGGACCTGCTCAGCGACGCCTGGGGCTCGGAGCTGACGGCGACCGGCAAGACGACGTGGTTCGAACTGTCGCTGGGCGCCGCCTGGAAGGACGCCCGCGAAGCCCCCTCCCACCAGCGCCGTGACACCGGACTTACCCACCAGTAGCCTCTACTGCGTCGTCAGCGGGCGGGAGAGCAGCGGTGAGCATGCCGGACCACAGTGATGTCGAGGCCTTCTTCGAGCGGGTGGCGGACGAGCGCTTCGTCCCGACCGGGTACACGCGCGGCCCCTGGGACGCCGCGAGCCAGCACGCCGGGCCGCCCGCGGCCCTGCTCGGCCGCGCGGTGCAGACGCGTCCGGGCGCCCGCGAGGACATGCGCCTTGTCCGGATCACCTTCGAGATCCACAGCCCGGTGCCGCTCGCCCCGCTCACCGTGACCACCCGCGTGCTGCGCGAGGGGCGCAGCGTGGAACTGGTCGAGGCCTCCCTGTCGCCCGACGGGGGCGCGGAGATCATGCGGGCGCGGGCCCTGCGCATCCGCACCGCGCCCGGCACCGTCCCTGCCGCGGGCCCCACCACGGATCCCGGCGCCGCCGCGGAACCCGCCGTTCCCGGACCCGCCGTTCCCGGACCCGCGCAGGCCCGCCCCGAGCCGTTCTTCCCCGTGCCGTGGGACACCGGCTACCACACGGCCATGGAGACCCGCTTCGCCGCCGGTTCCTTCCTCGACCGCGGCCCCGCCACCTGCTGGCTGCGGATGCGCGTCCCGCTCGTCGCGGGCGAGAAGACCGCTCCCCTGGACCGTGTCCTGGTCGCGGCGGACTCCGGCAACGGCGTGAGCAACGTGCTGGACTTCTCCGAGCACCTCTTCGTCAACCCCGACCTCACCGTCCACCTCCACCGCCACCCCGCCGGCGAGTGGGTCTGCCTCGATGCCCGCACCACCGTCGACCCGTACGGCGTGGGCATGGCCGAGGCCTCCCTCCACGACGAACAGGGCCCCATCGGCCGCAGCGTGCAGAGCCTGTTCGTCGCCCCGCGTCGCGGCGCCTCGGCCTGACCCCGCCCCGGGGAAGCGGTCCTCCGACGGGACGTCAGCCGAGGAGCTCCCGGACCACCGCCGAGGCGACGGCGGCGTCGAGGGCCCCGACGCCTGTGAGGTCGGCGATCGTCACGGTGGCGTCGGTGCGGTCCCTGCGGTCAGGTGGGGTGCGGAGCAGGGCCCCGAGAGGGACGTCGGCGTCGTGCGGGACCGCGCCCGCTCGGACGGCGTGCGCGAGGTCGCCGTGGTGGAGGCACTGTTCGTGGTCGTCCGTGGCGATGACGGCGGCACGGGCGAAGAGCGTGGGCGGCAGCTCGTTCTTGTGCGGCATGTCCGCGCCGACGGCGGTGACGTGCGCGCCGGGGCGGACCGCGCCGGCGTCCAGCACCGGGGAGGTGGCGGGCGTGGCGGTGACGACGATGTCGGCGCCCGCGGCCTCCGCGGCGGAGGCGGGGCCGGCGCTCAGCCCGTGGGCGGCCAGGTGCTCGCAGAGGGCGGCCGCCCGGCCCCCGTCACGGCCGTGGACGAGGACCCGGCCGACGGGGCGCAGCATCGCCAGCCACCGCACCTGCAGCCGGGCCTGCTCGCCGGTGCCGAACACCCCCACGCTGCGGGCTTCGGGGCGGGCCAGGGCGTGGCCGGCGAGGGCTCCGGCGGCTGCCGTGCGCCAGGCCGTGAGGCGTCCGCCGTCGTCGAGGACGGCGCGGACCCGGCCGGTGTGGGCGCTGATGACGCAGACCAGGCCGTGGTTGACGGGTTCGCCGCGCTCCGGGTTGCGGTAGAAGCCGGAGGCGATCTTCACGGTGAAGTCGTCGGACCCGTCGATCCAGCCCGTCTTCACGTGGCAGTCGCCGTCCGCGGCGGGGAACGTCAGATGGGTGGGCGGCGGCACGGTGGTGCGGCCGGCCGCGTGGGCGATCAGCGCGGCACGGACCGCGTCCAGCACCAGCGCGGGCCGCGCGGCGGCCTCGATCTCCTCGGGGCCCAGGACGGGGACGGTCATCGGCGCGCTCGCAGCCAGCCGGCGAGGGCGTCGAGTCCGGGGGCCGGGTCGCGGCGCCCGACGCCGACGCGGAAGCGGTCGGCGGGCGTATCGGTGAGCTCGGAGCGGTAGATGCTCGCGGGCAGCAGCAGGACCCCGGCCTGCTCGACGAGTTCGGTGCAGAAGCGTTCCACGCCGTCGGCGCCGAGGTAGCGGGGGTAGGCGACGCAGCCGCCGTCCGGGGCGCGCCAGCTGAACAGGTCGTCGAACTCGGCGAAGAAGGCGTCGAAGAGCGGGAGGTTGGCGGCGATCAGGGCGCGGTTGCGGTCCAGGATCCGGTCGCGGGCCTTGAGGGCGATCCGGGCGAGCACCTCGCTGGGCGCGGCGTTGCAGATCGTGGTGTAGTGCTTGGCCCGCTCCAGGCGCGAGCGCAACTCCCGGTCCCGGCAGGCGATCCAGCCGATCCGCAGCCCGGGCAGGCCGAGCGACTTGGACGTGACGTTCAGCGACAGCGCCCGTTCCGACAGGTCGGCGGCCTGGGACAGGGTGCGGGCCGGGTCGCGTTCGAGGCCGCGGTAGACCTCGTCGCTGAACAGGTGGATGCCGCGTTCGTCGCAGAGCTCGGCCAGGCGCGCGAAGTCGGCGGCGTCGATGACCTTGCCGGTCGGGTTGTTGGGGAAGTTGACGGACACGACGCGGGTGGTGGGGCGGAGCGCCGCGGCCACCCGGTCCACGTCCAGGGCCCAGTCCCGCTCGGGGTCGAGCGGCACGCCCGTCACCTCGCACAGGGAGAGCGGCACGGTCTCCGCGGCCTGGTAGTTGGGGGTGACGACGACGGCGTGGTCGCCGGGGCCGAGGAGCACCTGCATCGCGAGGTAGAGCGCCTCCTCCGCGCCTGCGAAGCAGATCACGTCGTCGGCGCCCGCCCGTTCGTACGTTGCGGCGATCGCCTCGCGCAACCCGGGGTCGCCGAAGGTCCGGGTGTAGCCGAGCGAGAGCGTCTCCCAGGCGTGCCGGTCCTCGGCGTCGGCGAGTTCCAGCAGTTCGGGGAGGGTCATGGTCTGCGCGTCCGAGGCGGTCAAGTGATGACGGACGGTGAACTCCCAGCGGGAGAAGTACGTTTCCAGCCGGAAGTCGGGAAGTCGGCTCACGGGCGCTTCCTCTGCGCTTTGAGGTCGGCGAGCAGGGCGTAGACGGTGGAGCGGGACGCCTGCAGGGCGCCGGCCACGACGGGCACGGCGCGGCGCATCGTGAACACCCCGGCCCGGTCGAGCTCCTCGAGGATCGCGAGGCGGTCCTCGCGGCCGAGGCGGTCCACCGGGCAGCCCCGGTCACGGGTGTAGGTGCCGACGGTCCGCTGCACGTGCTCGGTCCAGTCCTGCTCGAAGAGCGGCTCGGGGTGCGGCACGGTGGGCGCGGCGAAGGCGGAGAGCACCGAGGCCGCCTGCTCCAGCGGGGTCCGGTCGAGGTTGACGCACAGCACCGCGGAGGGCCGGCCGTCGCCGTCCCGCAGGACCGCGCTGACGGACGAGAGCCGGCGCCCGTCGGCGAGCAGCTTCTCGTACGGGCCGTACACGTCGTGCGCCGACGGGTCCAGCCGCTCCAGCTCGCCCAGCAGCGAGGGGTCGCCGGCGGTACGCCGCGACATGGGGTTCCAGATGCCCAGCACGCGGTCGTCGGCCACGTCGTGCAGGACCACCTCGGCGTACGGGCTCAGCAGCAGGGCCGCGGCCTGGCAGACCGGGGCCCACTGCCGTACCCGGGGGTCACTCTCGTCGAGTCGCGCCTTCTCCATGGCTGGACTTTACGTCCAGGCTGGACATTCAGTCCAGTCCCTGCGCGGAGGGACGCGGCGGGGGCTTCCTAGGCCGCGCCGAGGTCCCCGTGGATCGCACGGGAGACGCCCTCGACGGTGGCGATGCCGGAGGCCATCGTCGCGTCGCCGTCGGTGAGGACGGTGATGCTGTAGTCGTGCCCACCGCCGGTGAAGGCGCCCAGGCTGTGCACCCGCCAACCGTGGATGGCGCGGGAGAGCCAGCCGTTCTTGACGTGGATGACCGCGGAGTCCGGGGCGCCCGCGGGGGTGCCCCAGCGCTGGGAGGGGACGACCTCGTTCATCAGCTTGAGGGCGTAGGCGCGCGCGTTGTCGCCGAGCACGGCGTTCGGTGCCGTGAGCAGGTCCATCAGCTTCTGCTCGTCCCCGGCGGTGATCTGGGTGAGACCCCAGGCCCCGGCGCCGCCCGGCACCGTGTGGCTCATCCCGGCGGCGGACAGGAAGTCGTTGACCTTGGCGACGCCGAGCTGCTTCCACAGCGCGGTCGTGGCGTCGTTGTCCGACTTCGTGATCATGGCGGTGGCGAGCCCGGCCTCACGGGAGGTGAGGTGGCGGTGGTGCTGCTGCACGTCCCGCAGCAGGGTCGCCAGGACGATGACCTTGACCGTGCTGGCGGAGTCGAAGTGCTGGTCCGCGCGGAGGGTGCACGACGTGCCGGTCGCGCGGTCGTGCACGGACACGGCCGTACGGGCGGTGCCGCCGTCCAGCGCCGACGTGATGTCCCGCTGCAGTTTCGCGGCCAGTCCGGGCGCCGCCGAGCTGCAGCTCACCTGGGGCGTCGCGGCGGCGGCCTCCGCCGTCGCGGCTCCTGCCGCCACGGGGACCGCCACGCCTGCGAGGACCGCGGCGGCCAGGGCGCGCCGGAATATTCGGGTATGACCCATGTCACTCCGTCCATCGGGTTGCTGCCGGCCGGGCTGACTGCCCAGTGTGGGCGGACGGTTGGGCAGGACGGGATGTGACGTCGGCTACGTCCGGCCGGGGCGGCGAGGACCTCGGCGGGCGCTTCGCGGCCACGCCCCCGGGTGGCCGGACGGTTCACGGGGAAGCCCTCGGGGACCGTCGCGCGGCCGTGACGTGACGCCGTTCCGCGCCGCGGTCCTGGCGTGCCCGATGCCCCAAGTGCGGTGACGCGACGCGCCGTTGTCAGCCGGCCGGCCAGGCGGAGGCGACCGCTGCAGGCCGTTGCCGCCACCCGGGAGGGCGACCGCCACTCTGGTCGCGGACGGCCTCCTGGGGGCGTTCCCGCATCGGGCCTCGCAGCACCGCCCGAACCATACCGATATGACCTGAATGTGATGAAGGTCGCAGCCCGTCCGCACAGAGGGACGACCACGTCATCCCTCGGGGTGGTTGAGTTCGACGTCGAAGCCGTCCTGGTGGCCGGCCGTGGCGTCGTTGCCGACGGTGACCTGGGTGGCCACCGGCGGGTATCC
>NZ_JBIATA010000035.1:0-104785 GCF_042891295.1 Streptomyces sp. NPDC001902 | reverse complement strand
ACACTGGCTGCACACCTACAATCACCACCGCGGACACACCGCGCTGAACGGCAAACCACCCGCCAGCCGCGTCCCCAACCTCACAAGGCAATACAGCTAGGACACTGACCACGAGTGGCGCCCCGTAAGGGTGCACAGGTGGCCATCCGGGATCCAGTGTGTGGCTTGAACGTGGCGAGCTCCGGGTCCACCGGACTCGCTGGTCCTGGAGAGGTGGGCGCTGCGTCTCGCACGCTCCCCGCCGGCGACCGTCGCGGTTCCACGGCCGAGTAGATTCGAGCGCGGGCCGGCGCCGCCAGGAACCGGCTGACCGTCGGCGCGTCGGTGTTCCCGCAGTTTGCACACCACGACCAGCCGGACGTCCGGCAGTGCCGGTGTGAAGTGCCATCGAGATTCCAGTAGGGGAGTGACATTTCTAAGCGAGCGTCAAGTTGCTGGCAAGGTGCGTTGACCTGCGGTCATTGAATGCAACTCCTGGTATTTGGTTGCGCCATACGCTGGTGTGGTGGGGTGCCGATAGGGGACGCCTCGGTGGCGCTTCCATAGCGGACCCCTTCCACCTCCGGACCACAAATCCCATCGAGTCCGACGTTCTCCACGGTCAAGCTCCGCACCAAGGTCACCCGCGGGGCCGGCAGCCCAGCGGCGGCCCTGGCGATGGTGTTCAAACTCGTCGAGTCCGCCCAGGCGCGATGGCGCGCGATCACCGGAGCCCATCTCGTCCCGCTCGTCCGAGCCGGAGCCCGCTTCGAGAACGGCCTGCTAGTCGAACGCGCCGAGAACCACGCGGCCTGAGAGAATGCCGAGATGCCCGACTTCGACACCACCTACGGCACGAACTCCTACACGGCCAGGGAGTTGTCAGGCCTGCTCGTTGACCGACTCGGCACGACCTTCACCGAACGCGAGAGCGACTACCTCGGCGTCTACTTCCTCGCCACCCTCGCCACCCTCGCCGACACGACCCGTCTCCAGGTCCAGCCGAACGCCATTCCCGGGGACGACGGGGCAGACGATCTCTACGCGGACGAATACCCTGACGTGTCCGTACTCCTGCTCGTCACATCGTCGGCCGCCGACGAGGCCCTCAGCGACGAACTCTCGGCGATCGAAGGACTCACCCAACTGCGATCACCCCGAAGCTGAGCAACCGCTGATCCACAGGTACTGACGATTGCTCTCGGGGCGGCTCGGAACAGCTCTCCAGCGAAGGGTTGGGGATGGGCGGAGAGACGGCCACGATGATCGGCTCCGGTGTGGTGCTCGCGCTGGGACTGACCGTGCGGCTGATGAGTCGGCGCGGACGTACGGGTATGTGGGAGATCCTGCTCGAGCTGGCGAAAGGACGCACGGCTGCCGTGGCGGAGCGGGAACGCCGGGCTACCACGGTGGAAGTCCTGGATCGCCTGCTTCATGGCGGGCGCGTCGATGAGATTGACGACAGCGGCCATCAGCGGACCTACCAGGTCACGCCGGCCCGTAAACGGGAAGAGGCCCGAGGCGGTCACCGCTGTTCGCGTTCGGCGACATCTGATGTGGCCGGCGCCAGCCGCTGACGACGACGAGGAGGCCACTGTTCGCCGACCGCGGCTTCGATCACGACGGGTAAGTACCAACGCCTGCTCGAGCACCGACCGCTACGCCCGACGTCTTCGTTTGGCGTGCCCGTGCAGCCGGTGGCGGCCCCGAAAGTGATCGCGGCCACCACCTCTCCGCCTCGCGGTCTCCGTTCCGGCGCCACCCGCTGGAGCACGCGGCCCGTCAGGCACCAGACGTTCGACCGCCAACACGCAACCAGCTGGCTGACTTGGCCGAATGAGACAACCTCAAAGCCGGGACGTCATGGCACTCCTGCGGCCGCTGTCTGCGAGCAGGAGCTCAGGAGTACAGTGCAGCCGCCCCGTTCCACAGGGCACCGGGGTTAAGGCGCTCGGGGAACAACTCCAGCATGGCGTTGAAGAAGCTGAGAGCGCTGTCGTAATGGGGGAGCAGCTCATCAGCGGCGTTGAGGTACTGCCGGGTCTCGTTGATGGCGCGCGTCGCGTCGTCGTCGAGTGCCTTGTTCTTGTGACCGGTGACAATCCAGCGGGGCTGGAGCGCTTCGACGGTGTCGATGGCGCGACGCCATGCATCCAGGCCGCCGTTCTTGGCTTCCACCAGGAACTGGTGCACGCCGTTGTAGATCACGTCGCCGGCGACCACGAGATCCAGGTCGGGGATATGCAGGACGGAGGTGTCGTCGGTGTCAGTGTGGCCGACCTCGACGATCACCATCTCATGGTCTTCGAGCGTGAAGCGGTTGTTGGGCACAGTGACAGCCGTGACGGGAGTGTCGGGGATCTGGCCGGGGAGGAGCTTGTCCCAGAAGCCCGGACGGATCGCCACGTTGTGGTGCATCTGCTTGATCGTGCCCTCCGTCGCAACGACCTGGGCGCCGAACCGCTCGGCCAGGAGGTTGGCGGCGAACCAGTGGTCACCGTGACCGTGGGTCACGAAGATATGGGTCAGATTCTTGCCGCTGGCCTCAACCCACTGAGCGACCGCCTCGCCCTGAACGGTGGTCATGGGCGGGTCGACCAGTACGGCGTCGCGCTCGCCGTGGATGAGCGTGATGGACAGGGGCGAGAACATCCGCCGGTCGCCGTTGGGGACGAGTTCAGGAACGTTCAGCGGGATCGGGTCGGCGGTGAAAACCTCGTACGCGAGAGCGCTGTTTGTAGACATGGCTACCTCTTAATGAGTGATCGATGGTTTTGGGGATGACTGCCTACGGCGCAACCGCTATGCGAGCAAATAACGCTGTCGGAATCGAGGCAACGGACGACGCGGCGCAGTCGACGAGCCAGCCAGATGAATCAGCGGCCTCCGTATTCATCCGTGCAGGTAGACAATATCGACAGGTCACTGAGCTCGGACTACTCCAGGGAGTAGGTATGAAGGACTGGGCGCCGTAGTCGCCAACCTGACTAATGGCAACTATAGCCAAGTTACACCCAGGAGCGGAATAGCAAAGTCGGAAGCGGGTGTGATTGATCAGACGCACGATGGATAAAAGAGCGGTGCACAGGCGGAATAGACTTGGACCTGGTTCGCATCTGGATCGCCAATGATCCTGGCGCCGAGGTAAAGGTGCTTAAAATCGCCCTTGGGCCATTGAGTCAGGGTGGGTGAACGGCGATGAGGACGCGCAGTCGACATGCGATATGTACGGTGGACTTTCATGCCGCTGCGCCGGCGTCAAGGGCGTGACCGGCGAGCCATATGGTTGACGTGATGCCGTGGGCCGGGCGTGTACACGCCTTGGAGGCTGATGCTGCGGATGTCAAATATGCGATTCGACCTGCTCAGAACCCTAGAAGTTCAGATGGCATGATCTTCCGCGGACGCCCGCTTGCGGGCCCGCGAGGCGCGTAGGTTGGCCGGGTTTCCACATGACCGGAGGCTGTGCCAGACCCCAATGTTGTTCCGTGTCCGGTCATAGAACACGGCTACACATGCGGGATTTCGGCACGCTTTTAGGCGTCGCCACGTACCCTCCTTCTGTGCATTGAAGGATTCCGCAAGAACCGCAGAAGCTACCCAGTGCCAGCCGTATCCGTTCGGCAGGGCGACAAACGAAGGGCCCGAGGCCGTCGCTACTGTCACTGCGGCCGAGCGAAGTCGGGACGGAGGGGCGGATTGATCAGCGTCTGCGTCTGCTTGCCCGGAAACGAGTAGTCGGAGCTCGCTTCGCAGTTCCCTGAGAGCCGGGAGGTCTTCCTCGGGCAACGATGGCAGCGAGAAATCGAGTCCGGAGGACTCGCTCAGGGCCCTTCCCGCCGACGTCAGCCAGTTCCGCGCAGATGCGATGTCAGACAGAAGATCATCGTGAGTGTGTCTGGGACCTACCAGGCCGTCAGAGGAAGAGTTCAAGAGGTCCTGGACAAAGGCCAATCCTCCTGGAGCCGGAACCAGTCCGGGAATTCGCTCTGTAGCGATCCACTGCACCATGCGAGACCTCCCTCAACTTAGGTTGATCCTAAAGCCAACAGAATTCCGTACTTCGACAGCCGTTCGCACTGAGCCGCATGTTCGGAAGAGGCTACTAGGGCGAGCAATGGCTTAGGTGTGTTCGTCTAGGGGGGCGAGTTCGGAACCGAATCAACCCCCTCGGGTTGATACAGCCAACCACGCAGGGTCACATCCCCCTGCGCCCGGAATTCAACGTCAGTGCGCGTATGAGCCATCGAGTCACTCCTCCTCATAGGGCGCGACACTACTGTAAGCCTGTAGCTAGTGTCGGTCAACCAGTGTGTGCAGATGGTGCCTCCATTCCTACGCCGTTCTGCGCCTCCTCTCGGCCCACCGTCAAACGCTTCGACTGGCCAGCTGTACTGCCCCTCCCACTCGATGGTTCTTCTGGGACCTCAGGCGTTGGCGTTGCGCCACCGCAGGTAAGTCATGGAGCCTGCGGGCGAGCGCGATGTGGTTGGGGTGGTTGGAGATTTCGGGGTCTGCATCTCGCCACAGGTGCAGCCGGCGGGTTCTGACAGGGTGCCCGTTCTGGCGGCGAGACGACTATTCCGCGTCGAGCCCCAAGTCCTGAGGCGCGGCGTCACAGGCCGTGAAGACGGCTCTGCCCGGATCAAGGGGGCCTTCGACGGTCCGGCGGTGCTGTCAGATGTCTTGAGCAACGACATGCGGGTTGGACTGCGCCGATGGGTCGAGTCCACCTTCGTCGTCGCCGAACGACGGGGCAGGAGCCGCGGCGTGATCGTCGAACTACACCATGATGGAACCGTCGCTGTTGCTGTTGACCTGGCCCACGGTCTGGGCCACGGCGGCGGCATCGCCGTCAACACCCAGGTTCTGCAGGTAGTGGTATGGGAAGCCGTCGCATTGGCCGACGCCTTCCGTCGTCACAGCGCGCCGGACAGCCCTCTTGACATCACGGCGACCGTGACCACCAGGACCGTGGATTCCCGCCTGCTGCCCTTTGGCGGGAACTCAGCGGGCTATGCGTTGTACCCGGACACACGTCACCCCCGGCGACTGATACCCGCCTCCACCGAACTGGCTCCACATGCCGATGACGCGGCGTTGAGGGAGTGTGCGCACGAACTCTCCACCGGTCTGCTCCACCAGTTCGGAATCAACATGCACCGATGATCGCCGAGGGCGCATCGCACGTGCTGTGCCCGGTCTGGCCGGCTAGTGCGTTGGCCACGAACGTTGCCGGGTGTTGGTGACTCGCCGGTCGGTGCTCGCGGTGCTGGGTTGGTAGGGGTCATCCTCGTTGTCGACGTGGTCGGTGTTGAGGGTGAGGGCGAAGATGGCAGAGCCGGTCAGGGCACGGCGATTGAGCGATGAGGAAGGGCAGAGGCTGCAGCAGATCGTCCGGCGGGGCCGTCACGAGTCGGTGCGGGTCCGCCGGGCATTGATCATCATGGCGTCGGCTTCGGCTACCACCGCGACGGCGATCGCCAGGCTGGTCGCGGCGCACGAGGACACCGTCCGGGACGTGATCCACGCCTTCAACGAGAAAGGTCTGGCCGCGCTGGACCCTCGGTGGGCGGGAGGCCGTCCCCGCCTGATCAGCGATGACGACCGTGAGTTCATCATCGCGACGGCCACAACCCGCCCTATGAAGCTGGGGCGCCCGTTCACGCACTGGAGCCTTCGCAAGCTCACCGACTACCTGACCCGCAACGGGGACCGTCGGGTGCGCATAGGCCGCGAACGGCTGCGGCAGATCCTGCGCGAGCACGGGATCTCCTTCCAGCGCACCCGCACCTGGAAGGAGTCCAAGGACCCGGAAAAGGACACCAAACTCGACCGCATCGAGCACGTGACCAGCCGCTTCCCGGACCGGTGCTTCGCGTTCGATCAGTTCGGCCCGTTATCGATCCGGCCCTGCCACGGCACCTGCTGGGCGCCGGAGAAGAAGCCGGACCGGTTGCCGGGCTGCGCACCCGCCTGAACCTGCCCGCCACGCCGACCGCCCCCGGCCTCACCCTCGGGGCCGGGCATGCGTTGCGCACCACGGCCCTGCACCTGGCCGTGCTCAAGACCATGGCCGAGCACCAGCTCAAGCGGGTCCTGGTGTATTTCCAGCTTGTCGCGGACGCGAAGAGGTTCACGCGCGAGCTCGGCCACACCCTGCGCCTGCTGCGCACCACTGCCCCGGAGCTGTGCCCGGACCTCGACCCGCTGACGCTATACGTCGACGGCGACTGTGGGGTCTCAGTTTTTCGTAGGGGATTACTCGGCAGGGTGGAGCTCTGACCTTGTCATCCGTTGATTGACTGCGACGAACTGCGCCGATCTTGAACGGGGCTGACCTGGCAGCTTGGCAACCTTGCTTGCCCAGCTCTGTCCTGTCTGCTGCTGTGACCTGGGAATCCGTCGAACAGATGAAATTTCGAGCAGCAGTTGAGACCTCCTATGGCGCTCGCGAGATGCCCCGCCGGGTGCTTCGGCCTGCGTCTGAGGTTACGAAGCAGCGCAACTCGATGAGGTGAGGCGCTGTATCAACAGGCTGAGGGCCGGGCAATGTTGGTTCATTTGGATCCGCAGTCTCCCGCTGGGGTCGCGGATCGGCGCCCGACGTAGCTGCAGGCAGGCCCTGGTGCTCGACGTTAAATATCTCGCCTCGGAGCCACGGGGTACTTGGAGTGCCCGCACCCTCGCGTACGGTCCTACAGGTTGGGGCCAGTCCACAGACGCACCGGCAGCGCGTTCAGCCCGGCCGAGGGAGTGCCACGTTAACTCGCCACTTCCTCCCGTCGCCGGCCATCGCTGGACGTGGCGGGGATGGCGTTGTCGATGAGGACGGCGGCGATGGCGGCGGCGGTGGGGAAGGCGTCGGCGTTGAGGACTCGGGTGCGGGCCGCGGCGCCGTCGATGAGCAGCGCGAGCTGCTCGCCGAGCTGCTCAGGGTCGGCGGCGCCGGCTTCGCGGGCGGTCTCAGCGAGCCGCGCGGCGACGGCCTTCTTGTAGTCGCATGCGTACTGGGACGCGGGGTGCTGGGGGTCGTTCAGTTCGACGGCGGCACCGATGTAGGGGCACAGGGGGGTGGTGGGGGGGATGTCGAAGGCGGCGAGGAGTCGCTCGCGGGGCGTGAGGTCAGTGCGGTCGAACACGCCGGACAGAACGGCGGGGTCGAACCGGCGCAGGTACTCGGCGACGAGTTCGTCCTTGCCAGTGAAGTGCTGGTAGGCCGTGCGCTTGGACACCTCAGCCACCGCACAAAGCTGGTCCATGCCGGTGCGGTTGATGCCCTGCTCGCGGAACAGCTGCTGGGACGCGCTGAGAATGCGCTCGCGGGCGCCCCGGCCGCGGCGGCGGCCCGTGGGGCCCTTCTCCAACTCCGTCATAAGCCCATGGTACCCGAAATGGGTAACGGCCGGTGTACATAGTTTGCGTCCCGACCACCCGCCCCGTACGGTAAGCACACAAGGCGGTGTACATAACATCGTCATCCCAGGTGCGCACGCATCACCGACCCAAGGGGACCGACTATGGGAAAGCTCGACGGCAAGGTCGCGGTCATCACCGGCGGCACCACCGGCATGGCGCTGGCCGGCGCGAAGCTGTTCGTCGACGAGGGAGCGCACGTCTTCATCACCGGCCGCCGCCAGGACGCCCTGGACGAGGCCGTGAAGCAGATCGGCCGCAACGTCACCGGCGTCCAGGGCGACGCCGCCAACCTGGACGACCTGGACCGCCTGTACGACACCGTCAAGCGGGAGAAGGGCAGCCTCGACGTGCTGTGGGCCAGCGCCGGTGGCGGCGAGCCCGCCCTGCTCGGCGAGATTACCGAGGCCCAGTTCGACACCTGGTTCGGGCTCAATGCCCGCGGCACCCTGTTCACCGTCCAAAAGGCCCTTCCGCTCTTCAACGACGGCGGCTCCATCCTCATGACCGGCTCCAACGCCTCCCTCGGCGCCTTCCCCGGCTGGAGCGTCTACGCCGGCAGCAAGGCCGTCCAGCAGGCCTGGGCCCGCGTCTGGCTCAACGAGCTCAAGGACCGCCGGATCCGCGTCAATGTCCTGACCCCCGGCCAGGTCGCCACCGCCAAGCAGGAAGAGCTCTTCGACGAGGCCACCAAGCGCCAGTTCGAGTCCCTCATCCCCCGCGGCCAGATGGGCCGACCCGACGAGATCGCCACCGCCGCCCTCTTCCTCGCCTCCGACGACTCCAGCTACGTCAACGGCATGGAACTCGTCGCCGACGGCGGCACCACCGCCATCTGAACCGAACAACACACCACCAGGGCAGGACATCTCATGAGCAGCATCAGCATCATCGGCACCGGGAACATGGCCCGCACCATCGGCGCGCGGGCGATAGCGGGCGGCAACACCGTCGAGGTCATGGGCCGCAATCAGTCCAAGGCCGCTGACCTGGCCAAGGCTCTCGGCGGCGGCACCACGACGGGAGAATGGGGCACCGCCCCGGCCGGGGACATCGTCATCGTGGCCCTGCTGTACAACGGCGTCGTGCCGGCCGTCGCCCAGTACGGAGACGCTCTCGCGGGCAAGGTCATCGTCGACATCAGCAACCCCTTCAATTCCACGTTCGACGGGCTGGCCCACCGCGAGGAGACCTCGAACGCGCAGGAAGTCGCCAAAGCGGCCCCGGCCAGTGCCAGCGTGGTGAAGGCGTTCAACACCGTCTTCCGCCATGTCCTGGAGAAGGGTCGGCCCGACGTCTTCATCGCCGGCGACAATGCGCAGGCCAAGGCAAGTGTGGAGGTGTTCATCAAGAGCCTCGACATGCGTCCGCTGGACGCCGGCGGCCTGAAAATGGCGCACTGGCTGGAAGGAGCGGGCGTGGTCACGGTGGGCCTCGCCAACCACGGGGTGGGGAGCTTGAACTTCGCCCTCGGCATCACCGAACTTCCCGACTGAGCAAACGGTTGACGGATTACTGATAGGAGAGAGCCCACCGCCGCATCACGGCGACTGACAGTGAGCGGAACCCAGGTATGCGAGGTAGACCTACCGCTCTGGTGATGTCGAGCCTGCTGTCCATATCGAGGTGACATCTCCCGTTCGGGTCGGCGTGGGACCAGAACAGCGGGGACAGCCCGCGCCCGTCTGCGGTGGTGAGCTTCCCAGCCCACTGCGGGTCGTGGAGGGCTGCCAGGAGAAGCTGGGTGTTGATCAGGACCATGCTGGATTGCAGGAGATGGGGTGTGAGCATGGAGACCTCGGTGTGCTCGCGTGTCTGCCTCGGTGAGGATGCTCTCGCGGCCGCAGAAGATCTTGTCGTTGGCGGAGTTCCACTTCTCGACGACCTGCAGTCCGCTGTTGATCTCGCGGTGAAGATGCTCATCAGCGAGATAGTCGCAGGCGAAGACGGTCCCGACCGCCCACCCGCGTTTTTCGGCTACAGGAATTCGAGGCCGTGACCGGGGCGTGTACCGGTGGTTCTGGATATCGATGAGGACTCTCCAGAGCGTTGGAGGGGCCTCACCTGATCATGCGGTCGGATCCGTACCGACTCCGTCCGTCGGGTTCGAGGCGGCCGGGGGTGTCGGCCAGAGGTCGGTCGGCCGCAGGCTACCTGCTGGATCTCCCGGCGCAGCAGCTCCAGGTTCGCCGCGCTCAAGGGGCCCGCCTTGACCTGCCGGCCGCGCGGGCCGAAGGGCGGTACCTGCGGTCAGGGGCACCTGGCGCGACCTGCACCGCCGGGCACCTGACAAAGGCCACGATGGCGGGCGGGTCCGAAGATCAGTCGTCCGGCCCGGCACCGCCTCGCTGGCCATGCGCAGGGGATCCATCGCTCGGCGCATCGGCTGGGGGGCGGGTCATTTGTTCCAGGAGGAAGACGAAGGATTCGTACGGGCGGCCGGTGGCGTGCCGCAGTCCCATCTCGCACGTGCGGTTCGCCGACAGGTAGGCGTCGGCGGGGGTCCGGTCCAGGGCGGCCTTCTCGTCCCGTGTCGCGGATCGGACGAGTTCGGGGTGGAGGAGTCCTCTGTCGCCGGCCGTGCCGCAGCAGGTGGTGCCGACCGGGACGAGGACTTCGGCGGCGAGTTGTCCGGCGATGGCTTCCAGGGTCTTGCTCAGGCCCAGGTGCGCCGTCGAGCAGGTGGGGTGCACGGCCACCCGGTCCACCTGCCCGGTGACGGTCAAATGCGGGAGCAGGTCGGAGCACCAGGTGATCGCATCGAGAAGGGTGATGCGCTCGAGCCGGGCGCGGTGTTCGTCGTCGAGGTAGTTCTTGACGTCGTCGAGCAGGCCGTTGGTGCACGAGGCGGCGTCGATGACCACGGGAAGCGTGCCGTGTCCGCTCCAGGACCACAGGGCGTCGCAGGTGGTCGCGGCCATCCATGCGTGTCCGCGGCTGTAGCCCTTGCTGCTCCATGGGGTCGAGCAGCACTTGCCGGCCACGTCGTCGGGGATCCACAGCGGTTTGCCGGCTCGTGCCGAGACCTCGACCAGTGCGTGCTGCAGGGACGGGTGCCGCGGCATTCCGGGGTCGCGGCCGAAGATGCGGTTGACGCAGGCCGGGAAGTACACGGCCGCCGCTCCATGGCGGGATGTCGGCGGTGGCTTGCCCACCGCGGCGCGCGGCATCGGTCCCGGGACGGCCGGCATGAGGTCGTTGCTGATGGCGAGCCGCGCGCCGGCCGTGAGGCCCGTGAGGGCCTTCGAACCGACGGTTCGCTGCACGATGTCGGCGGCGCCCATGGCGGTACGGGCGAACTCCTCCACGGTCGCCCATCGCTGGGCGATCTTCAGCGCGACCTTCTCGCGCTGCTCAGTCGATTCGTCCCGCCGGAATTCCTTGATCAGCGCGCCGGTGTTGATGTGGACGGGGCACGGGAGCGCGCAGGTGCCGTCGACAGCGCAGGTCTCGATGGCGTCGTACTCGTACTCCGCCTGCAACTGGGCCAGCAGCGGGGACCCTTCCGCCTGCCGGGCCATCTCCCTGCGCAGCACGATGCGCTGGCGGGGCGTCGTCGTGACGTTCCGGCTGGGGCAGACGGCCTCGCAGTACCCGCACTCGATGCAGTGGGTCGCGACGTCCTCGATGTCAGGGGTCGACTTGAAGGACTTGAGATGGATGGTGTCGTCGCGGGTGAGGACGACGTCGGGGGCGAGGACGCCGTACGGATCGGCGAGTTCCTTGATGCGCCACATCATCCCGGTGGCCTTCTCGCCCCATTCGTGACGGACGAACGGCGCCATGTTGATCCCGGTGCCGTGTTCCGCCTTGAGCGACCCGTCGTACTTGTCGACGACCAGCGCCACCAGGTCGGACATGAACGCGGCATACCTGTCACGGTCCGCGGGGTCGGCCAGCTTGGGCGTCAGGGTGAAGTGCAGGTTGCCGTACGCGGCGTGGCCCGCGACGCCGGGCAGGAAGCCGTGCTCGGCCAGGAGTGCGTGCAGGTCGCCCGCGCCTTCGGCGATCCGCGCGGGCGGGAAGCAGACGTCCTCGTTGACCACGGCGGTACCTGGCGGACGCAGTTGGCCGACGATGCCGAGCAGGCCCTCGCGGATGCGCCAGTCCAGTTCGATGAGCTCCTGGTCACGGGTGAAGTCCAGCGGGTGCAGCAGGGGCGCGTCCGCGACCAGCTCCGCGACGTGGGCCTCGGCCCGGTCGAGATCCGCCGGGTCGGCGGCGGCGAACTCGACGAGAAGCGCCGCCGCACCCGGATCGAGGGTCTTCCAGTACGCCGGGGTCTTCGGGAACGCCTGTGCGGCCGCGGTGAGAGCGGGTGCGACCATGAGTTCGACCGCCTCGGCTCCGAGGTCGACCAGGCCGGGCACGAGGGCGACCGCTTCGCCGACCGACGGGAGGGCGATCCAGCTGACCGTGGTCGCCGTCGGGGCCGGCAGGGTGTCGATCACGGCTTCGGCGATGAACGCGAGGGTGCCCTCGGAGCCGATGAGGAGGCGCCGGAAGATCTCGAGCGGGGTGTCGGCGTCGAGCAGCGCCGCGAGGGTGTACCCGGTGGTGTTGCGGATGGAGAACTTGTGGCGCACACGCGCGGTGAGGCGGCTGTCGCCGAGCAGTTGCTCCCGCAATGCGGCGAGACCGGCCGCCAGCTCGGGTTCGGCCGCGGCGAACCGCTCCTCGGCGTCCGGCGCGGCGGTGTCGACGACCGTGCCGGACGGCAGCACAAAGGTCATGGACGCCACGGTGTGGTAAGCGTTGCGCTCCAGGGTGCAGCGCATTCCGCCCGCGTTGTTGGCGAGGACTCCGCCGATCGTGGCGACGTCCGAGGAGGCCGGATCCGGTCCGAGGCGCCGACCGTGCCGGCGCAGCAGCGCCGCGGCGTGGCCGAGGATCGTACCCGGCCGCGCCCGCAAGCGCGCACCCTCGTCCTCGACGGCCATTCCGCTCCAGTCCCTGCGCACGTCGATGAGGATGTCGTCGGACTGCGCCTGCCCGTTGAGGCTGGTCCCGGCGGCACGGAAGGTGGCGTGCCGCCCGTTGCGGCGGCAGTAGCCGAGCAGCTTCTGGACGTCGCGGACGTCGCGGGGCAGGACGACGACCTGGGGCAGGTAGCGGTAGGGGCTGGCGTCGGACGCGTACCGGACGAGGTCCGAGATCCGGTGCAGCACTTGGTCCTCACCGAGCAGCGCGACGAGGTCGCTCCTGAGTTCGTGAGGCGTTCCGCCCACGTGAGCGGAGTCGATCGCATCGGCCTGCGGGAGGCCCGGCGGACGGCCGATGGCGGGAACGCCCGGGCTGAGCAGCTTCTTCACGTTGGCAGCCTCTCCGCCACCGCACCGGCCGTCGGCGCATACGGCTTTCTTGCCGAACGGCTCAGCCGGCCACGCGGACGGTCTTGTCTGTGGCGGGTCGTGAACAGGCCATGAAAGTCATTTTAAACCGGGCCGTCCGGCGCGCGCCCGGTGGCTGATTCGCTGACCGCGTCATCTCGGGCGGCAGGGAATTGGCGTCAACGCGCGAGAGCGGCATACCTGGCACCTTCATCTCATACTGATAAATTCGCGATCAACGGTCGGCGTCACGTCGGCTGTCCTGTCCGGGTTCAGCCCGGGGGCCGGTTCACCACGTGCGTATGTCCGGTCGGCCCCGTGAACCAGCACGCAGTGCGTGCGACGAAGGGACACGCGATGGCATCTGTCCGTCAAGCCATCATCGACCTGCTCAGGCAGCACGGGCTGACGACGTGGTTCGGTAACCCCGGCTCGTCCGAGCTGACGCTGCTGGAAGACTTTCCGAGCGACTTTCGCTACGTACTGGGATTGCAGGAAATGGTGCCGGTCGGCATGGCCGACGGATTCGCCCAGGTCACGCGACGCCCCGCATTCGTCAACGTGCACACCGCACCCGGCCTCGGCAATGCGATGGGCGCCCTGTACAACGCGCATCTGAACAAGACTCCGCTGATCGTGACCGCAGGAAACCAGCGCCGTGTCATGCAGAACCAGAAAGCACTCCTGACCAATGAAGACGCGGTGCTGCTTCCGCGTCCTTTCGTCAAGTGGTCGGCTGAGCCGGCCACCGCGAGCGAGGTCCCCGCGGTCCTGGCACACGCCATTCACATCGCGCTGGCGCCACCGATCGGACCGGTCTTCGTCTCACTGCCGATGGACGAGATGGCCCATGAACTGACCGCTTCCGAGGCAGCCGAGGCCGAGGTGATCCGGGACCGCTCGGTGACCTATGCCGGAGGGTTCCCCGGACGGCTGGCGAAGGAGATCGGCGATCGGATCTCCTCCGCGAGCTCTCCGGTATTCGTCGTGGGCTGCGACGTGGAGCACGCCGGAGCACGGGAAGCCGTCGTGAAACTGGCGGAGCGGAGCAAGGCACCGGTCTGGACTGCACCACTACCGGGTCTTTCCGGCTTCCCGGAGGCCCACCCGCTCTACCAGGGCCTTCTCCCACCCGGTTCGGGCTGGATCTCGACCGCGCTGAAGGGCCACGACCTCATCGTCGTACTCGGCGGACCAGTCTTCCGCTACTACCCGCACATCCCGGGCCCCTACCTCCCCGAGGGCGCGACCCTCGTCCACATCACCAGCGATCCCGACGAGGCCGCCCGCGCACCCGTGGGGGACGCCTACGTGGCCGACCTCCGCGCAGCGGTGGAAGCCCTCCTCGACGAAGTCGTCGACACACCCCGCGGCGCACCCAACCGGCGCCCCGACGTGCCGTCCGCTGACCGGGTCGCGGCTCCGATGCAGCCGTCGCAGCTCTGGACAGCCGTCGGCCACGCCGCCCCGGCGGATGCGCTCTTCGTTACCGAGGCCGGTTCGAACGAGGCCCCCATTGCGAACTTTGTACGACCGAGCGCACCTCTCTCCCACATCTCCGCCGTCGGCGGAGGGCTGGGCTTCGGACTGCCCGCAGCCGTCGGCGCCCAACTCGCCTCCCCGGACCGTCCGGTGATCGCCCTGATGGGCGACGGATCGATGCACTACGCGATCACCGCCCTGTGGACCGCGTCCCGGTACCGGATCCCCCTGACGATTGTCGTCGCTTCCAACCAGGAGTACGGCATCCTCAAGCAGTTCGGCGACATCGAGAACACCGCGGGCGTCCCGGGTCTCGACCTGCCAGGCCTGGACATCACCGCCACGGCCGCGAGCTACGGCATCGACGCCCACGACGCCCACGACGCCCACGACTCCGACGACGTCGCCGAACTGCTGCGTGCGGGAGTCGAGGACCGCGAACGCCCCACTCTCATCAACGTCGGCACGACTCCGGTCCACGAGACGGCGTCCCGCCGTTCCTGACCGTTCGGGACCCATCGTCGCGGCGCTCCAAGAGGTCCGGGCCGCCGCACCGAGGAGCCGCCGCCCCAGCCCGGGCCGTTACGGCCGGGCCGTCCGGACTGTGCGTCCACGGGAAAGAAGTGTGCGCCGCCGCGAAAGACCTCTCCGGCGGGATGCCCCAGAGTGGACGGTGTGCCGACGGGCGGGCTGTGCCCGGGTCAGCGGTGCGGACCAGTCCTGCGGCCGGCAGGACCCACCACGACCGCGACCCCGTCTCGCACACGTCCAGCCGATGCCGATCGTGCGACAGCATGAGCCCGAAGGACTGACTTCCATGACTCCGCCCGCCCAAGTGCACACCGTCCGCGGCCCTGTGGCCGCCAGCGACCTCGGGACCGTCCTGATGCACGAGCATGTCTTCGTCCTGAGTGAGGAGTTCCGGCAGAGCCTCCCGGAGACCTGGGACGAGGAGGAGCGCGTCAGCAAGGCGGTCGACCGGCTGAAGGCCCTGGCGGCCACGGGCGTCACCACGCTCGTGGACCCCACCGTGATCGGGCTGGGGCGTGACGTCACCCGGGTCGCGGCCGTGAACGAGCAGGTCGACATCAACATCATCGCCGCAACGGGCATCTACACACTGGGCGACATCCCCCACTTCTTCCGCTTCCACGGCCCGGGAACGCTACTGGGTGGCGCCGAGGGGATGACCGAGCTGTTCGTCCGGGAGCTCACCGAGGGCATCGCCGAGACGGGGATCAGGGCCGCCTTCCTGAAGTGCGCGATCGAGGAGGAGCTCACCCCGGGCGTGGAGCGGGTGATGCGGGCGGTGGCGCAGGCACACCTGCGCACCGGCGCGCCGATCACCGTGCACACCAACGCGACCGCCCGCACCGGCCTGGTCGCCCAGGAAATCCTGCGGACCGAGGGCGTGGGCCTCGGCGCCGTCGTCATCGGCCACAGCGGCGACACCGACGACCTGGGCTACCTGCACCAGCTGATCGACAACGGCTCGTACATCGGCATGGACCGCTTCGGCCTCGACATCCTGCTGCCGGGCGACCAGCGGGTTGCGACGGTCGCCGCGCTTGCACGGGAAGGTCTGGCGGACCGGATGGTGCTGTCGCACGACGCGTCGTGCCACATCGACTGGTTCCCGCCGGGCGTGCGCGAACAGATCGCGCCGGACTGGCACCACACCCACCTTCACGACACCGTCCTGCCCGCACTCCGCCAGGCCGGCGTCACCGAGCAGCAGCTCAGCACCATGCTGGTCGACAATCCGCGCCGCTACTTCACCGCCCCGGGCGACTGACCCGCCGAGGTGGAAACAGGCTCACCCCAGGTCTGCCGTAGGGGCGAAGACGCCGTGTCTGGCATCACGGGGCGCCATGCCGAACTCCTGCCGAAACGCGGTACTGAACGACGCATGGCTGCCGAACCCACAAGAGTGAGCGATCTGCGCGATGGAATGCCCGGCCCAGCTCGCGTCGGCCAGTCGGGTCCGGGCCAGGTGCAGCCGTTCACGGCGCACGAGGTCGCGCGGGGTCGTACCGGCTGCACGCAGCACCTGCTGGATGTAGCGGGTCGACCAGCCGAGCGCCCGTGCGATGTCGGCGACGTCGAGGTCGTCGTCGCCCGCGTGGCGGCGGACGTAGCGCCTGATCTCGGCCTCGACCGTGGCCCGCTGCCCCGTCGGCGCCGAATCGGTCGCGCCTTCCGCGGCGAGGCACACCAGGTCGAGCAGCCGCTCGCAGGCGACGTCGAAGGTCGCCTCCGAGAACTGTTCCCGCTCCTCCTGCAGCGTGGCCACCATCGTGCGGATCACCCGGCCCAGGCCGCTTGTCCCCTTGAGGGTCCGCGGCTCACGGGCCAGGGCCGGGTTGCGGTGGGCGACCTCATGCCCGGGCACGATCAGCGCGATCGACCGGAAGTCGTCGTCGTGTGCGAAGGTCACCGGCCGGTCCATGTCGCACAGTGCCATACGGCCCGGCTGGAGCTCCCCCGAGGACGTCCCTTGCTCCACCCAGGCAGTCCCGGCCAGGGGGACGAGCAGTTCGTGGGTGCCACGGGGGTCAGCGGCGATGTGCCGGGCGTCCCGTACGACCGTCTCCTGGCCGCCACTGCACAAGGCGATGGCGTACGTCCGGGACTGCTGGGCTTCCAGGAGTCCCCTCCATGGCGCCTCGCGGTCCATGACCGTGATGCGGCTCGCCCCGTGCAGACCGGAGAACGCCTCGCTCCAATCGCTCAGCGACGGTGCGGACGCAGCTGCAGTCCATCGGTACATGCGCCTTCCCATCGGCTGTGCCGGCAGCGGAAGCAACCACTTGGTCACCCCGCGACCGCGCCCTTGCGACACGTCGATGTTCACACGCCGCGGCAATCAGAAGTTACACCTTCACGGACATGCACCACGCATGCAGCCAGAGAAACGGAGACCTTCCATGCCGAAAACCATCGTCGTCACCGGAGCCAGCGACGGTATCGGAGCCGCGGGCGCCCGCCGGCTGCACCGGGACGGCCACCGAGTCGTCATCGTCGGCCGCTCACCCGAGAAGACCGCGAAGATCGCCGACGAAATCGGAGCGGATCGCTTCCTCGCCGACTTCACCAGCTTGGCCGACGTCAGGGAACTCGCCGCGGACCTGGACGCCGCATACCCGCGTGTGGATGTCCTGGTGAACAATGCGGGGGGAATCTTCGGCGATCGCGAAAAGACCGTCGACGGCTTCGAGAAGACCTTCCAGATCAATCATCTGGCGCCGTTCCTGCTCACCAATCTCCTCATGGACAAGCTCCTGGCCTGCAAAGCATCGGTCATCCAGACGTCCAGCGCGGGGGCTCGTCTGTTCGGAAAGCTCGACATCGACGACCTCGACCACGACCACGGCTACTCCGCGCACCGGGCGTACGGCACGGCCAAGCTGGAGAACATTCTTTTCACCAAGGAACTGCATGCCCGATACGCGTCCCACGGTCTGTCCGCTGCCGCCTTCCATCCCGGAGCCGTCGCCACCAACTTCGCCACCGGCAGCAAGAGCTTCATGCGCCCCATCTACAGCAATCCGCTCAGCCGGCTGGCCATGGTCAGCCCCGAGAAGGGCGCCCGCCAGCTGGTATGGCTCGCCGAGACCACTCCCGGCCTGGACTGGCACTCCGGTACGTACTACGAGAACGGCAGGCCCGCTCGACGCACCAACCCGCAGGCGGACGATTCCGACCTCGCCCGTCGGCTCTGGAACCGTTCCGCCGACCTCACCGGGTTGGACATCACGGCTCCGTGACGGCGGCCTCCCCCCGCGGACCGAGGCCGGTCGATGGGTGCGGCGCCGGCGCCTGTCCGCCGCCGGAGTGAGCTGCACCCCGTCATCCGGCCGCCCCGGGTGACCGGCGCGCAGGCGTGGTTGCCGGGCTGCGGCAGAGCGCGGCGCGCGGCGATCTCCGACTGCTGAACCTCAACGATCCTCGTCGCAAAACCATGACCTCTTCCGCAGCGGCCTGTACGGGTTGCGCGGCCTCCCCTGGCAGCCCGACCGGACTGCCTTCCGGGAATCTCTACGAGTAGGTGCCATGACCTTCGAAATCACTCAGAGCTCGCCACGTGACGCCAAACACGAAGGGATACACGTGCCTTCCGCGGACGGCACCGTGAAGTGGTTCTCAGGGGACGTGTACTCGATAAAGCTGACAGCCGGTCAAACCGGCGGTGCGCTCGGGGTCGTCGAGGCCTGGGTGCCGCCAGGCGGTGGACCGGTGGCTCACACCCACGCCGACCACGACGAGACCTTCTTCCTCATCTCCGGCGAACTCGAATTCCTCGGTGGCGACCGCGTCTTAACCGCAGGTCCCGGCGACCTGGTCCACTGCCCGCGGGGTACGCGTCACCGATTCAAGAACATCGGCTTCTATACGGCCCATATGCTGTTCTTCTACACTCCCGGTGGCTCCGAGGGGCTGTTCCTGGCAGACGCTGGTGCTTGTACTGTGCACCGTCCCGAGCACCACCGCCACGTACCAGCTGGAGCGACCGACAGGTCATCTCCGCAGCCGGCGGACCCGTCGACGCCGTCATCGACCTGAGCGGGGGGCTGGACGTGCCTGTACTAGCCACCGCTGTGGCCCCTGGGGGCAGGATCGCGCTGTACGGGCGCCCACCAGCAAGCTCAGCGCCGATCAGCATGGACCTACTCCTTGGGCAGTCGCTGACCATGTCGGCGTTCCGGCTAACGCACCTGCGCCGCGATCAGATCGGCCTCGCCATGGGCATGCGCGCCTTGTTCACCACCATCCTCGACGGCACACTCATCCTGCCGCCCGGCCAGACCTACCCCCTGGGTTCTGCGGCCCAGGCACACCTCGATCTGGAAACGCACCCGGGACCTCAGAAGCTCGCCCTGGACGCCACCACCTGACCAGAAGGCTCTGGACAGGGCGGACACTGACCTCCCTGTCCAGAGCATGTCAGTCTTGAAGTAAGCGCTCATCCGACGTCCCATACCAGAACATCAGTGCGGGAAGCGTGGGTATGTCGAGGCGCTCCTTGAGCACGTTGAGACGACTGATCAGCGTTCGCTCGCTTATGCCGTGTTCCTTGGCCACCTGCTTCTGCGACTTACCCTGAGCCAAGCCGTGAAGGATTGACCGGGTCTCGGGAGTGGTGAAGGGAGTCCTGCCGCGCTCCCCCTGGTCGCCGCCCGAACCCAAGCTCGGTTCCACGCCCGGAACCCACGGCTCGGCCCGCTCCCAGTGCAACTCAAATACGGCGCGTACGAACCCCACGATCTGTGCATGCCGGATATGCAGGGCACCCGGCATCAGCTCACCGTTCTCGTAGACACCGACAAAGGCTTCGCGGTCATCGAAGATGATCAGCTTTGGCAGCGGGGTGGGAAGGGTTCGTACCTGCGCTCCGCGTTCCGTCACAGAGCGCACCCACCTACCGGTCCAGTGGTCGGGCCGATTGCTCTGGTGGTACAGAGTCCGCAGCTTGATGCCACGCGCGAGCAGTTTGTCGTCGCGCTCCTCCACGTTCTCCAGCACCACTCGATCGCGTCGACCCGGATGGCAGGTCATGGCGTCGGACTGGAGGGCATCTGAAGCCCGAGCCAGCCGGCCATTGATGTCGTCGTGCTCGGTGATGACCTCCACTGCTGCCGTCTCCGTGCGCTGAGCACGGCGGAACTCGTCAGTCATGGCGTCCACGAACCCCGGCAGCTGCGCGAGGTACCCGGTCACTGCCGAGAGAGCCTGGACCGCCCCTCCACGCAACGTTTTGGCCACACGGTCAGGCTCTGCCGGGATGTAGAAGCCCGGCCGCGTCGGATCGGGCACGATCACCCCAAGCTGAGCGAGTTCCTCAACTTCCTTGCTATCAGGGCCAATTACCTGCTCTCGCAACGCTTGCCGGTACAGCTCCCATGCCTCGGGTGACAGCTGCGGCAACCCCAACTCATGCATTCATATGCCCCGTTCGCCCTGTTTTGGCACTTCATTTTTGCGCAATGCAGGTTTCTGCGACCGGCAATCCGTTGCTCCGGCGTCGTACGTCGGGTCACCCTAAGGGTCGGCATCACAAATGCGCGATGCATGTTTCTGCAATATCGCGCTCGGGGTGAGGCCGACTGCCTGTGCCGTCGACAGCACAGGCTCGCTCAAAGAGGGGAAAACACCACATGAACCACGCGATCAAACTCTCGTCTGCCGCGCTGGCCGCCGCTCTGCTTGTGGCGCTTGGCGCTGCTGGAGTGGCGGTGACACACCAGGGCAGCGCGGTCCGGGCGGGAGACATCAACTGGAACCAAATCAATGCCACGCCCGGAGACATCAACTGGAGCGTGGAAGCGGGCGCGACCGCCACCAGCGTCGCAGCGAACGACATCAACTGGTGAGGTCCGAGGGTGCCGTGCAGCTCCGCGGCCGCCCGGCGCCCTCGCCCCAAGCACGACCGCACGCGCACCAAACCCCGGAGCCTCACGGCCCTGGGAACCGAACGAGATGGCACCGTAAGCGGCACAGGTCCACGTCGTAGGACCGTGAGTGCAGGACAGAAGGGGCTCGGGGCACATGGGGATCCAGCAGGCCGGCAGCGGGCGCGGCGGTGCCCGGTCGGGCCGCGTCTTTGCTGTACAGGCTGCCTTCACCACGATCGGCCGCCCCACCGCCCGACTTGCCGAGCTGGCCAAAGCCTCTGGTCTGGATGACTCCACCGTCAGCAGAATCCTGCAGGCCGGTGTCTATGACGGCTACTTCATCCGTCCCGAACGTGGCGTCTACGCCCTCGGGCCAGGCACCGCGCGGCTCGGATTCCAGGCCTCAGCGGCATACGGGCACGACGGAGACACAGTCACCACTCAGCTGCAGGAACTCCACCGCGTGACCGACAAAGGCCTGGTCCTGCTGTACATGGCCAGCTTCGGGCTGACCCGGCAATGCGTTGACATGGCCGTGGGCGACAGCGACCTGGTAGAGCTCGGCTGGACGCCCCGCGACATGCTCTCCATCACTCGCTCTCTGCGCGTCGGCGCACCCGGCCGGGCGATCCTGGCCTATCTCCCCAGGCCCATGCAGAAGCAGGTCCTCGCCACCCCGATCCCGGCCCGCGCAGGCCCGGGAGCCTTCCGGGACGACGAGGACCTGTGTGCCTCTCTCAGCGCCATCCGGGACACCGGCTACGCCGTTGGATATCAAGAGTGCGTACCCGGCTGGAACTCCGTGGCTGCTCCCATTTTCTGGGATGACTCGGTGATGGGCAGTCTCCTGCTCCTCAAGCCGTCTGAGGTGATGTCGGAGCCGCCCGGGGACTACATCACAGCTGTTAAAGCAGCGGCCGCCGCACTCAGCCGGTCCGCTGGCGCCTGGCCAGCATCATGAACCAGACCGCATGGGGGCGCAGCGGCCACACGGGACCTGCTGTCACCACGGTCTTCCTTCCACTTCCGTCCGCCTACCGGCGTGCGTGCGCTGGAAGAGTGAAATCCGATGGCGGGCTTTTTTCACACGATGGAAAAAGGCGCGGGCGAGGGCTCTCGTCCCATGGCCACCTGACGCCGCGTACGTAACAGTGGTCTCACTCGGCGCCCGCCTCCCTCTTGGCGGGCGCCGGTCCCGAACTCCCCGGGCTCACGCCCGGGTGCACGACTTCCGGCCGGGGACCGCAGACCCTTCGGCCGGGGGAAAGAAGGACGGTCCGATCCTCATGGAGGTGTGGTTGGACCATCCTGGACCGGCCCGCTTTGGGAGCGTGGTCGGTCCACATCGCCGACACCCCCAAGTCGGCGGGCGAAGGACCTTCCAGCGGGCGTGAGCTCCCGCCGGGAGTGGTCCGGCCGGTGCCTGGGGGCTCTTCGGAGCAAAACGCACCGGCCGGGCCACCTTCGCGTTCCGGTCCGTGACCCGCCGATAAATCAGCATCCGCAGCCGGACACACGGGCCGTCACACCCCCTGGAACCCAGGCCCGCAATCTCCCGTCGGACCCGACGCCGGTGGCCGGTGGCCGTCCCTCCCCTCCCTGGACAGCCCCGGCCACCCGCGCCCAGACGCGCCGTTTCTCCCGGTGGAATCGCGATGTTCGCATTCCACTCACCGGAACGCCGACTGTGCCAGACCCGGCCGCAGTTGCCGCGCTGATCCTGGCGCCAGCAAGGTGAGGACCCCAAGGCCCCGCCCACCGCTCACGACCGCGGGGATTTCCTCCGAGCACCGAAGGCCCCCGCCATGACCCTCCTGGACGACCTTCCGGCAACCGGTCACGAAGCACTGAAGATCGGCGGGCTGCCGCACGACCCTCGTGAAGACACCCGGCAGATCCTCCACCTGGTCGACCGACTCCGCCGGGAGACTCCCCACATCCTGGGCTACCCCGGCAACAGAGCCTTCGACTTCACCGACCTCGCCCCGGCTCTCGCCGTGATCCCCAACAACGTCGGCGACCCGACCGCGGGGAACCCGGACGACGTCACCCACACCAAACCGTATGAGCAGGCCGTCGTCGACTTCCTCACCCGCGTCGCCCACGGCGACCCGGCCCGCACCTTCGGGTACATGACCGCCTCGAGCACCGAAGGCCTGCTCTACGGCCTCCACACCGCACGCCGCCGCCTGCCCCGCGCACTGCTGTACGCCAGCGACCAAGCCCACTTCTCCGTCCGCAAATGCGCCGACCTGCTGCGCGTGGAGCTAGTGACCATCCCCAGCCTCCCCGACGGATCGATGGACCCCGCCGCGCTGCGCGCAGCGTGCCTCGCGCGCCGTCGCCGCGACACCCTCAGCGGCCGCCTCACCCGGCGCGGCGCGATCGTGCTCGCCACCATCGGCACCACCATGACCGGCTCACTCGACAACCCTGCCGCCCTACGGGAAGCGGCCAGCGTCGCGGGCGAGGTCCATGTCCACGCTGATGCCGCCTGCGGAGGCCTGCTCGCCGAATACGCCCCGACCGCCGTCCCTGGGGCTTCGACGCCGGCAGTGACAGCCTGCAGATCAGCCTCCACAAGGTCATCGGCAGCCCCGTGCCCGCCGGAGTCGTCCTCACCCGCAGCGAAGTCGTCCCCGACCAGCACGCCGGCGCGTACGTCGGCGCCATCAGCGACCGCACCCTCAGCTGCTCCCGCAGCGGCCTCGCACCCCTCATCGCCTGGTCCGCGCTCCGCCGCAGCGGCGAAGCCGGCCTGTGCGCCCAAGTGCGGCGCTGCCAGGAAACCGCCGCCTACGCCGTCGAGCGGCTCGAGGCGCTCGGGTGGAACCCTTGGCGCTTCGACGAGTCGTCCATCACGGTCGTCTTCGACCGCCCGCCCCAGCGCGTCATCGAAGGCTGGCATCTGGCCAGCGAAGGAACGCGCAGCCATCTGGTCACGGTGTCGCACGTCACCAGGCGGACCATCGACGCGCTGTGCGAGGACCTCGCTTGTAGGGTCTAGAGATCCTGTACATCGTGATCGGCCGATCGGGGCTGTCTCCAGGACTTCGGCAGGTGTGAAGGCGCCCGGTGTCGGGCCGGTGCTTCTCGGGCGCCGGGGCATATCCACCCCCGCACACAAGTGATGGAAAACCCTTTCGGCGGTGTCAGCGGCCTCTGTTAGTTTCGTGCGGCTCGTGTGATCCACGAGCTGCGAGCACTCACAGGGGAGGGTTACTTGATCATGTCCGGAAGATCGGGCAGGCGCAGACGGATGGCGGTGGTGGGGAGTTGTGCTGCGGTGCTCCTGGCCACGACCGCCGGCACGGTGCATGCGGTGGACAACCAGCCGCCCAAGCAGCCCCTGGCTCAGGACCTGCAGTCACAGGGCAAAGCCTGTGCGACCGGCGACGATACGCCGTACGTCTCCCAGCCGCCCAGACTCAGTGCCGTGCTGTACGACGCCGACGAGGACAACCAGCCTCCCCAAGCCGGCCCGCTCAACGGCGAGTTCGAAGCGTGGTGGACGGACGCGGCAGGAGCGGAGCAGCGCCGTACCTTCACCACCATCACCTTGTCTTCGGGGTCGCGTTACTACTGGACGATGCCGAACGACATCCCGGCGAACACGGTCGTCTCCTGGCACGTCCGCGCGAATGACACCAAAGCGACCTCCGCATGGAGCGATGAGGGCGACGGCTCGGTCTGTTCGTTCGTGTACGACGACGTGAACCCCGAGAAGGCGGTGATCAGCTCTCCCGAATATCCCAATCCCGAGCAGGTTTTTTGGGTGGACGGGGTGGGCGTGTACGGCCACTTCACCATGGACTCGCCCTCCGACGACGTCGTGTCGTACACGTACGGCTTCCTGGGCGGCCCTTACGGGACCGTCTCCGCGGAGCGGCCGGGTGCAGCTGTGACCCTTACGTACCTGCCGCTCACCACGGGGCCCAAGTCGCTGACGGTCCACGCGATCGACAGGTCGGGCCGGAGCAGCGCGCAGTCGTCGTACGACTTCAACGTGAAGGCCGGGCGTGCTCCTGTCGCCCGCTGGAAGCTGGACGACCCGGCAGGCTCCCGTTCGGCCTCCGCCGAGGCGGGCACCGCCGCACGGGCCGGCACCGGCGTGACCTTCGGCGGCCCCGCGCCCGCGGGCACCGGAGCCAGTGCCACCGTCAGCCTCGACGGCAGCGGCCACGGCTTCCTCACCACCGACGCCCCCGCCACCGACATCAGCAAGACCTTCGCCGTCAGCGCCTGGGTGCGGCCCGCCGAAACCGGCCGGAACATGACCGTCGCCAGCCAGGACGGGGACGGCAAGCCCGCCTTCAGCCTCGGGCTGCGAAGCCAGGACCCTGGCCCTGTCTGGTCGTTCGCGATCGCGGGCGCGCGGGTGACCGGCGGCGCGCCCGAGACCGGCGAGTGGGCCCATCTGCTGGGTCTGTACGACGCGGAAACAGGTCGCGCGCAGCTGTACGTCAACGGCCAAGAGGTGGGTACCGCGGCAGAGGCGAAGCCCGTCGAGACGGCCGGCGCGTTCCAGATCGGACGCGCCCGCGGGACTACCGGCTACCGTGACCGGTGGCGCGGTGACATCGGTGACGTACAAATCCACGACCGGGTCGTGGTGCCGGCCGAGGTGGCCCAAATCGCGTGGCGCCTGCCGAAGCTACTCGGCCACTGGTCGCTGGAGAACGCGGCGGACGGGGCGAGCCCCGAGCAGTCGGACGGCGCGCCGCTGCGGCTGGGTGCGGGAGCGTCTATCTACCGGGGCTCCGACAGCACCTGCATCCCCGACATCGACCCCGACTGCACCTACATGCCGCCGCCCCTCGTCGACAACGGGCATCTGCGCCTGGACGGCGAGACCGGGTATGCGGTCGCCGACGGGCCCGTCGTCGACACCGGGGACAGCTTCACCATCGGCGTCGTCGTCCGCCTCGCCGACGCCCGGCCGGGCCACCCGATGACCGTGCTGTCGCAGGCCGGCGAGCACACCGACGCGTTCAAGGTGCGCTACGAGCCGTCCACGTACAGCTGGCAACTGATGATGCCGGAGAAGGACGAGGCCGGAGCCCCCGAGAAGGTGGTGTCCCAGATCACCGGTGCCGACGGCGGCGAGGGCCAGGGGCATCGTCTTGCCGTGGTCTACGACGACGGGACCGACACGATCAAACTCTTCGCCGACGGCTACACGAACGCCGAGGCGACCGCGAGCCTCCCCAACGGCTGGCACAGCGGCGGTGCCCTCCAGATCGGCCGGGCCAAGGCTGGTGACGGCTGGGGTGAGTACCTCCACGGCGACGTGGACGAGGTGCAGGCGTACTCTGGCGCGCTGCGGGACGACGACGTGCTCGGCCTGGGCTGGGGTACGGATCCCTGCCTGTGCTGATCCGTCTGTTCTAAATCCAGAGGCTTGACCTCCCGATGGCCCGCCGAAACCCTGTTCCGGCGGGCCATCGGCTGTTGCAAGAGTCGCCATGGATGTGGTCCCGCATCGTCAGCGCCCGGTTCATCGTGTTTGAGATCACCCACGACGCCATCACCAGCACCGCGGTACTGCGCCTCTGCCTCCACGGCGGCCTGGTCTGTTCCCGCGAGGCGCGGGCGTGAAGGCCAGGTAGATGGGCCGCCTCGTCTACCGCGACCCGGCCGCCCGCGCCAAGGCCACCGCTTGGCTGCGCCAGCAAGCCTGCGACCGGATTTGCGGCGCAACTGGCCCCCCTTGCCCACAAGGGTGTCCTGCCGTTCTTCGCGGTCGTCGAAGTGAACGACCGATCCGGCTGGCCCGGCGAGGGCAAGGGCTCCACCGTCCGGTGATTGTCGGGCGTTGGGCCGACGCCGCGCCCATGGGAGCCGTCCGGGACGGCAGTCGAACCCCTCACCATCAATGGCACCATCATCGACACCGGCACCGGCTCCTACTGCCTCGCCAACCAGCACCAGGGCGGGACCGAAGCCCCCGCCATGGCCGACTGAACGCTGCATGCTTCAGCTTGATAGTCCTCCAGCCCAAGGATCGGCAGGCACTGCTCCGGGTGTGTTTGCCGTCAGCATTTCGTCGATGCAACTGCGCAGCCCGGCGCCAGTGTGGTGGACCCAGGTGAGCCAGGGCACCGGCTGCAGCAGGGCGTCGTACTGACGGATGCTGGGGTCGGTGAGGAGGGCGCGCAGCTCGTCGGGTGCAGGGTTGGTGGCCAGACACAGCCAGGCAAGGCCGGCTCCGATGCGGACCTCGGGCGGCCGTCCGGGATCCGACCACAGGTCCTGGGCCCATTCGAGAGCGTTTCCATCTTGGTGTTCGCGGGCGAGTTGGGCGATCGCCAGGATCAGGCTCACCCGCACCACCGCATCGTCTTCTCTCGCCAGCCTGAAGCGCAGAGCCGAGGAGACACGTGGAAGGTCGCCGGTCACCGCCGCCAGAACGTAGGCGGTCGCGGAGCGGACCTCGAGGTCGGGGCTGGAGAGAAGCGGGAGCAGAAGGTGCACGTCGTCCGTGACGGCTTGACGGGCGGCCTGGATCCCCCAGTCCACCGGGTACATCGTGCTGCCATCGATCATCAACGGCTCCTCGGCAACCTGGAGCAGGCCTTCCCGTGATCCGTCCCCCATGTGCTGACACCGGCCGATCTCGGCGATCAGGCGAAGGGTCTGGGCACGAAGTTCGGGCCGCCCGGTCGCCGCGATCCGGAGCAGGAACGGCACCGCCAGTGCTCCCACCGCGATCGTGCGGCCCTGATGATGAAGTTTCACCCAAAGCTGCTGCAAGGCCCTGTCTGCAGTTTCGGCGTCCCCGGACGCGAGCGTCGCGAGCAAGCCGGGGATCTCCTCGCCCGGGCCGTAGAAGTGCCGGAACCGCCGCCAAGGGACCTCGTCATACCTGAACCCGTCCTTGACCTCCCGCGGGATCGCGCCCAAGGCCGTCCGGACGTCGCAGTCTGTGCCGGCCCATCGTTCCGGCCAGCCAGCCCAAAAGTCATCGTCCACGACTTGTTTCCAGTCCACCGAGAGCACCCGAACCACGGGAGTCTAACGACCGGTGATCAAGGGGCGGAGCCTTCTGCGCAACTCACCGCCGTGTACGCCCGCGACGTGCCGGACCGGCGTTCGACTGAGACACCTGCGCCCGTGACCTGCACGCACGAGGCGGGACGGGACGACATGGAGGCCGCTCCCACTGACTGGCCCGGTCCAGCAGGCGTTCGCGGCGGGAGCCCCTTCCGCTGAACGAAATCAAAACTGGCAAGTGATTTCAGGCAGCGGAATTGGCGATGCGCAGGCATTGTTTCATTTCCTCGCGCGCCGTTTTCGAAGCCTGAAAGTGAAGTCTTTTCGGTTTCGGAGGATGAAAGGGGGAGCTAGGTAAAGCGCCTTGTGATTGTTGCGTCCTTGCCATTCGCGGTCCAGTGGTGGTCACGCGGTGCCGCAAGCCGGTCTTCAGCGGGACGATCCGCCGGCTGCGGCCATCGCACTCCACCTCTGCAATTGCGACTGCTGCGCGCCCACTAGGGCGTAGGCGCGGCAGGGACGGGATCCGCCATGAATATCGGGCACACAGTCGCAACGGTTGCCGCCACGGCGGCCCTCATCGTCGGGGGGAGCGTGGCTCTCGCGCCGACGGCATCGGCCGTCGGTGCGTCGGCCTGCACCTGGAGTCCGTCGCCCCTCACCTTCAAGGTCGACGGGAACGGGGTGAACTACAGGACTGGGCCGTCGATGGGTTACGCGTCCCAGGGCCTGCTCTACAAGAGCGACGGCTACATCTTCCGGGTCCAGTGCTACGGCGCGAAGAACCAGTGGGCTTACGGCTACCTGATCAAGCGGAGTGTGACCGGTCTGGCGAAGGGCCGGACCGGGTGGATCTCCACGCCGCTCCTCGGCTGGTACAGCTGACGGCCGCCTGACGACTGGCCCCACGCCTCAGCCCCCGCTCACCACGAAGCGCTGACCATCCTCCCTTTCGCCCGGAGCTCCCTGAGATGACTCTGCCTGCGACAGCACCGCTGCGCTCTTCAGCCCCCATCACTGTCGGCTACGCCGGGGTGTTGCGCAGCCCGTACGTGGCGCGGCTGATGCTGGCCACGCACGTCGGGCGGCTGCCGTGCGGCATGACGCCGGTGGCGCTGCTGTTTGTGGCGGCCGCCGACGGGGCGAGTCTGGCGCAACGGGGAATGCTCGCTGCGGCCTATGGGCTGGCAGCCGCGCTCAGTCAACCGCTGCTCGGGCGCCTGGCCGATGTGCGAGGGCAGACGCTGCCGCTGGCCGGCGGCGCGGCGATCTCCGCCGGGGCGCTTGCCGCCGTGACGTTTCTGGACGCCACCAGGTGGCCCGCCGCCGTGTGCGTGGTCGTCGCCGGTGTGGCCAGCCCACCGTTGGAGTCGTGCCTGCGTGCGCTCTTGTCCTCGATGCTGCACGGGCGTCCGGCGGCGGTGAAAGCCGCGTATGCGCTGGACTCCAGCGCGCAGGAAGGCGTCTACGTGGTCGGCCCGCTCCTGGCGACCGTGCTGGCGACCACGATTTCCCCGGGTGCGGCTCTGCTCACCGTCACGGTGGTGGGCCTGGCCGGTGCCCTCGGGGTCGCCACCTCGCAACCGTCCCGTAGCTGGCGGCCGTACCCGCGCCGCGACCGCGACCTGCTCGGGGCCCTGCGGCCGACCGGGATGGTTGTGGTCCTGGCTGCCTACTTCTGTGTGGGCGTGGCCTTGGGCGGGCTGAACGTGGCGGCGGCGGGGTCCGCGGACCGGCACGACGCTCTGTGGCTGACCGGCGCCCTGCCGGCGGCGCTGTCGTTGTCCGGGATCACCGGCGGCCTCGTCTACGGACGCTGGGCCTGGCCTGGCAGCCGCACCACCCACCTCCACGCGCTGGCCGCGCTGTTCGCGCTGGCGTGGATCCCTCTACTCATGGATCCCCCGCCGGTCCTGGCGCTCGCCCTGATCGCCGCACCGGGCGGGATCTTCCTGCCGCTGCTGACCGCCGGCTACCAGGCCGTGACCGACCTGGCCGCGCCCGGCACCGTCACCGAGGCCATCGGCTGGTTGGTGTCCGCCATCAACTGCGGGCTCGCCCTGGGCACCGCGCTCGGCGGCCGCATCGGACCCGGCTTCCAGTTGTGCGCCGCTGCGGCCCTCGCCGCCGCCCTCACGCTCCTGACCCACCGCAACCGCCCCACTCGACACCACCACCGGGAGACCTCCCCATGCGTGTGACCACCAAGGCCCTCACCATCGCCGCGAGCGCGGCCGTCCTCCTCGGCGGCGGAATCGCCCTCGCCCCGACCGCATCCGCCGTCGGCTCCAGCGCCTGCACCACCAACATCAAGGACCAGGACGTCTGGCCCCTGACCAACGGCCTGCGCTTCCGCACCGGCCCGGGCACCAGCTACACCGCCACCGGACTGCTCTACACCTCCGACCGGCTCACCGCCCGCTGCCGCAAGGGCTCCTGGTACTACGTCAGCACCGACAAGAAGACGAAGACCGGCATCAAGGCCGGCACCTACGGCTGGGTCAGCGCCTCCTACCTCGACATCCAGATGTGCCTGCCCGAGAACGTCGAGTGCCCCTACAACCGGTGACCTCCTGACCCGGGCACCCCCATGAGCCGGTGCTGCTGGGTCGGGCCACCCAACGCCTTTGTCCACGCCCGGCCCGGCGGCACCACCCACCCATCCACTCACCAACGGTCCGCTGCGACGGCGATCCGCGGCAGGAGGCACGCCTTGATCCCGATCCATCTCATTCTGGGCCCGACAGCCGTCGGCAAGACCGGCCGCTCTGTCGCGCTGGCCCAGCGGCACGACAGCCCCGTCCTGGTACTGGACCGCGTGCAGTGCCACCCGCAGCTGGCCATCGGCTCCGGCCGCCCCACCCACGACGAACTGCAGGGCACCGTCCGCTACTACCTGACGGAGCGGCCGGTGCACCACGGCGTCATCACCGCCGCCGACGCCGTCGACCGCCTGGTCCACCACCGCAAGGTGCTTCATGACAGTGGCGTCGACCGACTGATCCTCGAAGGCGGCTCCATCTCCATCCTCGCGGAGCTCCTTACCCGGGTCGACTGGTTCGAGGACGCGACCGTCGCCGTGGAGTGCTGGCTGGAGTCCAGTGCTGGCGCGTACGTCGCGCGGGTCGCCGAACGCGTTGAGCAGATGCTCGGCTACGGCGACGGAGCGGGCCGGACCCTGGTCGACGAACTCGCCGACCTGTGGCCCCATCCGGAAGCCCGGCCCCGGCTGTACAGCATCGCCGGATACCGCGAGGTCATCGACCTGTGCACGACCGAGGGCATCGACCCCATGCACCTGCGCGGATTGCCCGCCCGCCTGCGTCGCGCCCAGTTCGCCACCGCCGTCACCAACGCGCACCTGGAATACGCCCGCCAGCAGCGCCGCGCTCTGGCCGATGCCCTGCCCGAGATGGCGATGCGCGGATTCGAGGTGACGTTGTGCGAGATCTGACCGCGCCCGCCCCGCCCACCCTGGACACCCCGTTCGACCCCGGCCGGCCGCTGCGGTTCACCGTGTTCTGTGGCTCGGCCACCGGCCGTCACCCCGCATTCGAGCACGCCGCCCGCACCATGGGCGGCCTGCTGGCCGCGGCCGGGATCGAGATCGTCTACGGCGGCGCCCGCATCGGACTGATGGGGGCGCTCGCCGACACCGCCCTGGCCTCCGGCGGCCGCGTCACCGGCGTGCTGCCCGAGGTCCTCAACCACGCGGACATCGTCCACCCCGGCCTGACGCATCTGGAGATCGTGGCCGACATGCCCGCCCGCAAAGCCCGGCTGTGCCAGTTGGCCGACGCCTTCCTCGTCCTGCCCGGCGGGCTCGGCACCCTCGAGGAACTCGCCGAGATGTGGTCCTGGGCTCAACTGGGCCTGCACACCAAGCCGATCGCGCTGCTCAACACCGCGAACTACTTCTCGCCGCTGCTGACCTTTGTCGCCAGCGCTCAGCAGGCCGGGTTCCTCGCGACCCGTGACCGCGACCTGGTGGTGGTCGACGCCGAACCGGCCCGGCTGACCACCGAAGTCCTCGCCCAACTGACACCCGCCAAGGCAAAGCCATGCTGACCACCACCGCCCCCGCAGCTGCAGCACCCGTCATCCACGATGCGCCGCCCGTCACCGCCAGAAGGCTGCTCACCGGCTACTTCGCCGGACTCGGAGCGCTGATGGCGATCTGGGGCGCAAGGATGCCCGCCGTCCAGGCCGCCGCCCACCTGTCCGCAGGCCGCCTGTCCCTGGTACTGCTCGCGGCCGCCGCCGGAATGGTCGCCGGCCTCTACGCCGGCGGCCGCATCGCCCAACGGCACGGCCCCGCCGCGCTGCTGACCGCACCCGCCGTGGCGCTCGCCGCTGCGCTGGCTGCCCTCGGTGCCTGCCGCACCCTGCCCGCCCTGATCGCTGCCGCGCTCGTCTTCGGCCTGGCTCACGGGCTCCTCGACGTCGGCGCCAACGTCGCCGCCGTCCGCTGCCAAGACGCCTACGGCCGCAGCATCATGTCCTCCCTGCACGCCGGCTTCAGCCTCGGCGCGCTCCTGGGCGCGGCCGCGGCCGCCACCACCGCCCACACCGGCCACAGCCGGGTCTTCCTGATCGCGGGACTCACGGCCGCCGCCCTGGCTCTGCTCACCGCACCAGCCGTCCGCAACATCACGGCCCTCCCCACGAACCAGCCGGACAGCTCGGGCGGCTCCACGTCGGAGCCCGCCGCCCCGGACCGTGGTCGAGCCGGACTATGGCTGTTCGGAGCGCTGGCCGCGGCCTGCCTGCTGGGCGAGGGCGCGGCCGCCGACTGGTCCGCGGTCCACCTGCACGGACTCCACGCCACCGCCGCGGTGTCCGCATCGGCGTACGCGGTCTACAGCGCCGCCATGGCCACCGGCCGCCTCGCCGGCGACCGCCTCACCACCCGCTACGGCGCACCCGCCCTGGTCCGAGCTGGCGCGATCCTCGCCACCGCAGGCCTCGGCACCGGACTTCTGGTCGGAACCGCCTGGTCGGCTCTCGTGGGCTGGACTGCGCTGGGGCTGGGCCTGTCCACCACAGTGCCCGCCCTGATCACCGCCGCAGGCCGCCACGGCCCCCGTGCGGTCGCGGCCGTGACCGCCACCGGATACATCGGCCTGCTCGCCGGGCCCGCCGCCATCGGCGCCCTTGCCTCACTCACCGGCAGCCTGCCGGTCGCTCTCGCCCTGCCCGTCCTGCTCGCGGCCGCCGTTGCCGCAGCCTCCCGACATGCCCTGGAGTCCCCCCGATGACCCTTCGTCCCCCGGCCAACGCATTGCAGGCCGTGATCCTCGATTACAACGGCGTGGTGGGCACCGTGCCGCCGTCCGAAGCCTGGCAGCACCTCGCCCACTTGGCCGGATGGCCCGCCGACCGCACCCCCCAGTTCCAGCAAGCCTTCTGGGCGCGCCGCGACGGCTACGACGCCGGCGTCATCACCAACGCCCAGTTCTGGGCCTCCGGCCTGGTGCTGCGCACCGACCGCACCTTCGGCGACCTGCTGCCCGACCTCATCGCCACCGACGTCGCCATGTGGACCACCGTCGACCCAGCCGTCGTGCACCTGCTGCGCGCCGCACACCGTGCGTCGACGCGAATGGTGCTATTGAGCAATGCCCCACACGTCGTCGCGGACGCGATCGACGTCGCCGAGTGGTCCTGCAGCCTGATGTCCCGCACCGTCTACAGCGCCCGCATCGGCATCAACAAGCCGCACGCCAAGGCGTACGAGGCCGCGCTCGCGGCCGCCGGCTGGCCCGACCCGGACCGGACCCTGTTCATCGACGACCGCAGCGAGAACTGCGAGGCCGCCGCCCGGCTCGGGATGCGCACCCTGCACTACACCGGCAACCTCGCCGAACTCGCCCACCACCTGCCGCAGCTGCACCCCGCCCCGGCCGTGGTCCGCCCGGCCGGCGCCGCGTCATCGGTGGCCGCCTGACCACGACACGTCCGCCCACAGACGAGCCGGGCGCGACCAGGGCCCCCACTCTGGCCGCGCCCGGCTCTTGGCGTCGCTGACCTCCTCCGCCCGTTACTCGTGACGCGAGTGGCGAAAGCCGGTATCAACGTCGTGCAGACCTGCAGCTTGGGCGAATGGCTCCAGCGCGTGTGATGCGCCGGAGCCTCTCGTGGACAGCAGCACGAGTCAGGTCAGTAGGCGATCGATCCCTTGGTGCTGAACTGAAATTGCACTATGAATCTGGTGCCGTCCTTGACGTCGGTGGCTGCCAGACCCCAGGTTCCGACCGTGATGTCGCGGTAGGCATTGCAGTAGGAGCTGCCGCTCGTGGGGTAGAAGCAGGTGCGCACGGGCACGAAGTCGAACCCGCCGCCGGCTGCGATGGACGGCTTGACGTTGATGTCGTTGCAGTTAGACGTGGCGTAGGCGTATCCGGATGTGGGCCACACGTACTCGTTCCCGTTGTCGACGGGAGTGAAGCTCCTCGCAGTACCCAGGCAGGTTGCTGCGCTGGCTGGCGTGGTGGTCATGGCAGTGAGCCCACCAGCCGCCAGAACCGCGGCCGCCAGGGTTGCAAGGATTCGACGTGCTGACATGCGCGTTCCCCTCTCGATTCGTCTCCGGCGCTCCCGTTCCCCGCCGGCGCTTCGTAGACCAGGCGCAGTATGTCGTGGACACGATCGTTTGGCAGAGTCCAGATTCAGCCGCTGTCGACGGGTCGGCTCTCGGAAGCCGGGCCGACTCCAGCGCTGCGCGTGCCGCAGGTGCAAGGCGCTGACCATGCCGGCCTCGGCGGCCTCGACGTCGTCGTCAACAACGCCGGATACGGGCTCTTCGGAGCCGCCCAGAGTCAGCAAGGTGGCTGCGCTGCTGCCCGCACAACCGGCAGGGTCCCGCCGTTCGGCCCGCAGGTGCCAGAACTGCCGGAGGTTGCCGGCACCGGCGGGCAGCAGATCACTACTGGCGATGAGCCGACGCGGCCAGGGCCTCCACCCTGGTCGCGCCCGGCTCATTGGCGCCGTACGAACGCCCAATCGACGTCGTCACCACCACCAGGGCATACGCGGTCCCGGATGAGGCAGTCCCAGTTCGCTCGGAGCCTCCAGGCCGCACATCGTCGGCGTACGCAGCGACGGGGTGGGCACGGCCAACGAAGCCGGCACTTCGGGTTCGGTGCGCTCGGTGGGCTCGCTCGCCGGTGGGGCGGGCCTGGCGGGTACGGCGGACTGCTGGGCAGCCACCGATGCGGGGCTTGGCCACGGCACGCTGAGGAAGTTGGCAGTCACGATGGTTCCTTCCGTACGACGAGGTCAGTGCGCGCCGGCGCTTCGGCGTAGGGCACGGGAGAGCGGGAGGCATGCCGCGACACCCAGCAGGGCGCAGCCGCCCAGGAGCGCGGCAACCAGTGGCCGGCCGCCGACGTTGAGAGCGATGGCGATACCCAGCGGGGGCAGGGACGCGACCGCCGAGGACGCGGAGATGACGGCCTGGTAGCGGCCAACCGCGCCGTCCGGCGCCGCGGTGGACAGGTACGCGCCCACAGCGATGCTGTAGGCGACCTCGCCGGGGACCAGGGCGGCGCACGCGATGGAGTAGCCGAGCGTGGTGTGCTGGTACGCGGCGAGGCCGATGCCCGCGCCGAGGACGGCCGTCCCGGCCGCCAGCACGGCGACGGGGGAGAACCGCAGCAGGTCGCCGCGGCCGATGAGCAGCCTGGTCATGGGCGGGGTGAGGGCCAGGACGGCCACCGTGTTGGCGATCATCGCGGCGCCGTACGCGGTCGGCGGAAGCCCGTCGGCGGTCATCAGCAGCGGCAGGACCGACACCATGCCCCTCGCGCACACCATGGCTGCCGTCGAGACCAGCGCGATCCACCGCAGGCTGGGGTCGGCGAGGACCTGGCGGAAGGTGACATCCGTCCCTGGGTCGTCTGGTGCCGCCCGGCGGGCGGCCAGCAGACGCAGGGCCAGCAGCGCGAAGGCCAGGCACACGGCGCTGTTGGCGATGAACAACGGCTTGTAGCCATAATGGTGGGCCAGGTAGCCGCCGAGCCCGCCGCAGATAGCGATGCCGACGTTGATCGTCCAGTACAGCGCGGTCTGCGCCCGGGCCCGGGCGCCGCCGGAAGCGATGTGTTCGTTGATCGACGCCGAGACCGCCGGGCGGTAGGTCTCCATGGTCAGCCCGAGACAGACGGACACGATCAGCAGCGCGGGCAGCGACGCCACCAGGGTCAGCGCGACGCAGGAGATGGCGGCGAACGTCATCATGATCACCAGCGCGGTGCGCTGGCCAGCACGGTCGGTGAGCTGTCCGGAGATGGCCTGGCCAAAGCACCAGCCGACGCCGAACAAGGTCATGGCCGCCCCAGCGGCTGTAGTGCCGTGCGTGACGGAGACGTAGTAGCCCAGGAAATCCCAGGCGAAGCCGCCCGCTTTCACGAGCAGCGAGGCGGCGATCAGCGCCCAGACCACTGAGCGGCCTGCCCGTGCGGGCGCCGCGTGGCGGGTGAGGGTGAGGGGTGCATCAGTGGTGGCCACGGGCCGGTCCCCCTGCAGATCACGGATGGGTGCGGGCAAAGCAGAAGGCGGCCGCGAAGTGCGGCCGCCTTCTGACCAGGGGGGGGCGACGCTCAGTTGGGGCGGACGGCCCGGAGCGGCCGGATGGCGCGGTTCGGGCGGCGGTTGGGGCGGATGCGGTTCGGGCGCATGGCTTCCTCCGTGTACGTGTGTGGCCCCGGATGTGGGGACGACCATCACGCTAGGAAGGGTTCGGCGGCCGGGGAACCGCGAACGCGCCGCTGGGGGCTTGTCCGTTCGGCAGGTGGAAAATCAGGGGTGAGCATTTCGGCCGCTGGAATCCGTCGGGGCAGGTGCGGTGTTGCAACGGATCCAGCGTGGGGCGACGCAGACCGTCACGTGAACACGAGTTCGCGAAAGTTGTTGCGGATGGCTGTCAGCGGCTCACGGTCACGGGTGAAGTACAGCTTGTTGGTCAGCAGGATCGCCCAGGTACCGAGCTTGGGGGAGAGCCACATACCGGTTCCGGTGAAGCCGTAGTGCACCCAGGTGCGGTCGGCAGGGGTGGTGTTGGGGGCGGGGTGCCAGAACAGACCACGAACCGGTGTCAGCTTGCCGGTGTGCACGGTCAAGGACTCCTCTGTCCAGTCGGGTCCGAAACCGGGTGTGGCCGGGGCGGTGGACGGGTCGAGGAGGTAGCGCAGGAAGCCGGCGAGGTCGTTCAGGACGGAGAAGGCGCCTGCGATGCCACACACTCCGCCCAGGAGCCGGGCGGAGAAGTCGTGCGCTGTGCCTTTGAGGTGGGTGCCGGTGGTCTGGTCGATTTCGGTCGGGGCGCAGCGGGCGGCGAGGTCGGCGGGCAGCGGGCCGAAGCGGGTGGCGTGCATGCCCAGGGGGGCCCAGACGCGTTCGCGGGCGAGCTGGTCGAGGGGTTGCCCGGAGAGGTGCTCGGCGAGGTAGCCGAGGATGAGGGCGGCCCGGTCGGTGTACTCTACGGCCTGGCCGGACGGGCGGTGCAGGGCTTCGGTCAGCACGCCGGCGCGGATGATGCCCGGGTCGGTGCCGTAGAGATTCTTCAGCTGGGCGCGCAGCGGGACGCCGGCCGTGTGAGTGAGTAGTTGCCGGGCGGTGACCTGTTCGAGCGGGTGTCCGGTGACTTCGGGCCAGAAGCCGCCGAGGGGTTCGTCCAGTGGCAGACGGCCGTCCTGCCAGAGGCAGCCGATGGTTGACCACACGGCCAGGATCTTGGTGAGGCTGGCCACGTCGAAGACGGTGTCGGTCCGCATCGGATGGGCGGGACGGGTGGGGTCGAGCAGTCCCACGGCGCCGCTGGCGCTGGTGCCTGTGGCGTCGCCGACCGCCCAGACGGCGCCCGGGTAGACCTGATCGTGGACGCCGTCTTCCAGCAGCTGGCGGATGCGGTCGGTGCTGGGTGTCATGGTCTCCCCGAATTTCTTGTGGGTGGGCTGCCCCGCGCCAGCGTAGTCACGCCGGGCGGGGTGGGGCGGGTGCGGCACGAGCTGGTCAGGTGAGCTGTTTACCGAGGTCCGTCAACGCCGCGGCCGTGGCGCTGAGCGGGTAGCGTGCGGCGTTGGCCAGTCCTGCAGCCCGCAAGGCAAGCAGCAGGTTCGGCGAGGCTTTGATGCGTTCCAGGGCGCGGGCGGCTACCTGGGGGTCGGAGAAGTCGGTGGCCAGAGCCGAAGTGCCCAGCGCGTCGCGCAGCCCGGGTACCGGCTGGTAGACGACGGGCAGCCCGCAGGCTTGTGCTTCCAAGGCAACCAAGCCCATCGCTTCCAAGGTGGTCGAGGGCATGATCAGCGCGTCGTGGTCGGCAAATGCGTTCCACAGCTGGGGCCGCCGCAGCCAGCCGAGGTACCGGGGGCGTACGCCGTATCGCTTCAGCACCGGCGCCAAGGCTTGAAACTCATGGCGCGGGGCGGCCACGGACAGCTCGATGCCAGCCGTGGCGGTCAGCGCCCTGACCATGTGTTCGCCGCCCTTCTCGGCGGTCAGCCGCCCCGCGTACAGGAGCCGCAGCGTGCCTCGGGGATGCTGCGGGCGCGCGGGCGGTGGGGTGGTCAGGAGCCGGTCGGGGATGCCCCAGGGGATGTGCGCGATCTTGCGGCGGTCGGTGTGTGGTGCCAGCCGGATGAGGCGGTCGGCCATCGCGCCGGTGGGGACCACGATGGCGTCGGCGTGGCGGGCGGTTGCGCGCAGGATCCGTAGCTGGTCGCGGTGGGCTTCGGCGAATAGCAGGTCGGTGCCGTGCACGAGGGCGATCCGCGGGTGCTGTGGGAGGGCTCGGATGAGCGCCGGGGTGGCGCCAAAGACCAAGTGCTGCAGGTGGAGGACTGAGATGTCGGCGGGGTCGATCGCTGCCCGCAGGGCTTGGCGCAGCCTGGCAAGGTAGTGCTGGAAGGCGGGTCCGTTCAGGCATTTGCCGTCTACCGAGAGCAGGTTCAGGCCCGCCGGGACGCCTGGTCGCTGTCCTGCGGGCTGGAGCATGAACGCGTGGGCCGAGATGAGCGGCGGGGCGCCGGTGTACAGGTCGAGGAACAGTTCGACGCTGCCGCCGGGACTGCCGGCGGGAAGGTCTAGGAACGTCGCCACTGTCATGCGGTGCCCCCGTGGATCTCTTCGTAGAGGCGGGAGATGTCGATGCCTTCGGTCGACTGGTACTTGAAACCGGGCTGCTGGTAGCTGGTGGGGCCTCCGAAGGTCTGCAGGAAGATCAGCTTGCCGAAGGTCATGCCGGGGTAGACCCGCACGGGCCTGGCGGCCCGGATCTCCAGCGTCCAGCGGATGGCGTGGCCGACGTGCCCGAGCGGCGCCGAGACGTGCACCCAGATGCCGAGGGTGCCGGTGGAGCGGTCACCGTTGAGCATCTGCGCGTACCGCTCGGACCCTGTTCGCTCCAGCGTCACCCCCAGGTACAGCACGCTCGGCTGGAGGACGAATCCGGTGGCGGGGATGGTGGTTTCGCTGAAGGGGGTGGGGGCGGCTGCGTCGAGGTCGCCGTCGCAGATCCTTAAGGTCTCACCCAGCCGCCAGTCGTAGGCGTTCGGTGACAGGCGACCGGGGTCGAAGGGGTCGATGGCGATCTCGCCTGCGTCGACCGCTGCGGCGATCGCTGGACCGGTCAGGATCATCAGGCCACCGCTTCGCTGGCCAGGTCCCGCCAGTACCCGGACGGCTGCGGGCCGAGCGCGGCCTGGTACTTGCCCTGGTAGAGGTCGACGGGGCCGACGGAGACGAAGAACATGATCTGCCCGATCTTCATCCCCGGGTAGACCCGTAGCGGCCGGGTAGGGGTGAGCATGAGCGTCCACTGGCCGTGGAAGCCGATGTCGCCGATGGGGGCAGTGATCTCGACGAACAGGCCGAGGCGGCCGACGGACGAGCGGCCGAACAGCAGAGGCACGAAGGTGTCGGAGCCGACCTCTTCCTGTGTGTGGCCGAGGTAGAGCTCGCCGGGCTGCAGCACATACCCCTCGGAGCCGATCACGACCGGAGTGGTCGGGTTGGGCCGGTGGGCGTCGATGACCGGGTCGGTATAGGTCAGCAGGGTGGAGCCGAGGCGCACGTTGTAGCTGTTGGGATTGACCTGTCCGGGCTCGAACGGGGTGATCCGCAGGCGCCGGTCGCGGACAGCGGCGGTGATCTCCGGTCCGGTGAGAATCACGTCGGAGCTCCTTCCTCGGTGACGGTGAGGGGATCGCAAAGGACGCGGGCGACGGCCTGCCCGAGCGGCAGGACGGGCGAGGGCGCACGGCCGCCGAGCATGGTTTCGGCCAGGTAGCCGGTGGTCAGCACCGTGCGCACATCCGGCGGGAGCGGATCGGGGGCGAGCACGAGGGGACCGGCCCGCTCGGTGAGCCGGGCCGTCAGGCCGGACAGATCGGCGACGACGGCGTCGGGCACGACCGCGTGGACGAGCTGGTTGCCGAACGGTTCGATGGCCAGCAGCTCGTTCAGGGTCAGGGCCTGCCCGAGCAGCACCGGCCGCAGCGCGGTCTCGTTCAGCACAACGGCGTCAGCGCCGAAGCCGGTGTGCAGCCGCCGGGCGACCTCGGACAGCACCTCATGCCGGTCTGCCATCATCCGGCCGCGCCAGCGTTCGGCGATGCGACCGAGGGGAACGGCAAGTTCGGCCTGCAGCGCCTGGATCTGGCGGCCGATCGGTTCCAGGTCGGCGGGCAGCCTTGCCGCGGTGGGGAAGCGGCAGGCGCGGGCGGCCCAGCCTGCCCCGACCGACTCGGCGACCGCGTAGCCGGCAGCGAGCTCGGCGCCCTTGACCACCAGGGTGCGCCCGGCCGATTCGGGCCCGTAGCGGTCGCTGTGGCAGTGCCCGGCGAAGATCACGTCCAGGAACGGGCACTGGTCGGCCAGTCGCAGGTCGCCCTCGAAGCCGGAGTGCGACAGCAGCACCCAGGCGTCGACCTGGTGGTGGTGTTCCAGCAACAGCTCGACCAGCGCGCGGGCGGGATCGGTGACCTGGTGACCGGCACGATCGGCAGTGGGGATGGCGTCAAAGGCCTGCGGGCTGATGACGGCGGTCACCGCGACCGTCCGGCCGCCGATCCAGGCCCAGTGCATGCGGCGGAACAGCGGCTTTCCCGTGACGGCGTCGACGGCGTTGGCGCACACGGTCAACTCGCGGAGATCAGGCTCGAAGTGGTGGCTCCAGCCGTGGTTGCCCGGCGCGAGGACGTCGTACAGCGACGTCAGGATCGCCTGCTCGGCGTGCCCCCGGCCGAGCCGGTAGTAGCCGGTGCCTTCGAAGAAGTCTCCGCAATCCACGATCAGCGACCGTCGACGCTCGGCAGACAAGTGGGCCAGCAGGGGCACGGCGTCACCGAGTTGGGAGTGCACGTCGGTGGTGGCGATGATCCCTCCCAGGTCACGCTTCACGCGGTGACCTCCCGCAGGTCGGCTCCCAGAGCGCGGAGCTTTGCGGGGAGGTCGGCATGGCCGCGCTGGAGCTGGCCCAGCCCCCGGATCGTGGTGGTGCCGCGGGCGGTCAGTGCGGCCACCATCAGGGCGGAGCCGGTGCGAATGTCGGTGGCCTCCACCGCTGCGCCCGTCAGGCGCTGTGGGCCGGTCACGCAGCACTGGGTCGGCGAGAGTTCCTCGAAGCTGGCGCCGAGGCGGGCGAGCTGGGGCAGCAGGTTGCCGTGCCTGCCGGGGTTGATGGAGCCAGCGAACAGGTGGGTGCCTGGCAGACCTAAGGCCAACGCCAGCAGCGCGGGCTCGAAGTCGGCGTCCAGGCCGCCCGGGGATAGGGAAGCGACCGCCCTCAGCGCCCGGCCCGTCGGGTTGCCGCCGCCGTGCACGACCACCGCGCGGTGCTCGCACGCGGCCGGGATACCCGCCAGGTTCAGGGCCGCGACAACGGCGGCGACCTCGTCCCCACGCACCCCTTCGATCCGTCCCGACCCGCCGCTCGCGGCGATGGCGCAGGACAGCGTGCCAGCTTCAATCTTGTCGCCGGGCACGGTCCAGGTCACCGACGGCCCGCGGTGGGCCGGCGGGTCCACGGTGAGTGTGTCGGTGCCGAGGTCGATCCCCCACCCGGTCCGCGTCAGCGCGCGCAGCATGCCGGTGAATTCAGGGGAGTGGTTGGGGTTGGTCAGCCGCAGCCGCTGGGCGCCGACCACCGCGCGTAAGACAGCCACGACGCTCGCTCCCCGGGATCGGAACGGCAGCTCTACCGACACTTCGCCGGGTGCGTGGCCGGCCGCGGTGATCTGGTAGCCGCCGTCGCCGGTGTCGACCTTGTCGCCGAAGGCGGAGTAGACCTGGAAGTGCACCTCCATGCCTCTCTCGCCGATCTGGCAGCCGCCGGGCCAGGGCAGGCGGGCCTGTCCACAGGAGGCCAGCAGGCCGGGCACCAGGTAGTACGAGGCACGGATGCGGGCGGCCTCGGGCAGCTCGGGCACCGGCACGGGCGTGGACGGGGGCGTCAGCGCGAGGGCGTGCGGATGGCTGACAGAACGGGTCAGTTGGTACCCGGAGCGCTGGAGCAGCGTCAGCATTGCCGTCACGTCCGCGCTGCCGGGAACGTTGTCGAGATGGACCGTACGGCGGGTCGCCGCAGCGGCGGCCAGCAACGGCAGCGCTGCGTTCTTCGAGCCGTCGACGGTCACCAGTCCGGCCAGCGGGCGACCCGGGCGGACGGTGACGGCTGGGCTGGTGGTCAGGACATCTGTCATGGACAACCTCCGGTCAGAGATCGAGGTGGGAGTCGACGTGTGAGGTGGTCGCGGTTGTGCGGTGGTCCGCGCGGCGTGGCGCTGGACCGGCTGTAGTGGGGCGACCGTCCTTGCGAAGTCGCAGCGGGCTCCTCACGGGGCGAAGCCAGTGCGCGGCAGCGTGGCGGTGATCTGCTTGCCGATCGGGGTCGGCTCGACGGTCCACCCCGGGGCCAGGGCATCGAGGATCCACAGACCTCGTCCCGACTCGAACCGGGCGTTGTCCGGCCGTACCGCGTGCCGATGGGGAACCGCGGACGGCTCCGGATCGTGCACCTGCACCTGAATCTCGTCTGGCGCGCTGATGATCTGCACGATCAGCGGTGCCCAGGGGCCGCACAGCCGCACGGCGTTGCCTGCCAGCTCGCTCGCCACCAGCCGGGCCGTCTCGGCGACCTGGTCGTCCGCCCCGGCTGAGACGACCGTGTCGAACACGGCGGTGCGCATGCGCCGTAGGTGGTCGGGGCTGGCACTCATGTGCAGCACGAACCCGCCGGGGCGTGAGGCAAGGAAGTAGCCGCAGTCGGCGACCTGAAGTGGGCCAGCAGCGTGCGACACGGATGGCGTGGGACTGCGGAGTGCATCGTGCATGGCGTGTGCTCCCCGATGACGAAGTGAGAAGCCGACCGTGGATCGCCCAGGTCGGCCTACGGGTGGGGCGGCAGGCACGTCGGGGCCGGTGCCCAGCAATGGGGCCACGTGACGCGATCAAGCCGTTACGTATGGCGACTGCTGACATCATGCCCCTACGTAAGGAGTTGGACAACATGTCCCACAAAGATTCCCGGGGTTGATTGTCCTTCGGCCGTGCGGCCGACACACTGTGCGCATGGCGCTGAAGAGAAGTCCCGCCCTGAAGTCGGTGTATCGACGACAACTCGCAGCCAAGCTCAAAGAGTTGCGGGAACGAGCAGACCTGACGATGGCCGAGGTCGCGGCTGCGATCGAGATCAACCAGGGTTCACTGAGCCGAATCGAGAGCGGCGATCGAGGCACAACGCCCGTGCTGGTCAAGGCGATGCTCGAGTGCTACGGCGTCAGCGATTCAGCCACTCGCGACGACGTCCTGGACTTGGTCCGCGCAGACCAAGCACAGAGGCAACAGTGGTGGCGCAAATACTCCGCGGTCATCAACACCACCCAGTACGGCGGCTACCTAGCGCTGGAGTCCAGTGCGACCACCTTGCGGAACTACGAGACCGAACTGATCCCAGGCCTCCTGCAGACCGAGGAGTACGCGCGACAGGTGATCACCTCGATGCGGGTCGACCTGGACGACAAGGGTGTCGAGGCTCTGGTGAAGGTCCGCATGAACCGCAAGAACCTGCTGGCCGGCGAGGACGCCGTCAAACTGTGGGCCATCATCGACGAGGCCGCGTTTCGCCGGATCGAACCCACGCCGCAGGTACTACGCGGCCAGTTGGAACACCTGCAGACGGTGATGACTCAGACCAACATCACGGTGCAGCTTCTGCCCTTCACTGCGGGGTTCCACCCGGGACTCGACGGCTCGTTCGTTCTGATGGGGTTCCCGGAGCCCAACCCTGATGTGGTGTGGATGGAGAATGGCCCGCACTCGGTGTACTTCGAGGGACCGGACGATGTGGAGCGCTACACCGAGGCCTTCGACCACTTGCGGGCTCTGGCCCTCGGTCCGCCTGAGACCCGCAGCCGTCTCGACAGCATGATCAAGGAGATTGAGTGAGCATCAAGCCCGACCCCGCTGGACTGGACTTCTCTGGCGTTACTTGGGAGAAGAGTCCGTTCAGCGGCGGGAGCGACAACTGCGTGGAGTTCGGCACCATTGGCGGCCTGATTGCCGTGCGGGACTCGAAGCGGCCGGAGCAGACGCCGCTGCTCTTCACGCGCGATGAGATCGCAGCAATGATCGCTGGCGCAAAGCACGGGAGCCTCGACCACCTGGCTTGAGGAGACTCCCAGCGACACAGCAGGCGGAAAGACGGCGGCCGACCCCAGAGAAAGTGGGGTCGGCCGCCGTCGTTAGTGTCCCAGACCCACAGCTCGCAGGCTGCCGCCCTGGTCAACCGCCTCGCCGCTGTGCAGTCCGCCGCAATGTCCCCAATCCCTGAACCGGCCCGATGGGCACCCACGAGCGGCCACGGCCAGCGCTGTACCTCCAGGGTGAAGACCGTCACTCGCTCGTCTCGGCAGCCTCTGCTGCGGCCGTGACGACCGAGTCAGCGGGGGACGCGTCTGCCGTGTAAAAGACCGACCTACCCTGCCGTGACCGGGTGACCCGGCCCTTGGCAACCAGCTGCTCCAGGGTGCTGCGAACCACCGGGGTCCCCACGCGTCGGTCGGGAAGCGCCTGGGAAAGGTCTGTAGTCACCTCGGCGGCCGTCCGAGGCTGCTGGTGCTGCAGCAGTCGCTCATGGATCACGGCGCCCAGGGTGGGGCCTTTGGTCGCCGTGTGCATGAGGACAGGGCCTCCGGTGCAACTCGGGGTTGTCGAGAGCGGCGTGCTGTGGAACTCCGCGAAGGCCGTCACGACCTGAGCCTGCCCCGCAGCCGGCCGATGGCCAGGCTGCGGTCCTGTGCGAACCCGTTCCACGCGTCGTCAGGGCACCGGTCGGCTTCGCCGGATGGTCAGAGGCCGTCCGTGGCGGCAGTGGTTCGTCGTCAGCAGCGCAGGCCGTCCACGACGACGGCGAGCATCCGCTGCGGGCGGTCGGCCGTGGTGGGGACTTGCTCGTTGACGAGGACGATGCCGTGCACGACGAGCAGCAGGTCTCCGAGGTCGATTCCCTGCCGCACTTGTCCGGCGGCTTGGGCGCGCGCCAGCAGTTCCGCTCCGGCTTGCTTCATCTGGTGACAGCTGGTGTTGACGTCCGTGCCTTCCTGCAACTTCGCGCTCATGACGCTGGCCGCCAGGCCACGCCCGCACGCGCCGCTTTCCAGGTGTGAGTGCAGCCAGGCAATGAAGGCTTCGAACGGATCCGCCGCTTCGAGCAGTGTGACGGCCTCGTCACGCAGGCTGTCGGCGATTCGCAGGAAGACCGCCTCCAGGAGGTTCTGCCGCTCGGGAAAGTGCCGGTAGAGCGTCGCGATGCTAACTCCGGCGCGGCGCGCGATCTCCTCCAGCGACGCGTCCGCCCCATACTCGTCGAAGGCATCGTCGGCCACGTCCAGGAGCTTGTCGTAGTTGCGCCGGGCGTCGGCGCGCATCCGCCGGGCAGCGGGGGGCGTCCCCGTCTCGCTCCGCATGTCAGTGGACCTCCTCTGTCGTCTCCGTTTGCAATCGTAGGCATCCTACGCTTACAGTCAAACGTAGGGAGTCTACGTTTATCTCTGTGCTGATCGACCGCACGTTTTCCCTGGTCAAGGCTCCGACACCTCGAAACCTGGAAGTCAGTCATGCCACGAAACTCTCTGCGGGGACAGGTCGCCCTTGTCACCGGGGCCGGATCAGGAATCGGCCGCGGCTGCGCCCTGGGCCTGGCCGCGGCTGGCGCGACCGTCGCCGTTACCGACGTCGACCCGGACACCGCGCGGCGGACCCACGAGTTGATCGCCGAGCAGGGCGGCTCGTCCGCCCCCTACACCCTTGACGTCGCCGAGGACCGTGCCTGGGAGGCGGTACTCCAGGACGTGCGTGCCAGGTTCGGGTCGGTGACCGTGCTCGTCAACAACGCCGCGCTGAAGGCGTCGGTCGCCGGGGACGGAGGCCTGCTCGACACCTCGGTGCCCGTGTGGGACCGCGTCTTCGCGGTGAACCTGCGCGGCCCGATGCTGGGTGCCCGTCGGGTCCTGCCCGACATGCTGGAAGCGGGAACCGGCTCGATCATCATGATGACCTCGACGTCGGCGCTCCGCAGCGTCGCCGGCTTCGCCACCGCCTACTCCTCGGCGAAGGCGGGGATGATCGGCCTGACCTGCATGATCGCGGCGACCTACGGCACCCAGGGCGTGCGCTGCAACGCGATCGCTCCCGGCGTGATCATGGTCGGCGACGACACGGCCAGCCAGGAAGCCTTCCGCGAGTCCAGCGGCGGCCTCACCCAGCGGGCCGGACGCCCCGCCGACATCGCCTCCACCACCGTCTTCCTCGCCAGCGAAGCCGGCGAGTACATCAACGGACAGGTCCTCGTCGTCGACGGCGGCCTCACCACCCACATGCCCGGACTGTCCAAGGCAGCCCGCGCCTGACATCCGCTGGCCCCGAACAGGCGCATCGGCACTCCGGTGCCCCCTCGCAGCGGAATCAGCCCATCACCCCAGCGCATCGCTCATGGAGCTTCCTTTGAACATCCTGGACGGCCAGCTTCACGCGAACCAGATCGGCCCGCACTGGCAGACAGTCGACCTTGAAACGACCCTCAACGCCACCATCGTCGCCCTGGACGCCGTCGGCGTCCAGGGAGCCGTACTGGATGAGTTCACCGGACTTGACGAGAATCACCACATGCTCCCGGGGGGCTACCACGCCAACGGCGCGTGGCGCCCGGAACGGCCCTTCTCCGAACTCGCCGCGGCCATCTACCCCGACCGGTTCGTCTGGCTGACCCGCGTCGACCCCCACGACCCCGACCTCAAGCAACTCGTCGCCGGTGTGCGGGCGAAGCCGGGCTGTGCCGGCATCCGCGTGCACGCCGGCTTCGACGGGGGAGTCTGGCGGGACCCGTCCTTCCTCAGCGGCGGTTACGACGACCTGTTCGCCGCCTGCCAGGACCACCAGGTGCCCGTGTTCATCATGATCACCCCGCGCCTTGACACCCTCGAGCCGTATCTGAAGCGCTTCCCGGAACTGCCGTTCATCGTCGACCACATCGGCATCAGCTGGCCGGCGATCGACGCCTCCCCGACCGAGCGGTACGCCCGCCTCGACCCGGTCCGCGCCCTGTCGCAGTACGGCAACGCCTACCTCAAGTGGTCGCACGTCGAGCGGCTCGCCGCCGACCCGTACCCGTACCCCGACCTGATGCCGCACTTTCGCAGGGTCGTCGACGACTTCGGCCCCGAACGGATCCTGTGGGCGAGCGACCACACGCAAGCGGTCAAGGACGGCCTCTCGCCGCACCCCGCTCCCTACTCGCACAGCCTGCACTACCTCCGCGACTCCGACGCCTTCTCCGCGGCCGAGAAGGAGTGGTTGCTCGGCAGGACCGTCGCCACCGTCCTGAACTGGCATCGCTGACCCGGCAACGAAGACGGCCCAGGAGTGTGACCATGGATTTCAAAGACGTAGTACGCAGGCGGAAGATGGTCCGGTCGTTCACCGATGAGCCCGTCCCCGCGGAGGTGGTGCGGCGTATCCTGGACACCGCGCGCCGCGGGCCGAGCGCGGGCTTCAGCCAAGGCGTCGAGTTCGTCGTCGTGATCGACCACGAGACCCGTCAGAAGATCGCAGAACCGGCGCAGCAGACTGTGGACGTTTCGGGACACCACAATTTCATTGCCCAAGCTCCCGTGCACGTGGTGGTCTGCGTCAGCCCGGAGGTGTACCGGTCGCGCTACCGGGAGCCCGACAAGATGACGGTCGTCGCGGAGATCGACGAGGAAGCGCTGTGGGTGGTTCCGTACTGGCACACCGACGCGGGCGCCGCGATGCTGCTCCTGATGATGGCAGCGGTGGACGAGGGAATAGCCGCAGCCTTTGTGGGCGGAGAAGCCGATCTGCTGCACGAGCTCCTGGCGATCCCGCAGGAATACATACCCATAGGCATCGCCCTGCTCGGGCACGCCGCCCCGGACGCAGGACAATTCGGCGACGTGAGCGCCCGCCGGATGACCCGTCGCCCGTATCACGATGTCGTCCACGAGAGGCGCTGGTAGAGGCACGGGGCCTCGGCGTGCTCGGCAGGTCCCTCCTGGCCGGTGAGGCCGGACTCTCGACGCCAGCCCGCGGGACATCGGTCGGCACGGAACCGCCTGCCCGCATCGCTCACCCCTCCCCGCAGCATCAAGAAATCCCCCGGAACCACTCAAGGACAATCGCATGGATCTCCAACTCGCAGGCAAAGTCGTCATCGTGACCGGTGCTTCGGCCGGCATCGGAGGGGCCACCGCCCGCCTGCTCACCGAAGAGGGCGCGGTCGTCGTCGGTGTCTCTCGCCGTGTCGCCGAGGATGCCGTCGGAAAGGAGGGCATGTCCCTCGTCGCCGACCTCACTGACGCCACCGCCGCCCCGCGCGTCGTCAAGGCGGTCGTGGAGCGGTACGGACGCATCGACGGACTGGTCAACAACGCCGGGGCAGTCGACCTACGCCGAGGCTTCCTGGACGTCGCTGAGGAACAGTGGCTGGCTGCTTTCCAGCTCAACTTCCACGCCGCGCGCCGGATGAGCCAAGCCGCGCTGCCCGCCCTGCTCGAAGGCGACGGGGGCAGCATCGTCCACGTGACCAGCGACTCCGCCCGGATGGCCGCCCCGTACAACCCCGACTACGCCGCGGCGAAACTGGCCACCGTGTCCCTGTCCAAGTCGCTGGCCGCAGAGTTCACTCCTCAAGGCGTGCGCTCCAATGTCGTTGCCCCCGGTCCCACCCGCACCGAACTGTTCGAGCGCCCGGGCGGCTTCGGCGACCAGGTCGCCGCGAGCCTCGGCACCGACCTGGACAACGCGATCGACCAGCTCGTCACCACGGTGCGTCCCCTCATGACCCGTCGCATCGGCACCCCCGGGGACGTCTCCCAGGTCATCGCCTACCTCGTGTCACCGCTCTCAGGACAGGTCACCGGCGCCGAATGGGCCGTCGACGGCGGGGCCCTGTACCAGATATGAGCTCGTTGCCAGGCCCATCCAGGGCCGGTCGCGCCCGCATGGACCTGTCCCTCAAGCCCCATCTCTCCGGGAGACCCCCGATGTCCTACTCTCGTATCGCTGCCCTTGGCCATTACCAGCCCGAGCGTGTCCTCACCAACGATGACCTGGCAGCCATGGTGGATACCAGTGACGAGTGGATCCGTCGGCGCACGGGCATCGTTACTCGGCGGATCGCGGCGCAAGACGAGTCCGTAGCGGACATGGCGTCCGCCGCGGCGGGCAAGGCACTGGCGGCGGCCGGAGTGGAGCCCGACCGTATCGGCCTGGTTGTCGTGTCCACATCCAGTGCGATGGACCGGTGCCCGAGCACCGCCGCCCAGACCGCCGGACGTCTGGGAATTCCTGCGTCGGCCTGCTACGACGTCAACAACGCCTGTTCGGGGTTTACTACTGCCCTGGCCTCGGCCGACCACCACTGCGCGCCGGAGCGGCAGAGTACGCCCTGGTCGTGGGTGGTGAGAAAATGTCGGACCTGACCGACTGGACGGACCGCTCCACCAATAGACCCGAGCCGACGCGACACCGTCAGGCTGGCCGGAGCATGGCAGCCGCGCTTCGAACAGGACGGGCAGGCCGTGTACCGGTGGGCGACGACGGCCCTCGCCCCCGTGGCCCGAACCGCCTGCGAACGGGCCGGCATCGCCCCGACCGACCTCGACGGCATCATCACCCACCAAGCAAACCTGAGGATTATCGAGGCCATCACGGCCCAACTCGGCACGCCCGACGTCACGGTCGCCGAAGACGTCATCGAGTCCGGAAACACCTCCGCAGCGTCCATCCCCCTCGCCTTCTCCAAACCCGTCGAGCGAGGCGATCTGCGAACCGGGGAAAAGGTACTGCTCCTGGGATTCGGCGGCGGACTCTCATGGGCCGGCCAGGTCGTGGACTGCCCTTAGGTCCTCATCGACGCGGCGGACGTACTCCTGCTGGATCGTGGGGTCATCGGCGGGAGGGCTGGCGATGTCCTGGGGCATGGGCGTATCGCTCTCGTCACTGAGGGTGTGCCTGATGCCGGATGGTACTCATCACAAGGCGCCCGAAGTGGCCCGAGTGAGATGACCACCTGAACCGACGAAGCACTGCGGTTCTTGAAGTGTCAACAGGTTCAAGCCCCGCGGACTCGCCGGAGCCAGCGTCCAAGAGCCGACCGTCGGCCCCCATCCCTCACGTCGGCGAGCGGGAACGCCGGCAGTACGTGAAGCACTTCGTCTGGCGAGGCGCTGTTCCCGCCCTTGGCGGAAGTGTCACTTCGCGGGAGTCGCAACTGCTCCTGGTTACGTCCGGCACGATCGTGTGGGGCCTCTGGGCGTACGGCGTGGTCACGGCTACGTCCCGCGGTCCGGCTCGGGCGAGTGGCAGCGGGAGCCGGGCATCGGGGGGGGGCGTTTGCTGGCCGTCGTCCCCGGTGGTCCAGTAGGCGAGCTGCCAGTGGTCGTCGGCCCACAGCCGCAGCTGAGGGAGAGTGCCGCCATAGAAGATCTGCCACTCGCCAATGGCCAGCAGAGAGGTTCCCACAGCCAGGGGCTCCATCAGGCTCGGGTGTGCGGAGCGGACCGCTACATGGCCCTGGACTCCCAGCTCTGCCCCGAGGGGCAAGGTAGCTACGAGTGATGCTCAGGCCGTGGATCGCCGAGGGTGCTGACGCGGTTCTCGTACTCACGGCGGGCCTTGCGCTGGGCCGGAATGGCTCCGGCGCCGTCCAGTTCGGTGGCACGCAGGAAGTCGGCGACCTTGCCCGGCATGTCGAGGGTGATGGGCAGCTCAGGGGCCGGAACGGGGGCGTCGGCGGCGACGTGCTCGGGCAGGAGGTCAGCGACGACGGCGGTACGGATGGCGCCGCGGCTGACGTGGTGATCGCGGGCCAGGCCAGCGATGGACTGGCCGCCCAGGTACGCGGCGCGTACGGCGGCGGCCTTCGCCGCCGTGACGACGGGGCGGCGCCCGCCCTTGTTGCCCTTCGCCTCGGCGGCCCGCAGCCCGTCGTACGTCAGCTCGCGCTGTAGGTCGCGCTGGAGTTCGCAGGCGGCGGCGAGGGTCTGCACCATGAACTTCACGGTGGACAGCAGTTCTCCGGTGCGTGGGTGTCGGGCGGTGAGGTCCATGGCGGAGAAGGCGCCGTCGTGGATGCGCAGGGCGAGGCGGTCGCGGTGGAGGACGTCGAGCACGTCGAGGATGTGCCCGGTGCCGCGTACGAGGCGGAACATCTCGGAGATGTGCACGGTGTCGCCCGACCGCGCGTAGGTGAGCAGCTCGCTGAACTTCGGTCGTTCCAGCGGGTGAAGGCGGCTGGAGATGCCGGGGTCCTCCTCGAAGACGACCGAGTCTTCGATCCCGGCCTCGGCGAGGACGAGGTTCTGACGGCCGGTCGACTGCTGGTCGGTCGACACCCGCTTGTAGACCAGGTTGGCCATGCTGCCCCCGTTTCTGTCGGCGGATCAGACCTAGCTGTCAGCAAACCCTGTCATCAGCCGTCATCGGATCTCATTGGATCGGAGCCCCGGAAAGTCGGGGTCCATTGGACGCCCGCCGCGCCTGTCGTCATTCGTTCATTTGCCGACACTCGGTGGATGTGCCTTCGGGCGGCGCTCTTGATCGGTTCAAGGCTTGCCCTCTCCAGGCGCACACCATCTGGTGTCCCGATGTTCCTACCTCACCGAACATGGTCTTTGGACGGCCGTCACTCTCGCGGCTTCTGCGTGCGCCGCCATGGGCGCAGCCTGGCCAACCGCGCCCGAATCGTCGCGCCGTAGCATCGGGCCAGGGCCGCGCGGGCCTCTTGTGTGTCGGGGTGGTGGGGACCGAGTATCCGGTCGGCGTCGGCGACGACTCTCTTCAGTAGCGTGACCGCTTCTCCCGTGCGATCCATTCTGCAGTAAGCGACGCCCAGGTTGATGAAGTCCTCGATGGCGTCCTGGATGCCGAACAGGCGCTCTGTGTCGGCCGCGACCCGCTCCAGCAGGGGAATTCCTTCCTTTGGGCGTCCCGCCTCCATGAGGGCGACACCCATGCCGCCGCGGATGACGAGGGTGTGGGCATGGTCCTCGCCCAAAAGCCGCCCGAGGTCGGCTGTGGCCCGCTCCAGCAGCGCGACCTTCTTGTCCACGTCGATGACTTCGGACCGGTCCTTACCCACAACCCGCCCGACGTCGGCCGCGATGCGCCGCAGAGTCTTCGCTTCCTCGGCCTGCCCCGTCTTCTCGTAGAACAGCACCAGGCCGGCGTAGGCCGACATGCCCTCGGCGTCCGGGTTGTCCGGTCCCACGAGCCGCCGCGCCAGGACCATCGCTTCCTCTGTACGGCCCGCTTCCCAGTAGCAGGCGGCCAGCGCGATGCGGGCCCTGACGGTGTCGGGATGGTCTTCACCCAGCAGCCGTTCGGCCTCGGCGACGTTGAGCTGCGCCGCGTCGATCGCGTCGTCCAGACGCCCCGACGCTCGGTAGGTGTCGGCGAGGCAGTCCCGAATCCTGCGCGTGTCCGGGTGACCGGTACCGAGGATCCTCTCGGCGTCGGCGACAACCCGCTCCCCGAGAACGATTGCCTCGTCGACGTGCCCTGTTTCGAAGTGGAGCGCGGCCAGGTTGCCGCGGGCCACGACGGCAACAGGATCGTCGTTGCCCAGCAGCCGCTCGGCGTCGGCGACAGCCCGCTCCGTCAGAGTGATCGCTTCCCCGGTGCGGCCCGCCCGGTGGTAGTAGCCGGCCAGGTTCACGCGACTCTCCAGCGTGGTGGGATGGCCCTCGCCCAGGATCCGCTCCCGGTCGGCCACGACCCGCTCCCCGAGGGCGATCGCCTCCGCGGCACGCCCGGCCTCGGCGTAGGAGCCGGCCAGGATGCTGCGGGAGGCCAGGGCGTCGGGGTGATCCGGTTCCAGGATCCGCTCGCGGTCGGCGACGACGCGCTCCCCGAGGGCGATGGCCTCTGCGGTGCGCCCCGCCTGTGTGTAGTAGGCGGCCAGGTTGCTGCGGGCCAGGACGGTGGCCGGGGCATCCTGGTGCCAGAGCCGTTCATGTTCGGTAACGACCCGGGTCCCTATGGCAATCGCCTCTGCGGTGCGCCCCGCCTGTGAGTAGTAGGCGGCCAGGTTGCTGCGGGCCAGGACGGTGTCCGGAGCATCCTGGTCCCGGAGCCGTTCGAGTTCGGTGACGACCCGGGTCCCTATGGCAATCGCTTCTGCGGTGCGCCCCGCCAGCGCATAGGAGTTGGCCAGGTTGGCGTAGGCGCGCACGGTGGTGGGGTGATCGTCGCCCAGCAGCCGTTCGGCGTCGGCGGCGGCCCATTCCCCACGGGAGATCGCTTCCTCCAGGCGCCCCGCCATCCGGTACGCGGTGGCCAGGGCGCTGCGTGCCTCCAGGGTCTCGGCGTGCTCGCCGCCCAGCAGCCGTTCGGCGTCGGCGGCTAGGCGCTCGAAGTAGCTCACCGCAGCGGTGTACAGGCCTGCGCCCCATAGACTCGCCCCGGCCCGGCCCAGGACCGGGTGGCCGTCGCGCTGCCACAGCAGGTCACCTGACACGGCTGCCAGGGTGACGGTGTTGGCCCGCAGCACGGCAGCGAGGTCCCAATCCGTGTGGTCACTCTCGGGCCAGATCGCCGCCAGGGCGTCCGCTGCCGCCGGCACGGCCGCGGTTACCAGGTTCGCGGGGGCGTTTTCGCGGGCGGCTCGGGCGGTCAGCGCGTGCATGCTCACCCCGCGGGCACCGTCCTCGGAGCCGAAGGTGATCAGACTGTACTGGTGCAGCAGCCGCAGCACGAACCGGGCCCGTTCGGCGGTGACCTCCGCGGGCTCGACGAGGGTGTCCGCCGGGCCGGAGGGCATGCTGCGGTGGGCGCTCAGGTAGCCGGTGACCGCTGCATCGGCCCACAGACTCAGAGGGTGACCGACCGGGTCCAGGTGAGCTGTCAGGCACAGGGCTGGCGCGGCCACGCCCACCGGGTCGCGGCGCCGGACGGCGTCCAGCGCCAGCAGCAGGGCGGCCGCGACCGGCCGGCCATAGCCCTCGGTGTCAGCCTCGGGAGGCAGCATCGCCTCCAGGCGGGACCGCTGGTCGGTGAACAGCCGAAGATAGGACGCGCAGGGCACATCCTCGTTGATCATGTAGGCGGCCGCGTGTGACAGGGCCAGCGGCAGGTGCCCCAGCTCGCACAGCAGATCCGTGGCCTGCGCGTCCAGCAGTCGGGACATGTCCGTGTCAGTGAACCGCTGACGCAGGTAGGCGACGGCTTCGTCCGGGGCGTAGGTACCGACATCGACGACCGCCCGGCCGCCGCCCGACATCAGAGCATCGCGGCGCCGGGACGTGGCCAGCACCCGGCTGTCCCCGTTGGACCATGACGGCGGCCACCACAGCTTGATGCTCTCCGTGTCGGCGACGTCGTCGAGCACGACCAGCCACGAGCGGGAGGTAGAGGCCAACCACCTCTTAAAAGCCCGCGCATCACTCTCGGCGTCCTCCCCCCGCGCGCCGTCCGCCTGGACGCCAAGAGCGGCGGCGGCGTAGCCGGTGACGACCTGCGCCATGTCGGCGGCGTTCACCCACACCACCAGTTCGGTGCCGGCGGCCAGGGCCTGCTGTGCGAGGGCGGCGGCCAGCTGGGACTTGCCCACACCGCCGCCGCCGGAGAGCACCACAGAGGGGCGTCCGGCCCAGGCCCGGTCGATCCGGTCGCGCAGGCCGGGGCGCGGCTGGAAGGCGGAGGCCAGGGGCGGCACATCGCCCACCACCACCGGCCAGACCACCGGATGACGCGGCGGGGCGTGATAGTGGACATCCCCCTGGATGATGCCGGCCGCGACCCCACCCGACTCCGCGTGGATCGACAGGTGGTGCGCGGTAATGTGCGGAGCGCGACGAGCGCCGGGCGCGGTCAGCTCCCGTCCGAACCCGGCGACAAGGGGTTTCCGAAGGTCACATCGCCCATCTTCACAGCCGCTGCCGCGTTGTTCCGGGCCTCGATGTGCACATCGCCGCCGATAGCGATGCCGTCGTCCACGGCCGACACACCGCCGCCGGCCTGCTGAGCCAGGGCCACCAGCTCACGCAGCTGGGCGGCCACCTGCTCACGGCCGCCCTCGTCCAACTCATACAGCAGATCCCGGAAGCGGGTCCGCCAGGCGGTCACCGCGGCGTCCCGCACCTGCTCGGCCGCGCCGGAATCGGCGCTCTCCAGTTCCGCTGCCGTACGATCCAGCCTGTCCAGGGCTGCTTCCTGAGCGGCATCCGCCGCAGGGCCACGGCCGAAGACACGGCCCACCCGCTCCCGGAAGCCCTGCCAGGCGTCCGTGCCAGCCGCCTGAGCCACTGCTACCCCGGCCGCCGACGCCAAGGCGATCAACGCCTGATCCAACATGCCGCCCCCGTGCCCAAAAATGTGGGTGAAAACGCCTGTTCCAGCATAGGCAGCATACTGCGGGCGCAGCCGTATCGACTGGTCCTTCGCACTGCCGCAACGCCCGGCTATCGCTACAACCTGAGCCTGCCCAGCGCCGCACCTGCGTCGGCGTCTACTGCGGTGCGAGAAGCAGGCAGATGGACCGCAGTGAGGTCGAGCCGTTTGTCCATGTCGAGGCGGAAGGTGCCGTATGGGTTGATGTTCGACCAGAAGAGCGCGGTCAGCCCGCACCGGTCCTCGTCCGAGAGCTTCTTCGCCCACGCCGGTTCGGCAAGAACGCGCTGAAGCAGCAGGGTGTTGATGTGGACCAGGCTGGACTGGAGAAGGTGGAGCGCGAGCATCGAGGTCTCGGCGTGCGTCCCGCAGCGCGACCAGCACACACAGCTCGTACGGGATGCGCTCGACCTTGCCCTTGTCGTCCACGACGGCCTCACGCCAGTCCCTGCGTACGACGCCGTCCATCGGCACCGTGTCGCCGGCGTCGTAGAAGCGCGTCTTGCCGTCGACGTCGGCGTACTTCTCCAGCAGCGCGAGCGCGTCCATCACCGGCCGGTAGGCGGTGTTGTTGCAGCGGAAGCCCAGTGTGCGCAGCAGCGGCGGCAGCATCTGCCGGTAGTACGAGCTGTACGAGGAGCGCAGCGTGGTGCGGACCTTGGCCTTGAAGACCTTCTCGTTCGCCTTCGCCTCGGCGACCAGGTCGCGCAGCGTCTTCTCCCCGACCACCGGGTACAGGGCCGTGCGCACGATCTCGCCCGGCTTGCCGATCGCCGCGTCCGCCAGCCGGAAGAGGATGCCCTCCTTGCCGCGGACCTTCTTCAGCTCGGCGGTGAGCTGCCTCTCCACCCGCCGCTCGGCACGGGCGTTGATCTTCTTCACCAGGGCGATCAGCAGGTCCCCCAGGGCGTCGGTGATCTCCGCCTGTCGGGACGAGCACAGCGCCGCGAGCAGGGTGATCCGTACGTCCTCGGCGGTGTCGCGGAAGTCCGAGGGGTACATCTTGATCGCCCGCGCCCGCCACGCGGCCAGCAGCTTCTCCGAGCAGTCCGCGAACAGCCCCTTGGGCAGGCCGAGTCTGTGCACGTCGTTCAGCTTGGTGATCTCCGTCAGTAGGGATTCCAGGCCGACCGCGCCCGGGTCCCGCTTGAGCAGGGCCAGCAGGGCGGCGCCGTCCTCGTTGTCCTCGGCCACCAGCTCCAGCAGCCGGGCCACCCCGACGTCGCCCAGGCGCTCGATGGTCCGTGCGCAGAACGTCTTCTCCGCCCGGGTCTGGGCCGCGGTGACGATGCGGTCGATGCGGCCCGGCGGCTCGATCGTCCTGGCCCGGCACTCCACCAGCAGGGCCTCGCGCAGCCGGTCCTCCACCAGCTCGACCGGGCACACCTCTGCGGCCAGCCACGCGATTGCTGCGGAACCTCCTCCAGCAGATCCGGGAACCGGCCCTCCAGCTCGAAGAACTTCAGCAGCAGACTGAAGCCCAGCCGCGTCGTCCCGGCCTTGTTCGCCACCAGGTCCCAGTCGCCGTCCACCAGCGTCCAGCTCGCCAACAGCTCTTCCGGCGACCACTCTTGCCGCACACCCGCCCCTTCCCTCGCCTGCCCCGGGCTTCATCCGGACGGCCCAACGAGGCGCCCGAGAGCAAGGAAACGGGTCATCTGACTAACCGAAAGCTACCCGCCAGTTACTTTTCCCCTGGGGACAGAGCTGGGAGTCCGGGGCCGTTGCGTCCCGAATCACTGTCGCCGGAAGCCGTGTTGAGCTTCCCCGGGCCGGGACCAGCGGTGATCGCACGACGGCGCGCAGGGGTATGTGCCGGGCCGCTCCGAAGCGAGGGCAATGGACTGTGATCGGCTACACCACGACGGGGGCACGACCCCAAGGAGCAGGGGCACCTACTCCCGCGATGGCGTGAGTATCGAATCCGGCATCCATTGAATCCGTGGCAGTGCACCCGCATAGGCGAGCCGTACCCGTCGCGCCCTGACGGTTCGAGCCGACAGGTGGGCGTGAGGCAGGCCGTTGGTGCGCCGGGCCGACACTGCGTACGACGCCCTCGGGAGCAGAACGGTCACCCTGCGAGCGGCCAGTCCTCCGACGGGCCGCCCGGGGCACGGAAACGGGCGCCCATGTTGTCCATGGGGCTGAAGTAGACCATCGCTGTGAACCACGCAGCGGCCTTGCGCGGATGCTTGAAGTGCAGCAGGTTTGCGTACGCGTACACCAGTCGGTGCGCAGGCCGGTTGTCGATTTCGCCGTAGGGCAGGACGTCGCGGAAAGGATAGGGGAGGGACTGCTGCAGGACGCAGACTCCGGCAGCGGCCCAGGAGAGCGCGGCCTCCAGGTCCCCGCGGACGAGCTCCGCGTCGCTCTCCACGTCATTCGGTCGAAGTCGTCGTCATGGTCAGCGAGGTCGTAGGCGATGGTGGTGTACGCATCGAGATCGCGTGGATGCAGCCGGTGTCCCCCAATGGTCACGCTCGCCTTGTCGTAGGCGGCATCGTAGGCATCATCGGTCTCCTCGTCCGGCGTCCAGACCCGTTCGATCGCCCACTCCGGGCGCGGCGGCAGCTTTGCGATCTTCCGCTCCAGCCGGGATAGCCCGCCTGGTTCGTCCTTGTACTCGGTGTAGTGCGCCGCTGAGTCGAACATGTGGAACTCTGGGTCCTGCATCCAGGCCAGCAGCGGTCGATCCAGCGTTCGCAGTATCTCGGCTGCCAGGCAGGACGGCGCCAGCGACGGCATCACACCCGTGAGGGCGGCCTTCAGAGACTTGGTATCCAGACCGACGCTCATCGTCATGGGGAGGAGTATCCGCTGCTTTCCGAGTGCGGAGGCCGGTCCTTGCCGAACTTCCACTCGCATGTGCGGTGAGCCAGCGTCAAACCTTAAATGGGATCCGGCTGCTGGTAGCCCTCAGGAGCTCCGCCCGCGCTTGGGCTTCTTCCTGAGGAGGGCGCTCCTGCCACCCGGCAAGCACTCGTACCACCGCGTCGCCCACCGACCGGATCTGGTCCGCGAGGTCGGTGTCCAGGGCGCCGTATCCACCGTCGGCGCGGTTCGGGCCGGTCACGACAGCCGTCCCGTACAGCCCGTACGGCAGTTCGGTGCCGCGCCAGGTGCTGGCCAGCGCCCATGCGGCGACGTTGAGCTGCCGGGCTGGGCTGAGGGAGCCTTGGCCGTGGACGTGGATCAGGGCACGCCGGTGGTAGACCGCGCCGTCGACGGCGCCACTGAGCAGTGCGCGCAGTACATGGCGTTGTCTGGTGTAGTCCTCGGGCAGCTCGAACGTCTCGACCACTCCGGTGACTTCGAGTCGCAGTGCGGCGACCATGGCTCTCCTCCCTCGCTTCGGTACTACGCTGATCTGCAGTGGGTGTCGGCCGCGTTCCCCCGTCGCGGCCGGCACCCGCTTCGCGTGGGGCGTCAGGCGCCGCCGGGTGCGGCCGCCAGGTCCCCGGACTCCTCCAGCACCGCGGCGATGGCGTGCTCGGTGCGCGCGTCCATGGAGATGTCGTAGGCCCGGGTGACCTCGGTGACCCGCGCCACCGCTTTGCGGGCCCCCGAGTGATTTCCGGCGGCCTGCTCGATGGCTATCCAGTCGCGGTAGAGGACCTCGGCGGTCTCATCGATGTCCAGGCCTCGCAGCACCGCGCTCCGGGCTGCGTCCCAGTCCGGCGCGTCACCTGTGCAGTGCCAGGCGGCGAGCGTGTGCACGACGTCGACGATGCGAGACAGCATCTCCTGCTGCACTGACACCGCCCACGGATACTCCTGGCCGTCGAACGGCCAGCCTCGCACCAGCGCCAGCGCGGCTTCCAGATCCGCCATGCCCGCCGCCGGGCCCGAGGCCAGGCCCCGGGTCGCGAGGTCCTGGAAGGTCGCCCAGTCCGAGCGGATCGACGCGTCGAACGCGTATCCCGACCCTGCTCTGGGCCGGGGCAGGTACGGCTGGCCGTCCGGAGTGGCTCCGAATCGGGCCCGGATCTCCGACAGCCGGGACTGCAGGGTGCGGGTCGTCCACGGCGAGGCCGGGTCCATGAATGTGCACAGCGCGTCGGCGTTCCTCCCGGGCTTGAGGTAGATCAGCGCCGCGAGCGTCTCCAAACGCGGGCCATGCCCGGAGCCGCTGATCCCGGACACCTGCAGAGAGCCGAGCACATTGATCTCAGGAGCCTTCGGGCCGGACGGCTCAGGCATCGACGCCACCTCACCGGCGGCGCCGACGGCCTCCCTGCTGCTCGCGGCGATGGCATCACCCTGGTCCTCCAGGCCAGCAGCTGAGTCCAAGCCGGACGGCGCAGGTGCTTTGACCAGGTGGATCCGGCCTGGGTCGGCGGTGGCCAGCAGAGCAGGGAACGGAGTGCCTGCCTCGGTGCCCGCGCCGGCGTCGTCGGCGATCGGGTGCAGCAGCATGGGATGCGGAGCCGGCCGCCAGGTTGCGGCAGCGTGAGCGTGGTCCTCGGCGAGCTGCCACGCGCCCTTCGCCCGGTCCGCGGGCTGATCCGCGACGTCGAGAGCGTGGACCAGTTCCCGGTACTGCTCATCCGACAGCCGCTGCAACTCCACCGGACCGGGCGCCAACTGAGGGAAGTCCGCCGTCGTAGTCCCGGCGACGGGAATGGTGCTGGCGTCGGGGAAGGCCTGCCGTGTCGCCGGGGTGTCGGGCAGGACAACGGTGACCGGCAGGTGCCGGGCGGCGGCGATCGCGTCGGCGAGCTGCCAGACCTGCTCGGGATCTACGTCGGCTGCACAGATCAGGATCCATGGCAGCGGTTCCACCGCCTGGTCCTTGCCGTGCTGATACACCTCCACCAGCAGCGCCCCGAGGTCAGAGACCACCGACGACAGATGCGGCATCGCCCGCAACCGGTCCTTCGGCAACAGCCCCGCCAGTCGGCTTCCCAACCCCACGGTGAGGACCTCGGCGTGGTCACTCCACGCGCTGGTGCCCGCCTCCAACGCCAGCGCCCGGCCCACGGCCAGCACGTCCTCCGGCGTCCCGTCCAGCAGCAGACCGCCGGTCTGGAAGAGGTTGATCAGCACCAGGTCGCCGGACTCGGCCGCGCCGAGGGTGACCAGCCCCGGATACGGTGCGGGAACCTCCCGGGCCTGCTCCGCCGGCAGCAGCGGCAGACCGCCGTCCAGCACCCACACCCCGGCCGACTGGCCAGTGGTGAACGGCGGGACCGGGTCGGCTTCGGGGTCGTCGACGACCAGGTGCACTGTTCCGGACGCGGTGACCCGGGCACCCTGCACCACGGGGACCTGGTCGCTGGACTCGGCCGCACGGTGGGCCAGGGTACGCAGCACGGTGTCCAGCAGTGCGACGCCGGCCGGCTCGCCGGTGGCCTGCAGGATCTGCTCGGTCCGGGTCGGGTCGTCGTCGATCGCGATGGTCTCGCCAGCCCGGCGCCGGCGCTGCTGCAGAATCCGCCGCACCCCCAGTGCCCCCGTCAGCAACGCGGCCAGCAACGCACCGACCCCGGCCATCAGCACGACCTGCCGCTCCACACCGGAATCCGGCGCGGTGTCAGCGCGGCCTGCCGGGGCCAAGTCTGCGGAGGCCGACGGCGCGGGAGGTGTCGACGGGGAGGCGGTAGGTGCCTCGGCCGTGGAGGGAGCACCAGGCCGCGGCGATCCGGTGGGGGTAGCAGCGGTCGGTTCGGTGGCTGCGCTGGTGCGCTGCGTCGGCCGTGCGTGGTCAGGAGTCTTGTCGGGCACAGGGGTCTCGGCCGGGCGTGAGGGGGCTGCCGGACTGGGCGCGGACGTCGGCAGCGACGTCTCCCCGTTCGGCGATGCGACCGCTGACGGTGTCGTAGCCGCGGTAGAGGGCGCCGCCTGTGGTGCCGTGGAGGGACTCGCCGTACGCTCGCGCTCACCGGGAACGTCGGCGTTGCCTGGCGGCGTTGTGCGGTCGCGGGGTTGCTCGGGGTTGTCGTGCTGCGGCCTTGCCGCTGCAGCGGGGCTTCCCGCCCGCGGGAGGTCGAGGTGCTGACCTGGGTAGATGAGGTCAGGATCGGTGAAGTGGCGGCCGCCGGGCTGGGCTTCGCCACGGTTGAGACGGAAGATCGCCGGGTAGCGGTCGGCGTCACCGAGCTCGTCTTCGGCGATCTGCGACAGGGTGTCACCCGGCCGCACCGTGTACGCCTCCGGCTGGGTTTCCTCGAGGGCGCTCTCACGGCCGCCTTGCGCACGGGGTCCGGTGGGCGCGGCGTCGTCGGGCAGGAGCAGCACCCACCCGGGCCGGATTGGATCCTCGGCGCGGAAGGCGGTGCCGTCGGTCATGGTGCGCTCGTCGTTGAGAGCGGCGATCTCTTCCCAGCGGTAGCCGTCGCCGAGCCGGTCCTCGGCGATCGACCACAGGCTTTCTGCCGGCCGGACCGCCCGTACCGTGTGCGTGACCGCACCGTCTTGCTCTGGCTGAGCGGTCGCGCTCGGGGCGGCAGCGTCTCGCCCGCCTTGGGCCGGGGCGTGGGAGTTGGCGGCCGCCGCGGTGGTGGTGACGGCGTGGGCGGGGGTCGGTGAGGCCAAAGCAGTGCCGGTGGGCAGCGCGACGAGGATGGCTCCGACCAGAGCGGCGGCCGCGCGCTGGCCGACCAGCAGCCGTAGCCTCGGTGCGGTCCGGCCGCGCAGCTGAACCGGGACCTCGACGGCTACGGCGGCCGCGAAGCCCGCCCATCCGGCCCAGCCGGCCACGGCGAGGGCCAGCAGGAAGACCTGCCCGGAGTCCTGCGTGCTCAGCAGGTTGCCCAGAGCGTGGATGCCGGGCGGGCCGACGATGGCGGTGCCCCACCACAACAGGAGAGGCAAGCCGAACAGGAGCGCGGCCAGCAGCATCAGGCTTGCGGCCGCGCCTATGACGGTGCGGATGGTGACGCCATCGGTTCGCGCCTGCCGGGTGGGTGGCCTGCGCGGCGGACGGACAACAGCGGGCTGGGGCATGGCGGGTGGCCCTTCTCGTGGGCTATTCGGGCTGGTCGACGCCGTGCAGCAGCGTCGCGGTGCCGTGCCCGGTGACATCCATCGAGCCGATGCCGATCACGGGCAGGAACCGAGTGGCGTACGTGGTGTCGACGACGACGGTCAGCTCGCTGCGGTCCGGGGAGACGGTCACGGTCCCCTGGACACCGGCCTGGCGCAGGTACTGCGAAGCGGCGGCTTGCGCTGCCGCCGGGTCGGCGCGGATCGCGGCGCCGGTGACAGCATCGGCGGGATCGAGGGCTTGCCCGCCGGCGCGGGCAGCTTCCAGCGCGAGGGCGTCAGCGCGTTCGGTGGCGCGCAGTTTCCCGCCGCCGTCCAGGACCAGCCCGGCGATCGCGAGCAACGCCACCGTGCAGATCGCGACGAACACCGCGACACCGCCCCGGTCGCCCTGCCCCGCCCGGCGGCCCACTGCCCTCAGCGTTGGCGTCGTCATGTGTCCTGCCTGGCGCGGTGAGCGTCGACGACGCTGGTGAAGCTGCTGGTCAGAGTCTTGGAACCGGGAGCTCCCGGGAGCAGAAGATCCGACAGGTCCACGGTGCAGCGGACGGTGACGGTGACGTATCCGACCTGGCCGACCGGCACGGTGAGTCCGGAGGTGTCGACGTCCACGTCGGTGCTGGAGCAGCGGACGCCCTGGTCTTCCAACGAGCGGGTGGCGGCGTCGGCGGCCGCGGACTGCGCGGCGACCTGTGTGCGTTCCAGCGAGGCCGCGCGGGCGGCATCCTCGGCGGCCGCGTCGGTCTTCCCGCCGGAGACCGCGAGGCGTCCGGCGGCGATGGCCAGACACAGGAACGCGATCAGAAGCGGCGTCACGATCGCGGCCTGGATCGCCTCGCTGCCCCGGTCACCCTGCACCCGTGCGCGCGCGTCGGCCCGCAGAGTGCTCGATAGGGAAGTCCGGGTCATGGGGTCGTCCATTGCTCGCGTGGGCCGGTGGCGGACTGGGTGACGCGCAGGCCTCTGGTCCCGGGAAGCAGTGAGGGGGCGGTGCCGGTCACGGTGACCCGTACGGACTCAGCTCCGCTGCCGGCCGTGCTGACTGCCGGGCCACGCAGGCTGTCACCGGCGATCCGCCCCAGGACCTCGCGTGCCCGGGCGGCGCCATCAGCATCGTCGGCCTGGTAGGTGCGGGCTGCGGTGACGCCTTCCCGTGCGGCGGCCAGGGCGATGTTGCGGGCGTGGAACCACATCCCGGCCTGCACCACGGCCAGGGTGAGCACGATGACGAACGGGAACACCACCGCCATCTGAATCGACGTCTCGCCCCGGTCACCCCGGAGCCTGGCCGCGGCCGCCATCCGGCGTGCGGCACGCACCGTGCTGCTGCTCGCAGCCGTCGTCCTGGCCATCGGCGATCAGATCCCGGTGAGCAGGCCGTTGTACTTGCTCACGATGACGCCGATCGTGCCGGCGATGGCCAGGGCGCCGCCGACCGCGGCGACCCAGATGATGACGGTGGTGATGGAGATGTCGCCGCGGTCGCTGCCGCGGGCACGGCCCTGCTCGAGGCGGTCGCGCACCCAGATGACAGCGGCGGCCGCGGCACGGGTGAGGGGATTCATCGTCGGGCGCTCCTTCGGCGTGGAGGTCAGGTGGTGAGGATGCGGATGACCGCGGGGAAGGCGATGAGGAACATGACCAGCACCGCCAGCAGAGCGCCGGGGGCGGTCATCTTCTCGCTGTTGGCATTCGCCTCCGCGGCCTGCGCGGCCAGTAGTTCCGTGCGCAGGTTCCGGGCGCGGGCGCGGAGCGTGGCGTAGACGGCGGCGCCATCGTCGGTGGACTGTCGCATGATCGCGGCCAGGTCCTCCACCACGGGCAGGTTCAGTTCGCCGGTCAGCCGTCCAAGGCTCTCCCAGTGCGGGACCTTGTCCACCCGGGACTGCATCAGGGCCTGCTGGATCCGGGCGAACGCCCACCCGTTTGCGACCTGCGCGGCTTGTTCCAGGGCCTGCTCGGCGGAGACGTTCCCGGCCCGCCGTAGCGCGACCAGGTCCAGGTAGGCGGCCATGGCGTGCGCGAATTCCTCCCGCGCCCGACGTGCCTGGTCCCGCAGCGCGAGGTCCGGGGCGAACCACAGCATTGCCGCGAACAGCACGCCGACCACGGCCGGCAGATAGACGGGCAGTCCGAGAAGGAGCAGCGGGAATCCGGCCAGCGGCGGCACCAACAGACCCGCCGCGGCGAGCGCGGTCTTCTTGAGCACAAACCGTCCCGGCGACGTTCCCACCAGGGCGAGATCTCTGCGAGGAATCCTGACGCCTGGGACCGAGCCGAGATGTTCGACCAGCCACGCCCCCCACCGCTCATCGCGGTCCGCGCTCACCAGCTCTGGGGCTGGGGCCGCCGGATGATTGAGACGCTGCAGGGCCGGGCCCAGCGCGGGCGCGGGGCGTAGGAGTTCCTTGACCAGCAGCGCCATTCCGGCGCCGATCGTGGCGCCGGCCAGCAGCGCACCCACCGGGATCACCGCGCCTCCCTACCGGCCGCCCTGGACGGATCGCGCACGGGCTCCACCTCACGGTGCGAAGCGGGAGTGAGCGCCAGCGTGGGGGCGGTGACGCGGCTGCGGGGGTCGGTGATCAGGAACCTCGGTACGGGGTGGTGGTCGGCGAGTTGCCGCATCCACACCAGCACTGCCACGAAGGCCGCGGCGAGCAGCGCCAGGACCAGCTGGCCGAGCAGGGAGCTGTAGGGGGCGGTGTATCCGGGGATGAGGAACCCGAAGGCGACGACACCGAGGGTGATCAGGGTCATCCACCGCACGGTGGTGCGGGGCTTGGCCCGGTCCGCTTCGATCTGCCGCCGCTTGGCGACCTCCTCGTGCACCGACGCCGCCAGGTCGTCCAAGGCCTGCGCCAGCCCCGGGCCGCGATCGGCCGCGGACAGCACCAGGGCGGCGACGACCTTGTCCGCGGTGACATCGTCGAGCGCGTCACCGAAGACACGCAGCGCATCGGCCGGCCGCCAGCCGACGGCGAGCCGGTCGACCAGGTCGCCGACCTCGCTCGCGATCGGCTCCGGCACACCCTTCCCGGACAGCGCGAGGGCTTCGTCCAGGCCGCGGCCGAGCCGCAGCACGTTCGACAGCCGCTGCGTCCAGTCCCCAAGCGCCTCCAGCCGGACAATCCGCAGGCCCGCGCCCTTCGTCGGTGCCAGCAGCCACGGCACCCCGGGCACCGCCAGCAGCACCAACACCCCGGCCACGAACACCCCCGACACCGCCCACACCACCGCGCCGGCAACGGCACCGACAACGAGCCGGGTCTTTCGCTGCTCCAGCGCCCTGCGCCCGACACCCGCAGCACTCGCGGCCCGCAGCCGGGACCACAGCGGCGGGCGCTTGGGGGCTTCGGTGCCGGTCACGCCGATGACGATGCCGACCAGCCCAGCGACCAATGCGGCGCCGGTGATGCCCCACAACAGCACCCCTGTGCCGTTCACGATGCCTCCCGGATGAGCAGCTGCAGCTGGGCAGGCCAGGTGCCGGCCGGATCGTCCAGGAGCTCCGGGTGGAAGCCGGCTCGCCGCAGGTCGGCGATGCACCGCGGGTGCATCATCGGCAGGGCGCGCGGGTCGTCCCACTCCGGGCGCGGGCCGAAGATGAGGTTTGTGTCGGGTCGGCCGCCCTCGCCGATGCCGGTGACTTCCAGCACGTGGGAGACGAACCGGTGCCGATGCCCACCGATCTTCGTTTCGTCGATCGAGGCGACGAACACGATGAAGTCCAGGCCGTTCGCGGCCTGCCGGTAGGCGAGGGCCTCGCTCATGTTCGCCTGCGCCAACAGGTACAGCTCGGCGATCCGGTCGAACACCACGCTGGGGTGGATCGCGTGCAGGGTGGACAGGTTGCCGCCCTGCCCGTTGGTCATGGCCTGCAGCATCGCCACGATCTCCGGCCCGCGGACTTCACCGACCACGATCCGCGCCAGCGACATTCGCAGCGCCCGGTACATCAGGTCCATCAGCGTGATCTCGCCCGCGCTGCGGCCGTCGATCCGTTCGCCGTTGGACTCCCGGGCCTCCATCGGCACGACTTGCTGGTGGTAGCCGTTCTCGTGCGCGAACAGCTCGTACTCCGTCTCGAGCGTGGCGAACCGCTCTTGCGGGTCGATCTCGCGCAGCAGCGCACGGAGCAGGGTGGTCTTCCCGGCGGCCTGCCCGCCGACGACCATGAGGTTCTTCTCCGCCCGCACGCACGCGGACAGGAACGCCTGCAGCGTGGTGTCGAGCATGCCGCGCTGGACAAGTTGGGTCAGGTCGGCGTGGCGCATGGAGTGCCGGCGGATCGTCACATACGTGCCGGGCGTGACGTCGATGACGGCCTGCAGCCGGGACCCGTCGGCCAGCCGCAGAGCGAGGAACGGGTCTGCGGTCGACAGGCTCCGCTCCGACTGGCCCGTGGTGCGGCGCGCGAGATCGCGCAGGAGCTCGCGGAGCTCTTCGTCGGAGTCGGCGACCGGCGCGACGTGGGCGCGGCGGCCGTCGGTGAAGTCCAGCACCACGGTGCGGTAGCCGTTGATGAAGATGTTCTCCACCGCCGCGTTGTCCAGGTGCTGCTGCAGGCGGCCAGCGCGGAACTGCAGATCGAACACTGCCTGGGCGATCGCCGCATCCTCCGCCGGGCTGGTGGCCTGCCCGCGGCGCACGGCCTCGGCATCCGACCAGATCGCGACCTGCTCGTTGATCAGCGCCCTGCCCTGCTGCTCCTGCGCGGCCGCGGTCATCCCCGGCCGGGCCCGCAGGAGTTCACCGAGCCGCTCGCCGACCTCCTTCTTGATCAGCCGGACCGCTGCGTAGTCGACCATGCCCGGCGGCTGCGGCATGGGCCCTCGCGGCACAGTGCGTAGCGGCGTCGGCTGTGCCACAGGGGACACAGCCGGTGGGAGTCCGGGTTGGTGGTGCACAGGTTCAGCGCGCACCGGTCACCGCCCTTCCCTCGAGGGAACTCCGCGCCGGGACGGACAGGCGGGCCCGGCGGGTGGCGACCAGTTGCCGGATCCGCGTGGTCGCCGACCGGGCCGCCCGGATCAGCTCCGACACCTCGAACTTCCGCGGTTGCTCCCCACCGTCAGACAGCACCGCTGCCTCCCGCGGCCGCCATGGCAAAGTGGCAACGACCTCAGCGCCCAACTGCCGCTGCACCTCGCCAGCGGGAAAGGGCCCGGCGTCGACCAGCAGCAGCCGCACTTCCGCCGTGGTGCCGAGCTGTTCCCGCAGCGTGGCGAGACGGACTTCGGCGCTTTGCAAGCCGCGCAGGGTGTTCCGAGCGATCAGCAGCACCACGTCGGCGCGCTGCGCGAGGACCTGCGAGGCGCCGAACGCGCCGCGCCGGCCGAGGTCGACCAGCACGTCATGGGCGTGGGCTTCGATCCCGGCGAACATCGCCGACAGCGGCTTCCACACCGTGCTCATCGAGGACGCGTGTGCCGGGTCGTACAGGCCGGGCAGGACCAGCCGGTCCCGGGTGCCGGCGTCGGTGACGTCGACCAACTGCCGCCAGAACGCCTCGCCGAGCTGGCCCTGACGTGCCGCGAGGGCGAGGTTCCGTAGTCCGTGCGCACCACCGAGGGTCCCTTGCAATGCTCCGGGCAGGATCGCCCCGCCGTCCGGGTCGCACTCCGCCAGCACCACCCGATGCCCAGCTTCCAGCGGCCATGTCAGCAGCAGTGCCATCGCCGTGGTGGTCGCTCCGGGTGCGCCGAGGCCTCCGGCGAGCGCGATGACTGCCATCACGAACCGTCCCGGGCGACGACGACCAGGGCGACGTTCCCCGTGGCGGCCTGCGCGGCCAGCGCGGGCCCGTCGGTGGCGGGCACGGCCACGTCGACCACCACCGCACCCGTGGCGGCCGCGGGCCGGCCGACCGCGACGACCTTCGCCGGCAGTGTCACCGGAGACCTGCCGCTGCCCGCCGCGGCGTCGGTGCTGCCGTTGCTGGGCCGGACGGCTCCGGCGTCCGGGTCCGGCGTCGACACGATCAGCACCTTCTCCCCGGGCACCAGTGGTGTCGCCGGAAGCTGCGAGGGCTTCACGCTCACCCCGACCAGCTGCTGACCGGGCCCGATCAGTGACTGGGTAGTGACCTGTGAAGGCGCGAGCAGCGATCCCGCTTTCAAGTCGGTCGCAGCGCGCTGCCCGACCAGGGCACCAGTGCGGGAGGCCTTCACTGACTGCACCGCCGGATCCAGGGCGATCGATGCCGTGGCGAGGTCGGCCTCGGTGATGCGGGAGCCGACCGGCACGTCACGGGCGACGACGACCACGGGGGTGCGGTGACCGGAGCTGGAGTACAGCACCGCCCCGGACAGGCCCCCGGCGGCGATCAGCGCGACCGACAGGGCGACCAGGCCGGGGCGGCGCCGGCGTTGCCGGACCATCCGCGGTGCAGCGACCGGCCCGGTCGACGGCCCCGCTGGGGCTGTCGGCGCGGCCGCGGCCGCGGAGGGCGGGGAGACGGATCGAGTGATGCTGCTCATGAGGGTGCCTCCTGTGTGGGGAGGTCAGCGGGTCATTGGCCGAGGACCTGGACTTCGCCGACGCGCAGCTGGACCTGGGAAGAGCGGGTCGTGCTGAGGTCGCCGCGCTGGCCGCCGCCTGCCCAGTGCACGTCCCACGTCGCGGTCGCGGTCACCCAGAACACATCGCCCTTACCGCCGTCGGACGTGGTGGCGTAGCGGTAGCCGCAGCTGGGTGAGTCCTTCGCGCCTTCGGACTCCTTGTAGGGGATGCCGGCGCCGCAGGTGACGGTGTGGCCGTCGCCCATGTCCCACACGATCTTCCACACGTGCGCGGTCGCGGTCACCGTGATGCCGCCCGCGGTGACGGACTCCGCGGCCGGGCCCCAGGTGCGGGGGCTGGTGCGGTTCCACAGCCACACCGGCATCCCGACCACGCCCGTCGTGCCGGGTTCGGGCACGATCCCGATGTCCGGGCCGTCGATCGGCAGCCGCTTCACGGCCTCGGCGGCGAGCTGAGCCGGATCGACACTGCCGTCCATGCCCGGCGGCGGAGCGGCCCGCCACTGCACCGGCGGCCCCTCATCGGGGCAGTACGCGTCGTAGACGGCCCCGTCACCGGGCTTGTGACCCTGCCAGGCCGGGTCGCCGGCCGGTGGCTGCGGCTCCATGACCTTGAAGTAGCAGTTCGGGCTCCACCACCCCAGATCCTTCAGGTAGCAGGGCACCTCGACGTTCAGCAGGGTGTCCTCGCACCGGCGGGAACCGTTGCTGCCCCCTGATCCCTTGTCGCCGCTCGTCGGGCCGCCGGGCGTGCCGGGCACGGTCACTCCGACCGAGCAGTCGCCGATGGCGGGGCAGACCACGCCGTTGTCGGCGGCAGCCGGACTGACCGACCCAAGTACGAGACCGCCCGCCACGCCGGCGGCCGCCAGTATCCGCCTCAGCACGTCTGGTCCCGCGCGGCGGTGCTGTCGGTAACCACCCACCGGGTCCCGATCGTGCGGAGCTTGGAGTTCACCACGTACCGCTGGGCCTGGTTGGGGGCGGCCACGCTCTTGCCGGTGGCCTTCTTCACCGGCGTCCAGTTCGTGTCATCCCAGCACACCGCCAGCGCCGCGCGATGCGGGCTCACCGACAGGTCCACGGTGGTCCTGGTGACGGTGAAGGTGGGCTTGCCCTCGGTGACGATGCCATTGGCTCGGTTGATCAGCAGCGTCTTCTTGCCGTCGGAGAGGACCTGACCCGAGGCGTACTGCTCGATATCGGTGCCCTCGAACGTGGCCTTCGCGAACCCGGCAGTCTCCGCGTCGACCAGACCCTGGAACGCCGCTTCGACCCGGTCCTTCGCGGCCGCCGTCGGGTCCGGCGAGGCCGCGGCCGCCTTCGACACAGTCGACCTGGCGGAGGTCGATGCCGCGGCCGGCTCGGCGGAATCCTTGTCGCCGCCGCAGGCGGCCAGTACGAGCATCCCCACGAACGCGGTGGCCGCCACTGCTGCACCCCGCAGGGCCCGGCGGGTCTGACGATGACGCTGGTCGGTGGTGCTCGGCACGGTACGGCCTCCCCCTGACATCGGCTGCGTAACCTCATCGACGCCCGACGCTGACGCGCGCTCACCGGGACGGAGCTCCCGGGACAGCAGCGCATCATGCGACGGGTGCCGCGGTGCGACATACGACGCACCGTACGGCGCCAACTCACCGCCTCCAATAGGGATCATGAGCGCACTGACCCATCTCATCCGCCTTTGCTCCCGTATGCGGGGCGGTGAATTTTCACGGCACGTCACCATTGATTTCAGTGAGTGAAATCGAGGCCCGGTCACGGCGTCCCGCCGGTCCGGCAGGGGCACTTACTGGCCCGACCGTCCTCACCGGTGACCCAGCCGTAGTCACAGCTCCCGCAGTACGTCACCGGCCCGGCAGGCGCCGCCTGGGGCGCGGGCGGTGACCAGTGCTCCAAGTGCCGTTCCAAGTCCAGCCACGCCGGTTCCCGAGCCATGTCGACGGCCGCCTGCGCCAGGAGCTCTTCCGCCGTTCCGGCGGCCGCGAGCGCCGCGGCTGCCCTGCCCACCCGCTTGTGCCCCAGCACCGGAACCGGATGCCCCTGCGGCGCCGGGCCTCCGCCCACGCTTTGGCGACCGGCCCCCAGCCGCCCGTGGGTTCACCAGAACCGGTTTTGCTGCCAGCGTCGCGTTACGTTGACACTCGATCGTCGGGCTGCCTTGTGCGGGTGCAGTGGTGAGAGATTGTTGCCCGAGGCGCCGAATGATCGGAAATCAACATCGAACTGACGTCAAATTACCCATATGGTGTTTACCTTTCCCTTGTCTGATGTTGGGGAGCAATTCACCTTTGCTCGTGGCCAGTTGAGGGAGTATTTATGACGTGTAACAAACAATCGTAAAGTTTCGGTTCTATGGATTTTGCCATCCATTTACGTAGTTGGAGTCTCGCGTGGGCGTGGCAAGATCGCTGGAATCGGTCATAACGCTGCAGGTCAGAGGGGTTTGAGCGGTTGGCGACGTAGGTTTCTGGGCCCCGGCGACGGCGTCGTTCTTGCGGCGGGATAGATCTCTCCTCCTCGATCCTCATGGGGATCTGTTGAAGGAGATGTGATGGTTTTCAGGTTCAAGGACGGGCCGCCCGGCCCGTTCAGCCCTGCCTCGCCTGGGGCGAGCAGACGCCTGCGGCGCATAGCAGGGGCCGTGTCCCTGGTGCTGGCTGTTGAGACGGCCCTGGTGGTGGAGTCCACTGGGCAGGCGGTGGCGCTGGCGCAGCAAGCGCCCACGGCTACCGCTACGGCCAGGGACGAGGGCCCGGCGCAGGCGCAGGACGAGGCGTCGGCGCTGCTGATGGCGCGGCTGCAGGACCGGAAGATCGAGGTGCTGTCGGCGCGGTCGTCGGATTCCACGACGTGGGCGCTGCCGAGCGGTGAGCTGCAGACCGCGGCGTACGCCGGGCCTATCCGGGTCAAGCAGGACGGTAGGTGGCAGGACATTGACACGTCGCTGTCCGACACCGGCGCGTCCTTGACCCCGCAGGCGGCGGCCGCGGACATCGCGGTCTCTGACGGCGGTGACACGGCCCTGGCGTCGGTAGCCAAGGGGGACAAGTCCTTCGGCCTGGGTTGGCAGGACAAGCTCCCCACCCCGCAGGTGAAGGACGACACCGCCTCCTATGACCTGGGCGCCGGTCAGACGCTGACGGTGACCGCGCTGCCGCAGGGCTTCTCGCAGAACGTGGTCCTGGACCAGCAGCCGGACGGCCCGGTCTCCTACCGGATCCCACTCGACCTGGACGGCCTGAAGCTGTCCGAGGCCGGCTCCGGGCACCTGCTGCTGAAGGACGCCGACGGGAAGCTGGTGGCCGAGGCGCCGGCGCCGATGATGTGGGACTCCAGCAAGAACGAGGTCTCCGGTGAGCCGGAGCACCAGGCCCGGGTTGCCACGAAGATCGAAACCGGCGATGACGGCCGCCAGACCCTGGTGCTGACACCTGCGGCGGACTTCCTGGCCACCGCGACGTACCCGGTGACGGTCGACCCCACCTCCACGCTGGCCGAGACCACCGACACCTGGATCCAGACCCCGGACTACACCGACTCCCAGGTCTCCTCCACGGAGCTGAAGTCCGGCACCTACGACGCCGGCGGCCACATCGCCCGCTCGTACCTGATGTTCGATGTGGCGAAGTTCAAGGGCAAGCACATCACCGACACCAACCTCGCCCTGTACTCGTACTACGCCTCGACCTGCTCCACCACCGGAGCCGGAACCCAGGTCCGCCGGATCACGAGCAGCTGGTCGTCCTCGACCGTGACGTGGGGCGCGCAGCCGTCGACCACGACCACGGGCGCGGTGACCAACAAGGCTGCCCTGGGCTGGAGCTCCTCCTGCCCGGCCGGCACGATGAACTTCGACATCGACGCCATCGTGCAGGCATGGGCCGACGGCTCGGCCAACTACGGCCTCCAGGTCCGCGGCGCGGACGAGTCCGACACGTTGACCTGGCGGCGTTTCCGCTCGGCGAACTACAACTCAGGCGTCGACGGCGCCACCGAGCCGCACCTGACGGTCACCTACAACTCCTACGCCACCACAGCCTCGGCCGCGATCTCGCCGAGTGTGGTCAACGCCTACAACGGTTCGCGCTACGTCACCTCGCTGACCCCGACTCTGTCGGCGAAGGTCACCGATGCCGACGGCGGCAACGCCCAGGGCCAGTTCGAGATCACCCCGAACCCGACCAACGCGGACACCACCTACACCTACACCGCGTTTGGCAAGACGGTGGCCTCCGGTTCGACCTCCACGTTGGCGATCCCGTCCGCTTCCGCGTTCCCCGCTGGAACGCACCTGCGCTACCGGGTGCGGGCATATGACGGCACCGACTACGGCACCTGGTCCGGTTACACCAACTTCGTGCTGAACACGGCCCTGCCCGTGGCGCCCACCGTGCTGTGTGACACCTACGGCAAGGACACCTGGACGGCGAAGGCGTCCGGCCCTGTGACCTGCACTCTGGACACCACCTCCACCGACGGCCAGGGCTTCAAGTGGGGCCTGGACGACCCGTCCCTGCCCAAGCGGGTGGACGACACCACCGATGGCACCGGCGGCGACCCGCTGACCGTGTCCATCAGCCCTGCTGACGGCTGGCACACCCTGTACGCCCAGACCATCGACTCCGGCGGCAACCTCTCCACCACCGTCACCAAGTACAGCTTCGGCGTCGGCGCCGACGGCGCCGCCCTGCTCACGCCTGGCGACGGCGACACCAGCGCCCGCCGGGTCAGCCTGACCTCCAAGGGCAAGACCAGCTACACCGGCGTGACCTACCAGTACCGGCGCGGTGAGACCGACACCTGGCACACCGTCCCCGTCGGCGATGTCACCATCACCGCCGGCGGCTCTGTCAATGCCTGGCCGCTGCAGGTCACAGGCGGCGCTTCGGCAGGGCTGACCTGGAACGTGACGTCGTCACTGACGCAGGACGGGCCGATCGACATCCGCGCGGCTTTCACCGATGGCACCACCACCGGCTACAGCCAGTCCGTCACGGTCACCGTGGACCGCAACGCCGGCACCGCCCCGAGCCAGGACATCGGCCCGGGCTCGGTGAACACCCTCACCGGTGACTTCACGCTCTCGGCCACCGACGCCTCCGGCTTCGGCCTGTCCGCCTCGCGCACCGCCTCCTCACGGCGCCCGACCGCTGGCTCGAACATCGAAGGCCAGGTACCGATTTTCGGACCTCAGTGGACCTCGGGCACCACGGCCGAACTTACCGACTCCGACTGGACCAACGTTCACAAGACCTCGACCACCTCGGTGGCCCTGGCCGATGACGACGGATTGGACACCGGCTTCACCGCCACCACCTCCGGCGGCTGGAAGCCCGAGCCCGGCTCCGAGGACCTGACGCTGACCAGCAATGACAGCACCGGCAAGGCCACCAACGACCTGACCAAGGCTCAGGACTTCACCCTGAAGGACACCGAGGGCACCACGACCACCTTCAGCCGGGTAGACGCCTCGACGTCCACGTGGGTGGTCTCCAGCACCTACCTGCCGACCGACAACTCCACCACCAAGGTGGTCTCCGAGAAGGTCCTCTCCGGTAGCGTCACCCTCGCCCGCCCGAAATACCTGATCGCCCCGACCACGGCCGTCTCAGCCACCGCGTGCGAGACCACGCCGTCGACGAAGGGCTGCCGGATGCTGGAGTTCGTCTACGCGACCTCCACCACCGCCACCGCCTCCGCGCTGGGCGACTACACCGGCCGGGTCAAGCAGATCAAGCTGTGGGCAACCGATCCCGGTGCGTCCGCTGCGACGGCAACCGTGGTCGCCAGCTACGCCTACGACGACACCGGTCGGCTCCGGCAGGAATGGGACCCGCGTATCAGCCCCGTGTTGAAGACGGCATACACCTACGAGTCCGCAGGCCGCATTACCACGCTCACCCCGCCGGGCGAGCTACCCTGGACATTCAGCTACGGTACTGCGGGCACTGCCGCGACCGCGGGGCCTGGCATGCTGCTCTCCGCTTCGAGGCCCAACCTCGTCCAAGGCTCCAAGACTCAAACCGACGGCACTACTGCCACGACCAGCATGGTCTACGACGTGCCCCTCACGGGCAGCAACGCCCCGAACCAGATGGGTGCAGCTGACGTAGGCACGTGGGGACAGTCCGACGTGCCGGCCGACGCAACCGCTGTCTTTCCGCCTCGCGTAGCACAGGACGACATTGTCCCGTCCTCCAACGCCGGCTCAGACTTGACCGCTTCTGACTACGCGCGTGCCACGATCACCTACACCGATGCATCCGGACGTGAGGTCAACACCGCCACGCCTGGAAAACACATCACTACTACGGAGTACGACCAGTACGGCAACACCGTTCGGAAACTCACCGCTGGCAACCGCGAACTGGCACTGACTTCAGCGAACAGCGGCGACGCATACGACGAGCTCTCTCTGCTCCACATCGTCGGTAACTCTACCTCTGCACGCGCCGAACAACTGTCCACCCGCTCCGTCTACTCCGGCGACGGCCAGCGAGCCTTGGAGGTGTTTGGCCCGCTGCACCTGGTCACCCTGACCTCTGCGTTGAAGGCCGGCAGCGGTGGTGCCGACCTGCCGGCCGGTACTGTGTGGCCGGCCCGATCGCACACGGTGAACACGTACGACGAGGGTCGGCCCACCGACGGGACCGCCACCATCAGCGACCAAGTGACCACCGCGAAGACCAGCGCCTTCGTAGAGGGCTACCCTGCCGACGGCGACGTCCGTACAAGCAAGAATGAGTACGACTGGACCAAGGCCCTGCCGGTCAAGAAGGTCACCGACCCCAGCGGTCTGGCCATCACGAAGTCAACTCTGTACGACGCGGATGGCAGGCCCACCAAGACCAGCCAGCCCAAGTCCAACGGATCGGACGCCGGAGCCCTGACCTACAGCTACTACACCGCCACTGGCACGGGCACCTGCAATGGCCGCCCCGAGTGGGCGGGACTGCTGTGCAAGACGGCACCCGCAGCGACGGTGACCGGGGGAGGCAGTAACCCGGATCAGTTGGTCACCACCACCTACACTTACGACCGCCTGGGCCAAATCTCCACGAAGACCGAAACCGCCAACGCAGTTACCCGAACCACCACCATTACCCCTGACGGTGCAGGCCGCCCCACCAAGTCCTCAGTCACGGGCGGATCCGGCACGGCGACAACAGCCGTTGACTACACCTACGACCCCGCCAGCGGCAAGATCGCCACTCAGACCGCCCAGGGCCAGACGATCACTTACGGCTATGACGACCGTGGTAGGTCCAGCACATATAACGATGGTGCTGGCAACGTCACCACTGCGTTCTACGACGCACTCGATCGACTGGTGAAGGTGACGGACTCGGCCCCCTCCACGACCACCTTCACCTACAACGCCGCAGGCCAGCGGGAAAGCACCACGGACTCAGCCGCCGGGACCTTCACCACCGCCTATGACCCGGACGGGAACGCCGCCCACGAGACCCTTCCTGGCGCATACGAGATCACCCTCCATACCGACCCCGCCGGACAGCCCACCAGCAAGGAGTACACGGACTCCACCGGCACGCCTGTCCTTTCAGACAGCGCCGACTACACCATTCACGGGCAACAGGCCGGCCACACCCAGTCCGACGGAGGTGCCACGGATACCGGCTTTGCCTTCGACAAGGCTGGACGCCTGGTGCAGGCCAGCGATGCCACCGGCGCTGGGTGCACCACTCGGGAGTACGCATACGACCTGAACGACAATCGCACGGCGCTCAAGGCCACGTCGGACGACTGCGACAGCCAGACCAACGACGCCACCATCACAACGACCAACCAGACCTACGACAGCGCAGACCGCCTCATCAGGACAGGAACCGTCTACGACGCCTTCGGTCGTACTGTCACCAGCGGTACCGCCACCTTCGCGTTCTACGCCAACGACCTGGTTCGCTCTGAGACCGTGGCGGCTGACCGGAATGTGTGGTCGCTCGATGCCGCCGAACGCATCGCCGTGACCACCGCCCAGACGCAGGGCACCGACGGCAGCTGGACCACAACCAACGTCACTACCAGTCACTACGGTTGTGACTGCGACCTCCCGACGTGGACTGAATCCACCCAGGACGGCGTGGCCCGTACGGTCAGCGACAACACCGGCGGCCTTGCCGCCACGACCTCCAGCGGTGGCACCACCCTCCAGCTGTCGAACCTGCACGGCGACGTGGCAGTGCAACTTCCCCTGACAGGCGCTTCGGCCACAGTTCAGCACTACGACGAGTTTGGTGTCGCCCTCGATGCCACCACATCGGCCACATACGGCTGGCTCGGCAAGTACCAGCGATCAAGCCAGACTTTGAGCGGCATCACCCTCATGGGCGAGCGCTTGTACGACGCCGCCACGGGTCGCTTTCTGTCCACCGACCCCGTGTTCGGCGGCAACGCGAACGCCTACATCTACCCGGCCGACCCCGTCACGAGATACGACCTGGACGGACGAGCAGAGATCTGCGAAGGGGGCTGGTACGGACCCCACTGCAGCAAGCACCACAACACCGGATGGATCTACGTCAAGAAATACTGGTCGTACGGCAAGTGGGTCCCCTCGCTGTTCAACCGGATGCCGAAGGTCCTGCGGGCGATATGGGGAGAATTCTGCAGCTGGGCCTTCGCTGGCACAGTCACGATCAACGGGGCGGCGTGGCAGCAGAGAAAGCAGTACAAAAGGTATAAGAAGTATTACAACAACAGAGTGACCTACAAAAACGTCTACACGGGCTTCTGGCAGGAGCACGGTCGTTTCGAATACTCTCTACGCTTCCTGGGAGACTACACATTCACCACCCGGTGGATCGACGACGACGAAATGTACAACTAGATGTCCGAGATAAGCGCCCTGAGCGCGGTAAGCCTGGCCATCGGCTTCGGATGCCTGGCCCTTGCCATGCGACTCTTCCTCCTTGGAAAGAGTTGGAAAAGTCCAGCCAGGTGGACAGCAGTGGTGACCGCCGTTGCATACACCTGGACCCACGGCTACGTCGTCAATGCAGGAGGCCAGTCCGCCATCCTCACCTACCGGATGGTTGTGCTCTGCTTCCTGGGCGCTGCCATCATCGCTACCAGACGCCGCCGGAAACGAGCCACAGGACAAGGCTTCCAATTGCTCTGACCTGATCGCGGCCTGAGGGGCCCACCGGTGCCAGCCGGTGGGCCCCTTTCACGCGGCGGCGCTGCCTCGAAAAGCAGCGAGTGAACGGGAGGTCTGCGGCTGACCCAGCCGTAGTCACAGCTCCCGCAGTACGTCACCGGCCCGGCAGGCGCCGCCTGGGGCGCGGGCGGTGACCAGTGCTCCAAGTGCCGTTCCAAGTCCAGCCACGCCGGTTCCCGGGCCATGTCGACGGCCGCCTGCGCCAGGAGCTCCTCTGCCGTTCCGGCGGCCGCGAGCGCCGCGGCAGCGCGGGCCACCCGCTTGTGTCCCAGGACCGGAACCGGATGCCCCCTGCGGCGCCGGGCCTCCGCCCACGCCTCGGCCACGCGATCTCCAGCTGCCCGGGGGTTCACCAGAACGGGACCTGCTGCCGGCCTACCGGTCCGCTGGCTCGCGCCCTCCACTTCGCGGGCCGGTGAGGACGGCATGGGTACCGCCGAGAGTTCGCGCCTTCCTGGCAGGCTCGCGGTCTCTCTCTCGGGCACCGCCGCTGCGGTGCCATCCGATCGAGAGGAGAGAGAGAAGTCCCTCCCGCCTTGTACATGAAGTCTTAGTTCTTTAACCGACGGGCCGCCGACCGTCGGATCACCGACCGTCGGAAAGCCGTCACTCGGTCCCACCTGCTGATCTTCGTCGTTTTGGCTGGTCACCACCGAGTGACGGGATCCCGTGACTCGGCTTCGGCCTGCAGCGGCCGACCCGTCCCCTCCTTGATCTCCCGGCGACTGCGCCGTGGCGCTGCGAGGGTCGAGCCACACGGGCTCCACCCGCACTGCCCGCGCGTCCGGGACTTCGGCGAGCAGGCCATCGACGTCATCGCGGGTGAAGGGCAGGTCGGCCACGGAGAACTCGGTGCGCCACGTTCCACTGGCCGTCTGAATCTTCAGCTTGACGATGTAGCCGCAGGCCACGAGGTTCCGCATGGCCTTGGTCAACGCCTCACGTCCAGGCCTGCGCTTACCCGCAAGCGAGGCGACGGTGAAGTCCGCGCCGTCCGGGCAGCGCAGCGCCACCGCGAGTAGCCCGACGTCCAACACGCTCAGCCGCACATCGTCGACGGCCCTGTTGTCCAGCGCCACGAACCGCGGCGGCCGGCTACGCAGCTTCCTCATCTGCGCCTACAAATCCATCCAGGAACGCCGCTCACGGTCGCCCGAAAGCGGCGTCCAGACCGGGCCGGACGCTCCGAACTGTTCGAGGTCCTCCAGCACTGCCGCACCCAGCTGGACATGCCCGGCGAGCTGGGTCACCAGCGGGTGCCCCGCGACCATGGCCCGCAGGTCGCCGATCCGCCGTTGCAGCGCATCCGGCCCAGCGCCGGTCAGGACGAACAGCACCCGAGGGAAGCGCGGATAGAACCGCTGCCAGGCCAGCATCGCGTCCTGGTCGGCGACGGTGCCCCGCCGCCCGGGCGGTTGCGGCACGTATTCATGGAACCGCGCGTACGAGATCAGCTTCCTCGCGAGGCGCTCGCTGCTCATCGTGGCGCGGTCGACCTCGACGAATGCCCGGTACTGCAGGCGCTGCGGTCTCGTGGCGGTGTAGTGCAGGACCGCGTCGGCGATCAGGCGGTCCTCACCGCCGGTGTCCGGCAGCCGGTGTGCGACCTCGGGCACCCAGTCCAGCGGTCCGTATTCGTCCCCGCGGGCCCGGGCGTCGGTGAGGAACGCCAGGTGCGTGCGCAGCACGGTGAGTGTGTGGGAAGCCCGAAGCGAGGCTTCCACTGGGCTACCCGGGGCGAGGGCGGGCTGCCCGCGCAGCTCGGGCCACCCGGCGACGGCCCGGGCGCCTTGAGCGGTGAGGAACCAGACCCGCATCCGGCTGCCCACCATCGCGTAAGAGACCAGCTCGGCCTCGCGGAGCATGTTGAGGGCGCGGCTGGTGAACTGCCGGGAGGCGTCGGGGGCGACCAGTTGCTGCAGGTGGGGGGGTGGTGGCCAGGCGGTGCTGAGCGAGAAGGGCCAGGGCTCGGTGTGCTGCCGAGTCGTCGGTGGCGGGCTGCGTCCCCGCCTCACGGTCCGAGTCGGTGAGCATGTCCTGGGCGGTGTCCTCGGTGATGTTCATCGGTACTGCTTCTCCTCTTCGGTGACATCAGCAGCGGACTGTGACGACTGCTGCGGCTCGGCTGTGACAGTGGCCGACGGCTGGTCGGCGCTCTTGCCGGTCGGCTGGCCGGTGAGGAAGGCCAGGACGGAGATTTCGTGGGTGGAGGCCACGGCGGTGAGTTCCGACAACGGTTTGGCGTCGGTGTTGTCGTGGGCGGCATTGAGTAGTGAGCCGCGCTTGGTGGGCCGGTACAGGTCCCGGAACACGTCGTTGAGCTCCGGGCCGCGGATCCGCAGCGGTCCGACGCGCTTGCCGCCGACGGTGAAGGAAGCGAAGTGCTGGTAGCGGCCGAGCTCGGCTGCGTCAGCTGGGCTGACCTGCTCACCCCACTCATCGGTGATGTACCGGACGGCCTCGACCGATCCAGCGGTGGTCGACAGCGACGACGCGTTCTGCAGCAGAGCTGTCCGTACATCCGGGCTGATGCGGTGGAGCAGCTGCGTCATCCCGTGCATCCGCACCCCGAACTTCCGCAGCTGCTCGGTGATCTCAGCCAGCGAACTCGAGGCGGCCCCGTCCAGGGAGATCAGCTCGTCCAGGTACAGCCGGAACGCCTTGCGGTCCCGCTCCGGGACATCGCGACGGGACAACCCGGCGCGGAGCATGTCGCGGACGATCATGGACGTCAGTAGCCGGTCGGTGGGGCCGGTGCCGGCCGGGCAGATCCACACGACTTTCGAGCGATCCATGGCGTGCCGCATGTCGTAGCTACCGACCGGGGAACCGAGGAAAGCCTTGATGACAGGCGACGCGGCGAGGCGGTCGATGGGGTTGAGGACGGTGGGCAGGGCATCGGCGGGGAACGGTGAGCGAGGTCCGTAGAGGGCCGAGGTGCGTGATCTTCTTCTTTGATTCACCTGTGATTCAGCTTGTATGCGCTGTTCATTTCCTGCCACATTTCCCTAATCGGACTCGCTTGCCGACTGGTCTCCGAACAGGTCGATCTGACGGTTGACCAGCTGTATATGCCAAGAGCAGGATCCGAGCTCTGTAAAGGTTTTGTGAGTTCGGGGTGGGGTCATGGGGTGGGGTATGTCGCGCCGCAGTGCCGGCGCGCGTTGGGCGCGGGCGAGACGTTTGGTCTCCGGCGTGACTGCCGTGACGGCATTGATGGCTGTACTGCCGCTCGTCGGCCTCTCCGCCACGACGGCACAGGCCGCTCCATCCGTGGTGGCGAAGACGCCGTCGGAGGAGGCCGCGGCCACGGGGGAGCCGGTGGAGGTGACCTCGTCGCGTACGGAGTACTCGACGACGATGGCGAATCCCGATGGCACCTTCACGCTGGATCAGTCGGCGGCGCCGCTGCGGGCGAAGGCGCCGGACGGTTCGTGGCGTGATCTTGATCCGGCGTTGGAGCGCCGGACGGACGGCAGCGTCGGTCCGAAGAGCGCGGTGGTCGACCTGTCCTTCTCCGGTGGCGGCGACGGGCGTGACTTGATCCGGGTCGGCAAGGATGGCCGCTCGGTAACACTGGGGTTGCCGACAACGTTGTCCGCGCCGGTGTTGGATGGCGCCACGGCCACCTATGCCGAGGTCTACCCCGGGGTCGATCTGCAGTTGACGGCCACAGCCGAGGGCTATCGGCAGGTGTTCGTGGTGAAGACCGCGCAGGCGGCCGCCAATCCTGAGCTGGAGCACATCGCGCTGACCGCCATCGGTACGCGGCTGGACGTGGTTCCGGGAGTTGGCGGCGGTCTGCGGGCGATCGACGACAACGGCAACGCGGTGCTGCGTGGCCCGGCCGGACAGATGTGGGACTCCGCCGGCGACGCGGCCCAGGCACGGCCCGGGGCCCGGGTGGCGGCGGGGGTGGATCCGGTGACCGAGCCGGGGGACGGCGATGCCAGCACCGTCTTGCCGGTGACGGTGGGAAACGGGACGGTCAGCGTCAAGCCGGACCTGGACGTGCTCCGCGGCGAGGACACCGTCTATCCGGTCTACATCGACCCGCCGGTTGGTCTGACGGCGTCGGAACGTACCGTGCTCTCCTCCGACGGTGACAAATTCTGGCAGTTCAACGGGGACCTGGGTGTCGGGCGCTGCAGCGTGGAGGGCCCCTACTACTGCGGGAACAATTACACGAACCGGATGTACTTCGAGTACGGCGCGGGCTCTTTGGCCGGCAAGTACGTGGTGAGTGCGACATTCCGCGCCTACGAGACGTGGTCGTTCTCCTGCACCCCGCACATGGTGACCTTGGAGCGGACCAACAACATCTCCGAAGGCACGAGGTGGCCCGGCCCGGACCAGCTCGATCACCTCGTTGACACCTACGTTTCTGCCGGCCGCGGCGACGAGTGCAGTCCGGCACAGCCGGATGCGTGGATAGACTTCAAGGACAATGCAGGCGAAGCGGATGAGAATCTGACTTCCACGGTCCGCAAGCTTGCCGACGGATCGATCTCCCGGCTGACCCTGATGTTGAGAGCCGACAACGAGAGCGATCCGGACGCCTGGAAGCGGTTCGATGACAACGCCTCACTGCAGGTGACCTATGTGCCCAAGCCCGGTGTTCCTACAGATGCCGGTGTGATCCCGGGCGACGGTAAGACCGCGTACTGCAACACCTCCTCTTCGTCCCCCTTGATGGTCACCCGGACGAACCCGAATGTGCAGGCACGGGTGCAGACTCAGACGCAGCCCAAGAGCGGTGAGGACCCGGGTTCGCTGCGCGCGGACTTCCGAGTGGCCCGCCTCAATCCCGACAACACGTGGGAGGAGGTGTGGACCGGGCAGCCGCCCGCTTCGGGTTGGGATCCCGACGGCACACTGGAAAAGATGGAGAACACCCGTACCAACGGCATCACCTACCGATACCGTGCGCGGACCCAGTCCCACTGGTCCTACGACGGTAAGTCTGGCGACCTCTATTCGGCCTTCTCGCCATGGTGCTACTTCAAGATCGACACCACCTTCCCGAGCCCGCCCCAGATTTTCGCTGACTCCCTGCCTTACGTGGCATGCGATGAGGTGAACGGAGTCTGCGAAAACAAGGGTGCGCCCGGCACGGTCGGATCCTTCACCTTCAAGCCGAACGCGCTGGACAAGGACATCGCCGCTTACCGCTGGCGGCTGAAGATCACAGCGACAGCGAAGGAAGTCAACGCCTCGACTCCTGCCCCCTGCGCCAACCCGCCTGTGGTCACGCAGAATCCGGCAGTGCAAGTAAAGGCGTGCATCACCCCTCCCCTTGCCGGAGTACAGACACTCGTAGTGGAGGCGAAAGACTCCGCCGGTCACTGGGGCTCGCCGGCCGAGCTCCGGTTCAAGGTCTCGACGGCTGCAGGCGCGGTGGGCCGCTGGCACTTCGACGACGGCTTGCCGGGCGATGGCCAGGAGCATCCCGTGACCGTGGCCAAGGACTCCGCCACCGAGGGAACCACACGGAGCAACGCGACCCTCTACACCACCGGCGCCGGATGGGGCGGCATCGGCCGACGCGGTGACGCGGACTATTCGCTGTGGCTGAACGACCCCGTTGACGGTGATCCGGCGAGGCAGTCCGGATACGCCGCGACGACGGCGCCGGTGGTGAACACGCAAGACTCCTTCACTGTTTCGGCGTGGGCGTACCTGGTAGATGGCAGCAAGAATCAGGCGGTACTGACCGAAAACGGCACGAACGCCACGGCGTTTGCCCTGTACTACTCGGCCGGCGCGAAGAAGTGGATCTTCAGCCGCTCAGACCAGGACGTGAGCACCAAGGCCTACATAGTGTCGCAGGCTGACGCCGCGAGTCCGCCGCTGCGCGTGTGGACGCACCTGACAGGGGTGTTCGACACCAAGGGCGACACGAACAGCGCCAATGACACGATCCAGCTGTTCGTCAACGGCCGTCCGCAGGGCCAGCCCGTAGTCCTGAAGACTGCCGCGCCGGGATACACCCCGTGGGCCGCTACCAGTGGCCTGCAGTTCGGGCGCTTCTACGGCGGAAGCTCATACACCTACTACTTCAAGGGCCGCGTGGACGAGGCCGCGGTGTGGCAGCGGGCTCTGGGCGAGGACGAGATCCGGCAGGAGGACCAGCTCCTGACGGCGGACGGCCAGCCCTCGACCGAGATGGTGGCGGATTGGGACGCCACCACAGCCACAGGTACCTCCGTCCACGAACTGAGCCAGTACCCCGTGGGGGCACTGGACCTGTCTACCGGGGCGAGCCTCAACGCCGACGAAAACTACCTGGAACTGAACGGCACCTCCGGCTACGCCTCCACCACAGGACCGGTGGTGGATGAGACCGGCTCGTTCACGATCACGGCCAGGGTGAAGCTGGACAGCAACGCCCTGGCGGGCAAGCCGGCCGGATACCGGGCCCAGGTGGTGAGTCAGCAGGTCGCCGGCAAGGAGGCGTCCTGGTCACTGTGGGCACAGAAGACCTCCTCGGGAGCGATCCTGTGGTGGTTTGGCCGTACGGCGGTCGACGCGACCGGCACCGTGATGACAACGGCATCGGTGGCCTCCGAGCAGGCCGCGGCCCTCGACACCTGGGTACAGGTCACCGGAGTGTTCAACGCACAAGACCCGACCTCAGACGGTTCCGGCCACGGCGCACTCCACCTCTACGTAGAGGACGGGGAGCAGCCGCAGACCAACCCGGACTTCCCCCAGGCAATACAGGGGACCGATGAACTCGCGGCCGGGCGCAGCACCACCGGCGGAATCCCGGGCGAGTATCTGCCGGGGGCCCTGGCGGAGGTCCGGATGTGGGTCGGAGCGATGACGACAAACCAGATCAGCAACGTGGTCCTGCCACACGCTGACTAATTCCCACGCGGGGCGTCCACCCGGTGTGGGCGCCCCGCCTTCAGCACGTTCGATCACATGAGAGGTCGCTCCCGACGGTGGTGGCGACCTGCGGACACGGGCGGCCGACGAGCCGCGGGCGGGGTGGCATGACCATGCGACGGTTCACAGCAACAGCCAAGGCACACAGCAGAAAACCGACGAGAACGCGTATCAAACAGCGGTGGACCGCACGGATCGCTGCCGCACTGGGCTTTGCCCTGCTATCCGGCCTGATCACCGCCCCGGCCTTCGCGGAAACCCCCAGCCTTCGGGAGCGACCCAAGCTCCCTGCTCCCCACGTGGACAAGGTCGTCCCCTTCTCACACCGGGAAACCAAGGCAGACCGACAGGTCGCAGCCGCCGAGAAGGCCGACCGGGCCGATGCGGCAAGGGCTCGGGCCGACCAGACCCGCACCGTGACCTGGCCGAAGGCCGGCACCGTCCGTCTCACCCCAGGCCGGAGCACCACTGCCTCCGCCACGCCGGGACACCTGCCGGTGAAGATCGCGCCACCGCACGCGGGTGCGCACGGTGCCCGACTGGCCACGGCTTCCTCGGTCACCGTGGACGTCCAGGACCAAAAGACCGCCGAGAAGGCCGGCGTCAAGGGCGTCGTGCTCACCGCGGCCGGCCCGGCAGACGGCGGCGCCGCCCAACTGACGGTCGACTACACGGGCTTTGCTTCCGCCTACGGCGGCGACTGGGCCGGCCGTCTGCGGCTGGTGGAACTGCCCGCATGCGCCCTGACCACGCCTGACAAGGCTGCGTGCCGCACCCAGCGGCCCCTGAACTCCGCCAACAACCGCGACACCGAGACGGTCACGGCCCAGCTCTCCCTTCCCGAGGCCAAGGAGGCCACGGCGTCCGCCGCGGCGCCGGTGGTGCTCGCGCTCGCAGCCGGTACCAAGTCGAGCGCAGGCGACTACAAGGCAACCCCGCTGTCGGCCGAGTCCACCTGGAACGCCGGCGGTAGCTCCGGCTCGTTCACCTGGTCCTACCCGCTGCGGGTACCGCCCGCCGCGGCCGGACCCTCACCGAATCTGTCGATCTCGTACGACTCCGGAAGCATCGACGGCCGTACCGGCAACACCAACAACCAGGGCACGTGGATCGGTGAGGGCTTCGACATAACCTCCTCCTACGTCGAGCGCAAGTACGTCAGCTGTGACGACGACGACGGTGACCACGATGGCGCCGAGGACGGCAAGTACGACCTGTGCTGGAAGTACGACAATGCCTCCCTGGTGCTGAACGGCAAGGCCACCGAGCTGGTCAAGGACGACACGTCAGACGAGTGGCACCTGAAGGACGACGACGCGTCCAAAGTCATCCGCGGCACCGGTGCCGACAACGGCGACGACAACGGCGAGTACTGGACGGTCATCACTGGCAACGGCACCAAGTACGTTTTCGGCCAGAACAAGCTCGACGGCGCCGGCGCGACGGACCGCACCAACTCGGCCTGGACCGTGCCCGTCTTCGGCAACGACACGGGCGAGCCCGGATACTCCTCCGGGACCAGCTTCGCCGGCCGCGCCAGGAATCAGGCCTGGCGGTGGAACCTCGATTACGTCGTGGACACCCACGACAACGCCATGACCTACTGGTACACCGCCGAATCTAACTTCTATGCCAAGAACGGCGTCGACAAGCCCGGCACCGAGTACGTCCGCGGCGGTTACTTGAAGGAGATTCACTACGGCCAGCGCGCCGGAGCCCTGTTCTCCGCCTCCCCGGCCTACTCCGACAAGGTCGTCTTCACCGTTGACGAACGCTGTGACTCCGGTTGCGATGCGCTGGATGAGGACCACCGGGACAACTGGCCCGACGTGCCCTTCGACGCGATCTGCAAGGACGGCGACGCCTGCACTGGCAACACCAGCCCGGCCTTCTTCACCCGCAAGAAGCTGACCGGCATCACCACCTCCTTTTGGGACACATCCCTCGCCACCGACGACTACTCCCAAGCCGACACCTGGAACCTGAAGCAGGAATACCTCGACCCCGGTGACACCGGCGACAGCTCCGACCAGAGCCTGTGGCTGGACGAGATCAAGCACACCGGCAAGCGCGGCACCGACATCGCCCTGCCGCCAGTGACGTTCACCCACACCTGGCTCACCAACCGGGTCGACAGCAGCCACGACGGGAAGCTGCCGCTGTACAAGCCCCGCCTCTACACCATCACCTCCGAAGCAGGCGCACAGACCACCGTCAACTACGCAGACCAGGACTGCGTCGCCGGGCAGACCATGCCCAACCCCGACAGCAACACCCGTCGCTGCTACCCCGTCTACTGGGCCGCCAACGGTGCGAGCGAGGCGACACTGGACTGGTTCCACAAGTATCCCATCACCGAGGTGAGAACCACTGACGCCACCGGCGGCGGCCTGCCCGTCGTCAACAAGTACAGCTACTCCGGTGGCGGCGCCTGGCACTACAACGACGACCCGATGACGCCGGACAAGGAGCGCACATGGTCGGTGTGGCGCGGGTTTGAGAAGGTCACCCACCTCACCGGTGACTCGGGCGGCACCCAGTCCAAGGACGTCACCGTCTACCTGCGCGGAATGGACGGCGACCGTGTCCTCGGCTCGGACGGCAAGAGTGTCGACCCCACCAAGCGCAAGACCGTCTCAGTCACCGGCATCAAGGCCGCAGAGATCACCGACAGCGACCAGTACGCCGGCTTCACCCGCGAGTCCGTCTCCTACAACGGCACCGACGAGGTGGCTGGCACCATCAACGACCCGTGGTCCCAGCGCACAGCCACCCAGCACAAGTCCTACGCCGACACCGAGGCGTACTTCGTGCGGACCGGCGCCAGCCACGCCCGCACCAACATCACCAGTGGCATCACCCCCTACGACCGGGTCCGCACCACCGTCACCAGCTACGACAACCTCGGCATGCCCATCAAGGTCGAGGACAAGGGCGACGACTCGAAGACCGGCGACGAGAAGTGCACCCGTACCTGGTACGCCCGCAACACCAGCGGCATCACTTCCCTGGTCTCACGGACCCGCGTGGTCGCCCGGAACTGCGGCATCGACGAGGCGGACCTGAACCTGCCCGCCGACTCCACCACCGCCGGTGACGTCATCTCCGACACCGCCACCGCCTACGACACCACCACCTGGTCCGAGACCCAGACCCCCACCAAGGGCGAGCCCCGGTGGACCGGCCGCGTCAAGGGCTACACCGCCGTCGATGCCCCCACCTGGCAGAAGGTCGCCACCACCACCTACGACGACCTCGGCCGCATCAAGGTGACGAAGGACACCAACGACCTCACCACCTCCACCACCAGCTACCTGCCGGTCGCCACCGGCCCGCTGACCTCCACAACGATCTCCGACGCCAACACCTACGGCACCACAACCACGCTCGACCCCGCCTGGGGATCGCCCCTGACGAGCACCGACCCCAACACCAAGATCACCGAAACCGAATACGACTCCCTCGGCCGCGTCACCAAGGTCTGGCTGCCCAACTACACACGCGGACTGGACAAACCGCCCACCTACGTCTACACGTATCACGTCACAGCGACTGCAACCGACAACGCTTGGGTCGCCACCGCAACCCTCAAGGCCGACGGCTCCACCTACAACACCACCTACGCGATCTACGACTCGCTGCTGCGCCCCCGCCAGACGCAGACTCCGTCGCCGCGCGGTGGACGCATCATCGCCAACACCCGGTACGACACCCGCGGCCTCGCTGTCACCACGTCATCCGACATATACGACGACAAGAAGAGCCCAGAGGGTGACCTGGCCGACACCCCAGGCGGCGGCCCCATCTCCACCGATACCACCTACGACGGCGCAGCCCGCCCGACCCAGGTAGTGACCAAGAACTTCAACGTTACCCGCTGGACCAGCACCACTACCTACGCTGGTGACACCGTCACCACCACGCCCCCAGTCGGGGACACCGTGACCCCTGGCGACGGTCAAGCCGTCGCCATCGTGACCAACGTCCTGGGCCAGACCACGGAGCGCCGCGAGTACGACGCCCCCAAGGCCGCCGGGGCGCACTACACCACCACCAACTTCACCTACTTCCCGGCCGGTCAACAGAAGACCGTCACCGGACCGGACGCCGCCTGGTCGTACACATACGACCTGTTCGGCCGCCAGGTCACCGCCACTGACCCTGATAAGGGCAAGTCCACCACCGACTACAACGAGCTCGACCAGGTCGCCACGACCAAGGACGCCGCGAACCGCGTCCTGGCGTACGAGTACGACAAGGTCGGCCGACAGCGGAAGATGTGGAGTGGCACCAAGACCGACGCGAACCTGCTCGCCGCTTGGGACTACGACACCCTTGCAAAGGGTTACCAGGACTCCGCCACCCGATATGACGGTGGCCTCAACGGCAAGGCGTACACCAAGAAGGTCACCACCTACGACGCCCTGTACCGACCTACCGCCACCCAGCTCACCCTACCCACGACCGATCCCCTATTCAGCGCGGGTGTCCCGAGCACGCTGGTTTTCGGCACCACCTACAACCTCGACGGCACTATCAAGAGCACGAAAGAACCAGCCGTCGCCGGCCTCGCCCTGGAGACTGTCTCCAACACCTACAACGGGCTGGGCCTCCAACTCGCCTCCGAGGGCACCAGCCAATACCTCCAAGTTGCCGGGTACTCACCCCTGGGCGACTTGGAGCAGCTCAATCTGGCAAAGACCCCCACGGACAACACGCTCACCATCACGAACAGCTACGAGCCCGGCACACGCCGCCTGACTAACTCCGTAGCCACGGACAACCTCCACCCGTACGACCTGCAGAACCTTCACTACACCCAGGACGATGCAGGCAACGTCACCTCCATCTTCGACACCGCCAACCTCGGCGGCATCAGCAAAACCGACAACCAGTGCTTCACCTACGACGGCTACCGCCGCCTGACCGAAGCCTGGACCCCAGCCACGGCGGACTGCACCGAAACCGGCCGCACCACCGCCAACCTCGGCGGCGCAGCGCCGTACTGGTCCAGCTACCAGTACAACGACGCCGGCCTGCGCACTAACGAGACCAGCCACGCCACCGCCGGCAACACCGCAGTCGACTACACCTACAGCACCACCAAGCCCCACCAGCTGACCTCGACCAAGACCACCAGGCCCGACAGCACCTCCTTCACCCAGACCTACGCCTACGATGCCACCGGCAACACCTGGATCCGTCCCGGCAAAATCACCGGCCACATCCTGGACTGGAACACCGAAGGCCAACTGTCCCGCACGACCACCGATGACGGGCCGATCACCGGCCTGTCCGGCAAATGCCTCACCATCCAAGGCGGCGTCACCACCGACGCCACGCCCGTCGAGATCACCGCGTGCAATAGCAGCGACGCACAAAAGTGGCGTCTGAAGAGCGACCGCACTCTCCGGGCCCTTGGCGTATGCGCCACCCCCACCGGCACCACATCCGGATCCGTCGTACAGATCAAGGCTTGCAGCACCGGCAACGCCGCACAGCAGTGGACACAACGCGACGACGGCAGCCTGTACAACCCCAACTCCGGGATGTGCCTGGCCGTGCCCGGTGCTGATGCCACCGACGGCAAGGACCTGCAACTCGGCACTTGCAGCGTCTCCGCAGCTCAGACCTGGACCGTCACCAAGCAGACCAAATACCTCTACGACGCCGACGGCCAACTCCTCATCCGCCGCGCCGCCGCCGACGGCGAAACCGTCCTCTACCTCGGCGCCACCGAAGTCCACCTCAAGACCGCCGGCACCACCACAACCCTGACCGGCAACCGCTACTACACCGCCGCCGGCCAGACCATCGCCGTCCGCACCGTCAGCGGCAGCACCAACAAGGTCACCTTCCTCGCAGGCGACAACCACGGCACCTCCAGCCTCGCCTTCGAAGCCGGCACCTCGACCTTCACTAAGCGCTACACCACACCCTTCGGTGTCACCCGCGGCACCAAACCCACCACCTGGCCCGACGACAAGACATTTCTCGGCGCCCCCGCCGACCCCACCACCACCCTCACCCACATTGGCGCCCGCGAATACGACACCACCATCGGCCGCTTCCTCAGCGTCGACCCCGTCCTCGACACCAGCCAACACCAATCCCTCAACGGCTACACCTACGCCAACAACAACCCTGCCACTTTCGCCGACCCCACCGGCCTCTGGATTGACGACGGAACCGGCCACAGCGAACCCCGCACCGACGGCGGCCCCACGTCCAACGTAAACCCCAGAGGTGCAGGGCAGCCTGGTTGCGGTTGCAATGGCGATGGCGGGACCCACCAGGGCGGTGACGATGACGACGACGATGACGGTGGCTGGCTCGATTCCCTCACCGACCTTGGCGGGGACGTCGTCGACGGCGTCGATGAGGGCTTTTACAGCCTGGTGAGCACTGTTCCCTACACGGTGGACCTGGGTCGCTGGGTGTGGGATTGGGACTGCTTGGATGGGGGTATCGGTGCCGCCGGATGCGAATCCTATGGCGTTCAATACGAACAGTTTATAGCAAGTCAGGGCGTCGACATTCATAGCGACACTTGGGAAAATGTCGGCGTGGCTGCAGCGGTATTTGGCCACAAGCCGGGTTCACTCAAGGGCGGCAAGTCCGGCGGTCTCGGGGGTAATGGGCCAACGGATCCCCATGAAGGGCATATCGGGGTGAGCCTCAAGGGGGCCAGGCAGGTGCAGGGTAATTTCCCTGATAAAGCAGGGCCGGGTGAAACGCTGTTTCGCATGAAGGACACCGGAGAGGTCACTGCTTACGCACGATACAATGAGAACGGCGTGAAAATCGTTCGTGCAGACCTACTTAAAGAGTCAGCAGCGCATGCCCGGGGGACTGCCGACGAGGTCCCAGCGCCCCACATCCTGGAGCTTGTCCCGCACACACGCCCTTCTGACGGTAAGGTCTTCTATAACTGGGCAAAGTTGCCGCGCCCCCTACGCCCAGACGAGGAATTGTGCGGATGTCGCTAGGCGGGCCCGGAATGCCGTCTCGTGCCGGTTGGTTCAACTAGTGGAGCTTAGTTGTAGACTCAGGCGCCCGCCACTGCTTCTGGCGGGCGCCTGAGGCGCTCACTCGCACTTCGTGAGTGGCCATTCACTGTTTCGCGGAAATTGCAAACGGAGCATTCGGTGACCTATTCGGTAGAGTATTCAAGAATCAAGTCATGGGTGGAGGATTTTGGAGGCTCCGTTGATTACGTCGACTACGTAAAAGGCAATGGCGATATCGCCGTCCTGCTGGCATTTTCGGACATTCTTTTCCCTAGGTTTGTCGAAGTTGACGACTGCGTCCTCTGGGAGCGCGCCTATGAGGAATCGAACTATGCTGTTTGGCGTCAACGGCTATCGGGGGAGGCGCGGAAGATCGAGGCAACGCTCAACCGGTTGCATGTTTGGGCAATCGTTGAATCAAGGGATGTCGATGAAGATCGGAGGGCCCTGGATTTCATTGCCGAATGTGCCGCGAAAGCATGGCGTGCTACTTTGACTGCCGACTTCCCTGACAGGTCATTCGATGTCAAAGTTGTGGATTCCCCGGATGGGCCCGTAGTCACGTTCTATTCCGGAAAGCAGTAGTTTTGCTACTCGCGCGGGGCCAGCGTCGACTGCGTCCCCGGCGACCTTCCCGCAGCACCGGACCATGACGGTGAAGCGCTACCGGTGCCCACGGCCTCATGGAGCCCCGCCTCCTGGCAAACCGGACGCCTGGGCGGCGCCGTTGTCATGTGCGGGGGCTTCCATCGTCGTTTCTCTGATTGTAGGCCTTGAGAAGACCGCCACCGGCGGGCGACTCCCGTTGTCGTTGGTACCGGCGGTCGAAGGCGCGCCCTGCCGCAGCGGGGTGTTGACGGGCTTGCCCCGCTCCCGTCACAGTCCAGGTCAGCGGACCGGACCCGCAGCCCCCGGGCGCGGATCGCCTCCCCCCCCTTCCGACGTGCGGCAGCCGCGGGGTCTACCTGTGCCGTTGCTTCCCGCATTCGGTGAGTGAAATCGGGGCCCGGTCATGGCGTTCCGCCGGTCCGGCAGGGGCACTTGCGGGCCCGGCCGTCAGCCGTAGTCACAGCTCGCGCAGTACGTCACCGGTCCGGCAGGCGCCGCAGGTGGTGACCAGTGCTTCAAGTGCCGTTTCAGGCCCAGCCACGCGGGTTCCCGCGCCATGTCGACCGCGGCCTGCGCCAGAATCTCCTCCGCGGTGCCGGCCGCCGCGAGCCGTGCGGCGACGCGGGCTACCCGCTTGTGCCCCAGCACCGGAACCTGGTGCCCTCTGCGGCGCCTAGCTTCTGCCCACGCCTCGGCAACGCGGTCTCCGGCCGCCTGGGGGTTCACCGCAACCGGCCCGGTTGCCGGCGCCTTGGTTCGTTCGTCCGCGCCCTCCACTTCGCGGGCCGGTGAGGGCGGAGCGGGCACTGCCGTGAGCGCGCGACCTTCTGGCAGGCTCGCGGTCTCTCTCTCGGGCACCGCCGCTGCGGTGCCATCCGATCGAGAGGAGAGAGAGAAGTCCCTTCCGTTTCATGAAGTCTTAGTTCTTTAACCGACGGGTCGCCGACCGTCGGATCACCGACCGTCGGAAAGCCGTCACTCGGTCCCACCTGCTGATCTTCGTCGTTTCGGCTGGTCACCACCGAGTGACGGGATCCCGTGACTCGGCTTCGGCCTGCAGCGGCCGACCCGTCCCCTCCTTGATCTCCCGGCGACTGCGCCGTGGCGCCGCGAGGGTCGAGCCACACGGGCTCCACCCGCACTGCCCGCGCGTCCGGGACTTCGGCGAGCAGGCCATCGACGTCATCGCGGCTGAAGGGCAGGTCGGCCACGGAGAACTCGGTGCGCCACGTTCCGCTGGCCGCCTGGACCTTCAGCTTGACGATGTAGCCGCAGGCCACCAGGTTCCGAATCGCCTTGGTCAGCGCCTCACGGCCAGGCCTGCGCTTACCCGCCAGCGAGGCGACGGTGAAGTCCGCCCCGTCCGGACAGCGCAGCGCCACCGCGAGCAGCCCGACGTCCAAGACGCTCAGCCGCACGTCGTCGACGGCCCTGTTGTCCAGCGCCACGAACCGCGGCGGCCGGCTGCGCAGCTTCTTCATCGGCGTCTACAACTCCATCCACGAGCGGCGCTGGTCGTCCGTGCTGGACAGTGGGCTCCACACGGGACCCGATGCGCCATATCGCTCTAGGTCCTCGAGCACTGCCGCACCCAGTTGGACCTTCCCCGCCAGCTGAGTCACGAGTGGGTGCCCGGCCACCATGGCCCGCAGGTCGTTGATACGGCGCTGCAGCGCATCCGGCCCGGCGCCGGTCAGGACGAACAGCACCCGAGGGAAGCGCGGGTAGAACCGCTGTCAGGCCAGCATCGCGTCCTGGTCCGCGACAGTGCCCCGACGGCCCAGGGGCTGCGGCACGTACTCGTGGAATCTCGCGTACGAGATCAGCTTTCTCGACAGGCGCTCGCTGCTCATGGTCGCCCGGTCGACCTCGACGAACGCCCGGAACTGCAGCCTGCGCGGGGTGACGGCGGTGTAGTGAATTACGGCATCGGCGATCAGCCGGTCCTCACTGCCAGTGTCCGGCAGGCGGTGCGCGACCTCGGGCACCCAGTCGAGCGGCCCGTACTCATCGCCGCGTGCCCGGGCATCGTGCAGGAACGCCAGGTGCGCTCGCAGCACGGTGAGCGTGTGGGCGGCACGCAGGCCGGCATCGGTCCCCCCGGAGGGCGCCTGGACGGGGCGGCCGCGCAGCTCGGGCCAGCTCGCGACGACGCGGGCTCCCTGAGGAGTGAGGTACCACGCCCTGGTGCGGTTGCTGGCGGGCAGGACGGTGTATGAGAGCAATCTGTCCTCGCGCAGCGCGTTCAGAACGACGGAGGTGATCTGGCGCCTGCGGTCGGGGGCGATGAGCTGATGCACCTGCGGAGTCGTGGCCAACCGGTGCTGCGCGATCAGTGCGAGGACTTGGTGCGAGTAGGAGTCTTCCGTACTGGGCTGGCTGTCTGACTCGGCGTCGTCGTCGGTTGCTGCTGTGGCGAAGGCGTCGAAGTCGGTTTCTGTGCTCATGCGAACAGCTCCTGCTGGGTGAGGGCGGTCGGCTTTGAGGAGGGGCCAGGACTTGGGTCATCGGGGCCCTGGCTTCCGGAAACGGGACCGCCGCTTCCGGGTCCCTGTCTGGTGAGGAACGCCAGGACGGAGATTTCGTGGGTGGAGGCCACGGCGGTGAGTTCCGACAACGGTTTGGCGTCGGTGTTGTCGTGGGCGGCACGGAGTAGTGAGCCGCGCTTACCGGGCCGGTACAGGTCCCGGAACACGTCGTTGAGCTCCGGGCCTCGGATCCGCAGCGGCCCGACGCGCTTGCCACCGACGGTGAAGGACGCGAAGTGCTGGTAGCGGCCGAGCTCGGCTGCGTCAGCTGGACTGACCTGCTCACCCCACTCGTCGGTGATGTACCGGACGGCCTCCACCGATCCGGCCGTGGTCGACAGCGATGACGCGTTCTGCAGCAGCGCGGTCCGTACCTCGGGGCTGATGCGGTGCAGCAGCTGCGTCATGCCGTGCATCCGCACCCCGAACTTCCGGAGCTGCTCGGTGATCTCAGCCAGCGAACTCGAGGCGGCCCCGTCCAGGGAGATCAGCTCGTCCAGATACAGCCGGAACGCCTTGCGGTCCCGCTCCGGGACATCGCGACGGGACAACCCGGCCCGGAGCATGTCGCGGACGATCATGGAGGTGAGCAAGCGGTCGGTAGGGCCGGTGCCGGCCGGGCAGATCCACACGACCTTCGATCGGTCCATGGCGTACCGCATGTCGTAGCTGCCTGTCGGGGAGCCGAGGAAGGCCTTGATGACCGGGGACGCGGCGAGCCGGTCGATCGGGTTGAGGACGGTGGGCAGGGCATCGGCGGGGATCGCGGGGAACGAGGTGGCCCACCACCGCTGTGCCTCCTTGTCGAGCCGGTTGACCGCAAAGGCCCGGAACATCTTGTCCGTGAGCAGGGCCCGGAGCTGGAAGATCGTGGCCTGGCAATCCGCCTTCCCGGCCGCCACCGCTTGGACGTTGACGGCGACCAGCGCCTCCACGGCCTTGGTCAGGATCGTGATGGCACGCGGCGCGTTGGCATCCCCCCACCCGAGCGAGGTCGCGAAAGCGTCGACGACCGCGGCCGTCACCTCGTGCGGCGCCGCACCCGAGGTCATGCTGAGCGGGTTCCAGCAGGCGAGCCGGTCGGTGGGCTTGCGGACGGTCAGGTCGAACAGCCACGCCCGGTTCATGATGCCCTTGTGGGCCAGGTACGGGGCGACGGTCGCCCACGAGTCGCGGTGCGGGTCGATGAACGCCAGCCCGCCCTGGTTGTGGGCGACAGCGACAGCCTGCACCAGGGCGCGGGTGGTCTTGCCCCAGCCGGCCTTGCCGACCTGCACCTCGAACAGGGTGTCCGCTTCCCGGGTGGCCAGCAGCCGCTCGGTGCCGTCGGCGCTGCGGTACCAGCCCTGCGGCAGCAGGTCCTTCTTCGGTTCGTAGCTGGGGATGTCGCCTGCGAGCAGCGGCAGCCGCGCATGCATCGTCGGCGGCTTGAGCAGCCCGGCGACCTCTTCGATCCGCGCCCAGGAGTCCCGGCGCGGGTGGATGCGGCCGCTGGCCCACCGCTCGTCGAACCGCGGCCGCCACGGCCACCGGTCCGGCCCGAACCGCAGCGGGCCCCACGACCAGCCCACCGACGACAACCGCGTGCGGGCCGCGTACACGTCCAGCGCGGCTTCGATGTGCCGCAGCCGCCGCTCCGCCCGCCCGATCTGGTCCGATGCGCACCGCACGAGCAGCTGCACACGGACCAGGCCGGTGTCCTCCATCAGCTTGCCCAGGGCCTTCTCCCGGTCGATGCGCGGCGGCCTGGGCGACATCATCAGCCGACGCCGGCTGGTGCGCTGTTCCGGCGGCGTCAGCAGCTGCGTGAGCTGCCAGCCCCACGAGTCCTCCAACGTCGCGGCGTCCTGCGCCATCCACTGCGCCTCGCGACGGGCTTCCTGCCGGGCGCGTTGCCGGGAGGCGTGGACGACCTGCTGCCGGCGGCTTTTCAGGTGCCACTTGGCCGCGGGGGAGATGTCCAGGCAGACCTCGGCGAGGTCGCCGAGGTCGGCGCGCAGGTCGGCGACGGCGTCGATCAGCGGCTGCAGCGGGTCCGGCTCGAGCGGAACCTCCCGCAGCCGGGACGCGGCCGTGCCGTGGAGAGCGAAGACGGCACGGACCGTGTGCTCGCGCTTCTTGTAGACGATCGGCCGTGCGGGCTCGCTGCGGACCCGAGCGTAGGGGGTCTGCTGCAGCAGATGTGCGGCCGACGCCGGCGCCTCCACCCGATACGTCAGGGGGCGGGTGCCGTCGGCGCGCAGCCGGATCCGCACCGTGCGGGCGTCGCGCGGTACCCACCATTTGCCCGCCGAGGCGGCCCGGATCAGCTGGGCACCGAACCGCAGGATCTCTTCCTCGGACGTCTCGAATTGCCCGCCGGGCACCAGCTCGACGTAGGCACGCTCCTTGAGAGCGCGCGTGGCCAAGTAGCGCCGCACGACATCCCAGGCCACCCAGCAGAACGCGGCGACCAGGCTCAGCCACAACGCGTTGGCCAGCACCCACAGCAGCACCTGCCAAGCCCAGAGCAGTAGATCGGTGGTGCCGTTCCACAGCGGGCTGCTGGCGAGGATCACCGTACGGGGGTCCATGTCTGTCCCTCCTTGATCAGTCGGATGGTGGCCGTGCGGCCGTCCAGGAACGTCCCGGCCGGGTCGGCGCCCGCCCACACCAGCCGCACCATCACGGCCTTGGAGTGCCCGGGGTCGCGACCAGCCGCGGCGGCCTGAATCCGGAACCGGGTGTAGGCAGCCGACGGCGCGGGATCGGTGAAGTAGCCCGGCCATCGGTCACGACCGGCGCCGGTGACGTCCGCGGTCCAGACCGCCTTGGCAAGGGCGACCAGGTGCCGGGCCGTTGCCGGGGCCAAGTCCCCGGCCGCCGCCCGGTCCATGGCCCTTTGTACGAGCGGGTCGGCCTCCGGTCCGGCGCCGGGCGGCGGAAGCGCGCCGCCGGTGGCGGGCGCCCGCGTCCTGACGGCGGGCGGTCTGGTCGCCGTGGCGTCTCCAGAGCGCGGCGGCCTCGTAGGGCGCGCCGCCGATAGTGGCGGCGTGGACATCGCGGGGCTCAGGGTGACGGCCGGCGGCTCAGCGGCCACTGTTCGGGAGGCCGCTGCGTGGTGGCCCGAGCCCGCTGACGCGGAGACGGCCAGCAGTCCGGCGCCCGCGATGGCCAGCACGGCCGCGACGGCAGTCAGCGCGGGTCCGGAAAGCCGGGACGACTGACGGGTGCTCATAGGATTCGCGCTCCTCCGGCATAGTCGGGCAGGGCAGTCAGCGGGTCGATGCGCACGCGGGTGCCAGGCTTCGGAGCGTTGATCATCTGGCCGTTACCGAGGTAGATCCCGACGTGGTGGATTCCGGCGTTGCTGTTCGGATTGGGGCCGTAGAAGACCAGGTCACCCGGCCGCAGCGCGCCGTATCCGGCGGAGGCGGGGATACGGCGGCCGACCGCGGCCTGATCCTCCGCGAGGCGCGGCAGGCTCACCCCGACCTGCGCGTACGCATACAGCGTGAGTCCGGAGCAGTCGAAGCCCGTGACCTTGCTGCCGTCCTGGTGCTGCCCGGGCGAGCAGCAGATCCCCGGTGAAGGGCCGGTCGCGTTGCCGCCGCCCCACGAGTACCGCACGCCCTGCTGAGCGAGAGCGGCAGCGATGACGGTTCGGGCGTCACCGGTGGCCGCGCCCCCACCGGTGGTGGTTCCGGTGGTGTCGTAGCGATGGATCGCGTTGAGGACGTCGGTGACGTAGGCGGTGGAGTGGTTGTAGGCATACACCGCGGCGCGCAACTGGTCCTCGTCCGTGAGGTCGCGTCCGTCCCCGCACAGGTACCTGGCGGCGGCCAGGGCGGCGTCGTCGGCGTTATGCGGGTCGACGCGCCCATCGCCGTTGCCGTCCCGGCCGATCGCGGCGAAGGTGGCCGGCAGGAACTGGAACGGCCCGACAGCCCGGTCGAACTGCCGGTCGCCGTCCCAGCGGCCGTCGTCGGTGTCCGGGATCGCCGTGGTGTTGCCTCCCGCCCCGGAACCGTCCAGCCGCGGCCCGAGGATGCGCGGGGTGATGTCCCCGCTCGAGCCGATCGTGTGCCCGGCGGCGTTGTTCGACTCGATGCTCGCGATGCCGGCCAGGACCTGCCACCGCATCCCCCGGCACCCGGGCGAGCTCTCGTGCACCGCTTGGGCGCCGTGCGTGATGGCGGTCAGCATCCGGGCCGGTATCCCCGTCACCGCCGCCAGACCGCTGCTCACCGCGGTCTGACTGATCCCAGCAACCAGGATCGCGCCGAGCGGGCCCGCGCAGCACACCGCGGCCGCCACCATCAGCGCCACCAGCCAGACCCCCCGGCGTATCGCCTTCACGACTCACCGCCGTGGTCGCGGTCCCACTGCCAGTCCGTGCGCTGAGCCTCCATGAGCATGTCGAACACCCGCCGCCGATCGCGGGTAGTCGGGTTCTCCGGCGCGGTCGACGGGTCCGGGCGGCCGGAGGGCGGGGTGCTGGAGGCGCCGAGCAGCCAACTGCCGACGGCGGTGTCGCGGACGAACGCGCGGGTGCGCATTGCCGGGTCGTGAACGTCGATCGCGGTGGCCAGGCGCTGTCCGACGTGGGCGGTGCCCCGCTGGATGCCGCGTCCGGCCTGGCCCCAGGCGTGGGTATCGTCATGAACGCGTCCCCGGGTGACCTGCAGCTGGTGCCAGGCGTCCTCAGTGAAGTCGGTGATGTGCTGCCGGCCGGCTGCCGCGCGGCGGGGCAGGCCGAGCGTGGCGCCGTAGGCGAACCGGGCCGTGTGCCGGGCGTGCGGTAGCCGCGGAGACGCACGGCCCGGTTGTGGAAGCGGGTGCTCAGCAGCGTGCGCTGGGTGTCCGGGTCGTGAAGCAGGACCCCGTTGCGGTCGACGACCGGCGCCTCGCCCGGTGTGACCGTGTTGCCCTCGCCGTCCTGCTCGCCGGGGCCGACGGGACGACGCATCCGCTCCAGCGTCTCGTCGTCGGGGCGCCGGCCGACCAGCGTGGCGTAGGCGCCACGCAACGCCCCGCGCATCCCACGCGCTCCGAGGGTGGCGGAGGTGATGGCCATGCCCAGCGGGGCAAGGCCCCGACGCGCCTCTGCCAGTGCGTCGGTGGCCAGTCGGCCGGTGTCGGCCGGCATCCCCGTTCCGTCGGTCATTGCCAGGGCATTGCTGAGGAAGCGTTGCCGGAGCAGCAGCGCGCCGTGTGCGGCGGAGAACCCGCCCAGCCCCATCCCGAGCCCGCCCCCACCGGAGCCCGACAGGTGGGCGCCGATCGCAGCGCCGAGCTCGCTGTTGTCGCCGGGCAGGTGGGTGCCACCGACCTTGGCGTACCGCATCCGCAGCGCGAGACGCTGCCCGAACTGGACGGTGGCGGCCATCAGCCGCCGGTGGAACGCCAGAGCGGCAATCGCGAAGGCGTCCAAGAGCAGCAGCCGCTCCACCATGAGGTTGCCGTTGCTGGAGGTGAGGAGCGCGTCGACGCCGATGCCGAACATCGGGATGACCATGGCGGTGCTGAACATGACCATCACCGACGCAAGGAACGTGCCGAGCCACCGCCACACGGCCATGCGGGACGGGCCGGGCAGCATGCCCCAGATGAACGTGATCCCGCCGACGGCGGCCGCGGCGACGTCGGCGGCCTGGGTGCCCAGCAGGATCAGGGCGAGCGACACGGCCATCGCCGCGATGACCACGGCGGCGATGCCCAGCAGCAGGACCCCGCCGATCCGGTCCCACGACGGGGTCCGGGCGTAGTCGGCGGCCTCCTTCCCGACGTCGCCGGCGTTGTCCAGGTCGTCCAGCAGCGCGCTGAACTTTGCGTCCTCGGGGCTCTGATCCAGCGGTGAGGTGGCGGTGCCGTTGCAGTAGTCCTTCGCCGGCCCGGGAATCGAGTCGCACGGACTGCTGTCGTCCTTCTTGGTCTCGTCGGCGCTTTTGACCATCTTCAGGTGCGCGGCGTAGGCGGCCCGGTTCTCCGGCTTGCCGTCGTCCAGCAGCCGCCCGTACTGCAGCAACTGGAACGGCTTGACGACCAGCGCGTTGGTCAGGGCGTCCTGCACGGACTTCGCCACGTCGGTCCCGCCGCCCACCGCCGGGCTGGTGCAGATGGCCGGTGCGGGGCGGTCGACGCGGTCACAGGCCGGGCTGGCCGGGCCGTTGGCGGGGGTGGCGCCGAAGTAGGAGTAGCTGGTGATGGCCGCGAGTTCGACGGCGGCCTGGTGGGTTTGGTCCAGTGGCCCGTTCTTGGCGAGCAGGTAGTCTGGCCGGACGAACGCTGAGGCGGCCAGTGCCGCGATCAGCAGCGTCAGGAAGATCTCTCCCACACCGCGGCCGACCTTGCCGCGGGCGACCAGGATCAGACCGAACACGAACGCCCACGCCAGCAACACACCTTCCAGGCCGATCGCGCCGACCACGTGGGTGGCGTAGGCGTCGGAGAGCGCCTGGGCCGGGCGGAGCATGGCGGTCAGCAGCGGAAATTCGAACGCGAACCCGATCAGCCAGCACGCCAGCCCGACCAGGAGTCGCACCAGGGAGAACAGACCACCCAGGATGAAGGTCTGGAACTGGCGGGTGACGTCTGTGATGTCGCCGCCGTCGGCCCGCAGCTCATACCCGTTCAAGGGAGCGCCCTCGGACGTGGTGACGTTCAGCGGCGCCAACAGGCCCCCGCCAGCGGAGGCCGCGTGGTCGGCGGCCGCGGCAACGGATGTGTTCACCGTCAGGAACACCACCACGAGCAGCGCGACGAATCCGGCGGAGCGCAGAGTGCCGCGATCGAAACGCCTCATCGCTGCCCCCTGCGGTGTCCGGACGTGATCGCGAGCCCGACCGCGGCCGCGATTGCCGCAGTGGAGAACCCCACCAGCCACAGCCTCTGGCCCGACCTGCTCTTGGAGATGGCGATCGACGAAGAGGGCTGAGGCCCGCAGTACGTGCGGGCTGGCCCGGCGATCAGATCGCACGGGCCGTCACCGACTTCCCGGGCCGAGGCGGTGACGGTGACGTTCTGCCCCACCGCGACGGGCTCGGGGATCGCGGCCGCGGTCGGGCGGGGTAGCACCCACGCTGCGACCGTGCACGCGATGATGACCAGCACGGTCGTCCCTGCCAGCAGCAGCCGCCTCTGGCTGCAGTCGCGCTTCACCGGGAGCTCCCGGCGGCCGCCGGCGCGCGGTCCGCGCCGGGGGTGGTGAAGATGGCCTGCTGGATCCTGGGCACGGGCGGCACGTGGACCTTGATCCGGCCGACCTGCATGCGCGGGTCACGCAGCAGCATCTCGCCTTCCCGGCCAGCTTGGCCGACCGGCGACAGGCCAGTGGTGACCAGCCGCACCAGATCCTCGGACTCACCGTCGAGGCCGAGGAAGGCGAGACCCTTGGCCGCGCGGGCGTGGTCGCTGGTGCGGGCCAGCAGCTTGTAGGCCAGCAGACCCGCGTCGGGGCCGAGTTCGTCGACGTCGTGGGCGCCGAGGACGACGCCGGCGGCGTGCTTGCGGCCGTCGTGGAGGATCTCCGACACCAGTGCGGAGCCTTCCGCGCTCGAGGTGAGCCAGTAGCACTCGTCCAGCGCGATCGCGCAGAACCGGCCCGGGTCGGTGAACGCGGCCTGCCGTGCAAGCGCCGCGATCAGGTACAGCACCGCCCGGCCGATCAGCGCCTCCAGCGGCTGCTGACGCAGCACGTCGATGTTCCCGAAGGCCTCCTTCGGCGGCAGCGTGAGCCCGGCCGTGGTCACCACCACCATGTCGGCGCCGAGGTCGCCCTCGAGGGAGACCGGCGGCAAGTCCGGGTCGAACACCATCGCGGCGAGCGGGTTCGCGGCGACGATGCTGACCAGGTCGGCCATGGTCGCGGCCGCATCCCGCCGGGTGCCGGGCACCTGGTCGTCGGCGGCAAGCGCGTTCAACGCCTCCAGGACGTGGGCCATGGACGGCTTCTGGGCCGCGGCCGCGTGCTCGACTGCGTGATGGAGGACCGCGCCAGCGGCGCTCATCGGTCCCACGCCGAGCTGCAGCGTGAGGTAGGACAGGGCGTAGTGGGCGCCGGTCCGGCCGCCGAACACCCGCAGCGGGTCGATCGACAGCTCGGCCTTCGCGGCGTCGATGACTTGGCAGCGGTCTCCGGCGGCGGAGCGGCCGAAGCCGGCCCACTCCTTGACCGGGGTGCGGTCGATGACGATCGCCCGCCCGCCACGATCCACCACCGAGCAGGTCAGCAGCTTCTCCACCACGCTCTTACCGGCGCCAAGGTCGCCGACGATCCCGACCGAAGCGGACGCGTTGCGCTGCGGGGCGTCAGCGATGTTGAGCAGGACCGGGCGGATGGTGCCGCAGTCCAGATCCACACCGACCATCAGACCCGTGGGGTCGCCCACGTACATGGAGGTGAACGCGCCGGAAGCGGCCCAGTCCTGGGAGAGCTGGTGCTGGGTGAACTCCCTCACCACCGGCGGCCGCACCGCTCCCGGCAGGCCGAGGGCGAACAGATGCTCCTGCATGCCGTGCGGGCGGATCGCCCGGTAGTCCGCCCCGGACAGCACCGCGGCCAGGGCCCGCGCCCGGGCGTCGCACAGCCCGGGGTCCTCGCCCCACACGGTCAGCACCGTGACGGACTGGACTTCGACCTCGACACTGCTGCGCGACAGCCGGGCGTCTTCCTCTGCCAGGTCACCGGCGGCGTGGGGCAGCGAGTGCGGCATGCCGGTGGGCTGGGCGCCGTACTGCTCGGCCTGGTCCAGCAGCTCCCGCTTCTTGCGCTGCACCTGCTGCTTCGCCCGGTCCGCAGGCACGATCTGCAGGTCGACGGTGAAGTCCACGGGGAAGTCCAAGCCCTCCAGCTGCGCCAGCACGTCCGAGGTGTCCACGGCCCGGGCGGGCGGAAGCTCGGCCAGCGCCAGATGCGCCTGGTAGGCGGTGCCGGCTGTCGACTTTCTCTCTAGTTACGACATGCTCGATGCGCTGACCTTGGGTATTTGAGTTACGTATATGTAGCCCTGGTCTGACGTCTGACCTGGTGTGGTGTGCGGCAGGGGAGCTTGATACCCGACTCCGTGACGCTCTGACCTGTGGTGCTGCAACTGGGCGGAGGATGTTGTGATTACGGGGATAACCTTTTGGGTACTGCGGAACTGCGGCCCGGAATTGATCATGAAGGTTGGTGCAGGGCTAGCGCCCGAGCCCTGTCTGGATAGTGGGACCCGACCAGGGTTCGGGTCCGGCGCCTGGCGGGTATCGACGGAACGCGCGGATCCGCCGTGCCAAATGTCTGGAAGGTCGCTTCCGGAAGTACCCCGGCTCCTTTGCCCCGCCGTAAGCCCCCTTATGGCGAAACTATTGCCCTCGACCGTCTGCCGGCCTCGCCCACAGCGGAGGGGGGCTGCCTACCAAGGGCAACTGCCCACCGAGGGCGCCCAGCGCCCGAGGGGTGCGCGGAGCGCAGGGCAGGCGGCAGGAAAGGGCGGTCCAGCGCGCCCTAGGTGTTCTGTCCGGGGAGGTTGTGGACGGGTGATGTAGGTCTCGGTTGAGGGATCTTGAAATGGGTGAGGGCCTTCTGGCCTGGTGTGGAT